>JACPMF010000006.1 GCA_016186145.1 Candidatus Sungiibacteriota bacterium | reverse complement strand
AAACACGCGCACCTTCATGTTCTGCCAGCGGTGATTGATTTTACTCCCAAAGTTCGTATTGATTTTCCCAAAGCGAAGATTCAGGAGCTTAAGTATGCGGCGCATTTGCGAACACTTTATGAAGATAATCCGCGCCCATATCTTTTTTGGACAACCCCGAGTGGAAAAGTGATGGTTTGCTGGAATCCTCCGGCGCCTCCGCAATACTTTCGTACAGTCGCGGCAGAGCTTTTAGGCCGTCCGGAGCGCGCAAATTGGCGGAATATGGACCCGGAACTCGATAAGCAACTATGGAAGAGCACGGTAGAGCGTTTGCGGCCGTATTTTATGAGACGCAATACGCTCCTCGACCGTCGTTAGTAACCCCGCACCAAATTTTGCGAGTTTTATCATAGCGAAGCGCTCCCCGAAGGATAACGCTTCGCGTTCCCTACGGGGCAGGTCGCCCTTACTTTAGAGATTTGCCCCGTAGTGAGCTTTGCTCTACGCGGGGTTCGGCACACGCGCTTCGCAACCAATAGTGAATATTGGTCTTTATTTCTAGCGGTTTGTAGTCTAGCGATGGCAAAATTGGTGCGGGGTCCTCGATTTTCTTGCTACTCGCTAAAGGCTCGTAGAGAAAATCGGGAGTTATCCACAGTTTGAATTTGCGCGTAGGTCGCTTGTGACTCTATAATTAAATTAGAAGCACCTTCGAGAGGAGTTTTCGCCAGGCGGGCCTCACAGAGCCCGGCAACATCGAGAAGCCAAAACGCTCCGAGCGCTTGGCAAAGACTCTTTTCGCTTCACCCGTTCTTTGAGAACAACCAACAAAAAAAGCGGCGGATCCAAACGGACCCGCCTTTATTTTTTTATTCGTTATTTCATTTTGATAACTTGTGACCGGTTGGTTAAAAGTCGTTACGATGATTTTTATAAGTTAGCACCCGTGGATTACAAGTACTGAAGAAAGAAAGTTTTCACTCGTTCTTCAAAATCCGACGGCAGTTCACCATGGCGTCCCGTTTCCGGAAAGAAAAATTCAGCCCGTTTGTTGTTTTGAAGTGCATCGCGTAAAATTTCTGCGTGCCGGAAAGAAATTTGTTCATCCTGTTTTGTGTGAACGAGCATTACCGGTATCGCGAGGTGCTGCGCGGTAGCGGCCGGAGAAGATATGGAGTCGATATTCCAAAACAGTTTGCCCCATAACTTCATAAGTTCAACCAGAGGGTATCGAAGGACGGGGAGCGTGCGATACAGTTCGCGTCCAAGGAGTGTAAGGTCCGCAAATGAGGCGTAAGAAACTATTGCGGCGATTCGTTTGTCGCGCGCAGCGCCAAGGATTGCCGTTGCTCCGCCGAGCGAAAAGCCGAGCACTCCCGCCTTCAAGAATCCGCGCGATTCCAGGAAATCAAGCCCGGCAGAAAGATCAAAGCGTTCTTTATTTCCAAGAGTGGTGAATGAGCCGCCGGATTTTCCGAACGAACGGAGGTCAATAAGAAGTATGTTGAAACTTTGGTGGAGGCCGGAGGCGATAAAAAGCATGTCGCCTTTTTCTGCCGGGTAGCCGTGGAGAATAACAAGCGCCGGTTTTTTCTCTGCTGGATCCGGAGCCGGAATGAACCATCCGGCGATCGGAATATTATCTTCGGTTACGAGTGTTAGATTTTCAAAGGCAAACTTGAAATCTTCGGGGGTCAATCCGCTTTCAATTGTTTTTTGGTGCGTAGCCGACCACGTGCTCCAGATCGATATTGCTACAAAGCCGGCGATAAAGAGCAATGCATAGGCCCCGATGCGTATCATGGTTTTTCGGTGCATATGTTGTTTGAGGAAAGAATGCTTGAGATGAGTTTCTCCGCGGTTTCGCGGACAAGCCCGTTATCGGCGTTGTTGGCTCGCAGTTTTTCCAGAAGGTCTTCGGCCTCACGAATGAGTTCCTGGCGGGTTTCTTCTTTTTTTGTAGGCGACGGGAGATTTTTTATCTCCTCATCGAGCGTTTTTAACGATTTTTCTATTTTATTAATCAATTCTTCGCGCACCCTCTCTGGATTTGCGCGGTTTGAAATTTTGTTGATTAACGGCTGACTGACGCGTTCCTGAAACAGCCCTTTAACATCAACCGATTCGTTGATGAGTTTTGCGAAATCCGCCGGGAGGTCGGTGAATACAACCCCCAAAATGAAAAGCAAGATGATGGCAGCAAAAAATCCTTTCATAGTTTTTCTTTATCCACCTTTATTGTACACCCATACGCCGGGTTTGGAAAAAATCCTTATTTTTTGGTATACTGGCTGCAGTGAGAGCCCTGAGTATTAAACAAATTATCATATTTTTTGCTGCTGTAATGGCATTTTCCGTTCTTTTGGTTTTTGGGGTAAATGAATTTTTGAAAAAGAAGGGTGACGGCGGGGGAAATGGCGAAGCATCTCGGCAGGAAAGTCCGTTGCCGGAGCCTCGTTCACCTCTACCCGATATCAAAGGGACTCCGGTCGAGTTTCGAACACTGAAGGCGAATGAGCTGATTTCGTCTATTGTTTATCAAGACGGTTTTCAGCCGTCCCGCATTTCGGTCGAAGGAGGCGGGGCTGCAGGGTGTATTGTTGTCCTTCGGAACAGCTCCCTTTTTCCTCTCCGGATCGGCATAAGCCCTCATCGGCCTGATAAGGATTCGGGGCCTGATTACGGCGCAATTTCCCCGGGAGAGCAGTTGATTTTTGATCCGCGTTTTGTGGGGATTACGGAGCTGGAAATGCATAACCATGATAAACCCGATGAAGAGTTTACAATCGTGATGGGGCAGAAATGCCAATTGTAGAAGCGGATTTATGCGGATAGCAACGCGGATGGTAGGCAGATCCGCGTTAATCCGCGTTAATCCGCGTTGTCATCCGTGTTTATCAGCTTCTAAAAACATGTCAGTACGTAAAGAGAAAATAATAAGAAAAGTTGTTGAGCGCGGCAAGCCGAAGAAAAAATGGCATGACGACCTTGATCCGCACACCAAGCGGAGCATTGTTGCCGTTTTTTTCTTTGTATTTGCGGCACTCACGCTCCTTGCGTATTGGGGAATGGCCGGGTTCTTGGGAAGGTTTCTTCGCCAGCTCCTCGTTTTTCTCGTCGGGCAAGCGTACTTTTTGGCCCCGGTCACTTTTGTTCTTGTTGGCTTCTCATTTGTCTTTGGTTTCGGCCGAAAATTGTACGCCACTACATTAGTAGGCGGAGCATTCTTTTTTGTTTCCGTTCTTATGTTGACGGATTTATTTTTTGCCCAAAAAACCGGCGGCGCAATAGGGCACTATGCGAATTGGCCGATTTTTAAAATTTTTGATTTCTGGGGCGCGGTTATTATTGAAGCCGGTGTATTCGTTACCGGGTTTTTAATGATGCTGAATATCTCGTTTCTCCGGCCTAAGTCCGAGGAAGAAGAGTCTGAAGAGGCGGAAGAAAAAGATTCTTCAGAAAACGCTTTTGTGCGCGAAACGGCGGAAGGGTTGAAAGAACTTGCGGAACACGTAAAGAACGCCGCAGCGGAGCTAAAGGGCAATTTTCAAAAAGCAGCGTCTCATACTGTCGAAGCGGCAAATCCGGGAACGGTTGACGCGGCTTCTCAAACGGTAAAAACGGCTGATGATGAAGAAGAGTTTAGTCCAAAGCCCAGGAAAAGCCGCTTTGGTTATAAAAAACCGCCGCTTGAGCTTTTGCAGAATGATCGCGGCACGCCTTCTTCCGGCGATATCCGGGCGAATGCAAATATCATCCGCCGTACCCTTCAGAATTTCGGAATTGACGTCGAGATGGGCGATGTTTCGGTCGGTCCTACGGTTACGCAATACACGCTGAAGCCCGCTGAAGGCGTAAAGCTTTCCAGAATTGTCGCGCTCCATAATGATTTAGCGCTTGCCCTTGCCGCGCATCCGATACGAATAGAAGCGCCGATACCGGGAAAGTCGCTTGTCGGGATAGAAATACCAAATCGCTCCATAGCCCTTGTTGGATTAAGAAGTTTGTTTGAAGATCGTACTTACCAAGATTCTCCGGCCCCACTCCTTTTTGCGCTCGGACGCGATGTAACCGGAACGCCGGTTTTTGCGAATCTTGCCAAAATGCCGCACCTTCTTGTTGCCGGATCAACCGGCTCCGGCAAATCGGTAGCCATTCATTCCCTTATTACATCATTTTTTTATCGGAACCCTCCGGAGTTCCTGAAACTGTTGATTATTGATCCGAAAAGAGTTGAGCTTTCCGCTTATTCCGGCATTCCGCACCTTCTTACGTCTCCGATCACCGATTCTAAAAAAGCAATTATGGCTTTGCGGTGGGCAGTCAAAGAGATGGATCGGAGGTATGAACGGCTTTCTGAAGCCGGCGTTCGCGATATCGCCGGGTTCAACAATTCGGCTGGAAAAAATCCCGAGCCGGAGGAACTTATGCCGTATCTTGTTATTGTGATCGACGAACTTGCCGATCTCATGGTTTCATTTCCGCGCGAAGTCGAGGGGTCAATAATTCGTCTTGCCCAAATGGCTCGGGCAGTAGGCATTCATTTGATTGTTTCTACCCAACGGCCCTCGGTTGAGGTTCTTACCGGCCTTATTAAGGCGAATATCACCTCAAGAATTGCATTCCAGGTCGCTTCCCAGGTTGATTCAAGAACAATTCTTGATATGGCCGGGGCGGAAAAACTTTTGGGAAATGGCGATATGCTTTTTCTCGCCGGAGACGCGGCAAAGCCGAAGCGAATTCAGGGCGGTTTCGTATCCGAGCAGGAAGTTAAAAAAGTTACTGATTTCTTAAAAAAAGAAGCCGGTGACGATGTTGCTTCCGGCGAAGAGATTTTTGAAAGCGATCCGGCATTTACGCAATCGGAGCTTGATTTTGACGAATTTGCGAATAATGATGAAGACGGCGATCCATTGTATGACGAAGCGCGCGATCTGGTCGTGAAAGCGGGGAAGGCATCCGCTTCTTATCTTCAACGGAGACTGAAAGTTGGCTACGCTCGCGCCGCACGCCTTCTCGATATTCTTGAAGAGAGGGGAGTGATAGGGCCGGGTGACGGGGCAAAGCCAAGGGAGATTTTGGCTGAACACAGGGAAGAATAATCCTTTGTTCGACACCGAGTGCCGAACAGGGATAATAAAATAAATAGGGCTCACGCGAGTGGCCCTACAGCTTGGTTTTCTTGCCGCCGTTCTGTCGGATGTTACCTAAGGTGGCGGTAAGGTCTTTTCCATAACCTGCTGTTTTCTTGCGTTTTCTTGTGTCGGTAGGCATCTCTGGCGGCATCTACAAGACCGTAAACAAGAACGACAGCGACCAGTACCAAAAGAGCTTTTAGGAACCACAAAATGCCGCCAAGAAGCAAGAAATCAATTGGTCGAGGTTCCATATCACCCTCCTTATGTGTATATGTCAGGGTTGACGAACCTAAACTTGTATTAGTTAAAGATATCATAAAAAATAAAATATGTCAAGTATTCGCACGCGCATAGCGCCAAGTCCAACCGGAAATCTGCATATCGGAACCGCACGAACCGCGCTTTTTAATTATCTTTTCGCCAAAAAGCATGGCGGCGTTTTTGTATTGAGAATTGAAGACACTGATCTTGAGCGATCAGATCCCAAATATGAAAAAGATATCTTAGATTCGTTAAGGTGGCTTGGGATTGATGCCGACGAGAGTCCGGAGGTTGGCGGCCCGTATGCGCCGTATCGCCAAAGCGATAGAACCGAGTCGTACAAAAATTATATCCAGCAGTTGCTTTCTCAAGGTCAAGCTTTTTATTGTTTCCATTCGCAAAAAGAATTAGAGGAGGAGAAGCAAAAACTGCTTGAGAAAAAATTGCCCCCCCTTCATTTTTGTGAATATCGCGAAATGGAAGCCAGAGAAGCGGAAACCCTTGCTCAAACCAAAACCGATCATGTGATTCGTTTCAAAACCCCGGCTGGAAGAAAAATTACATTCACCGACATAATACGCGGGGAACTTGTTTTTGAAAGCGATTTGATCGGCGACTTTTCAGTTGCCAGAAAAATGGACTCGGCATTATATCATCTTGCGGTGGTAGTTGATGATGCGGAGACAAAAATATCTCACATTATTCGCGGTGAAGACCATATTGCAAATACACCAAAACACATACTACTGAACGAAGCGCTTGGATTCCCTCAACCCTTATATGCACATCTTCCTTTGATTTTAGGGCCGGATCGTTCAAAATTATCCAAAAGGCATGGGGTAACATCAATTACTGAGTACCGCGAGCAGGGTTATTTGCCGGAGACGTTGATAAATTTTATGGCGCTTCTTGGCTGGAACCCCGGGACGGATCAAGAGGTATTCGCGCTTAACGAGTTGGCTCAAGTTTTTGATATTGCCAAAGTTCAAAAATCAGGAGCTGTCTTCAATATTGAAAAACTTGATTGGTTGAGCGGGGAATATATACGCAAAAAAACACAAGAAGAACTTACAAAGCTTTGTCTGCCGTATCTTTGCGATTTTTTGCAATTTAAAATTCCAAACGACCAATTTCAAAACGAATATGTTGAAAAAGTCGTGGCGCTCGAACAACCGCGTTTAAAGAAACTGTCCGAGATAGGGGAGAAGACTGAATATTTTTTCAGAATGCCAAAGTATGATAAGGAGTTGCTGCGTTGGAAGAATATTACCGAAACAGAAATTTTAACCTCGCTTGAATTTTCTGAAAAAGTAATCAAATCCAAAATCCAAAATCCAAAATCAAAAATCGAGATCGAAAAGATATTTTTAGAGGCAATAGGGGAGGGGGATAAGGGTTCAATTCTTTGGCCGCTTCGGGTCGTGCTTACCGGAAAAAAGGCGTCGCCGGGACCTTTTGATATCATTGAAATTCTTGGAGCGGAAGAAACACTTAAACGGTTGGAGCGGGCAAAGAAAATTTTGTAATAAAAACATGCGGCGTTTTAATTCCATGCGTATAGTTTTTGTTACGGTAGCCGCCGCTGCTGTATTTTTTACAACTTCTGTCGCAGGCCGGGCTTCGGTGGCGGACGACCTCCGGAAAGAGATTGATCAAAAGAACGAAGAAGTTGCCGCAATTGAAAAAGAGATTCAGGAGTATCGGAAGCGGCTTGCTGAAAAGGAGCAGGAATCCCAGACCCTGAAAACGGCCGTTTCGAGAATCGACTTGACGCTTAAAAAGATCAATTCAAGCATCCGGCTTGCGGAAACCCGGATAGCGAGAACCCGGCTTGAAATACGGGAGCTTGATGGTGAAATAAGGGGGAAAGCCGGAGCAATAGGCAATTCGCGGGTTTCGCTTGCGGCGTTGATGGTTTCTCTTTCCCGGCAAGATGAAGAAGGGCTGCTGCAGCTGGTTGCAAAATATAAATCGCTTGCCGGTTTTTTTAATTCATTTTATTCAATTATCAGTTTTGAAGGCGAACTCCAGAAAAAACTCGTTGAACTGCGCGTGTTAAAACAAGGTTTAGAAGAATCCAATGAGGCGGCAAAAGCAAAGAATCAGGAACTTGCGGGGCTTTTGAGGACTTTGGCTGATGAAAGAAGTCTTCATGCCGTGGAACGCAAAGAACAAGCGCAACTTCTTCAGGAAACTCAAAATCAAGAGAAAAAGTATCAAGCTCTTCTTCAGGAGCAAGAAAAAAAGAGGGCCGCGCTCGAAAACGAAATTCAGGAAATTGAGCAAAAAATCGGCTTTACGCTGGATCCGTCTTCGATTCCTTTGCGCGGCTCCGGCATTTTGGGTTGGCCCCTTTCCGACATTTCATTGAAGTCGTGTTGGAATGGCGGCCAAGGAGCAAAAAATTGCATCACGCAGTATTTTGGCAATACGGATTTTGCCCGGCGCGGCGGCTATAACGGTAAAGGGCATAATGGCGTTGACCTGCGGGCGGATATTGGAACGCCGGTGTTTGCGGCAGACGGCGGCGTGATAACTGCGGTTGGGGATACGGATATCGGGTGCCGCGGCGCCTCATATGGAAAATGGATTTTAATCCGTCATCCCAATAACCTTGCAACTCTTTACACGCACCTTTCGGCAATCCATGCATCAACGGGACAAGAAGTGGCGCGTGGGGACAGAATCGGGTTTTCAGGGAAAACCGGCTATGCAACCGGCCCTCATCTCCATTTCGGAGCTTTTGTCGCTAACGCGGTAGAAGTTACTTCGATTCGGTCCCGTGTGTGCGGCCGCCAAATGACGCTGCCGATTGCGCCTACCAGCGCTTATCTTAACCCTTTGGATTATCTTTAAGGCGGAGGTATAATAAGGGTGGCACTTTGCGAGCCATTATATGAAAAACATATTTATTGTTTTGTCCATTTCAGCGGCAGTTGTCGCGGTTCCATGCGGATTTTTATATGCTCAGGGTCAAGAATTAATCGTTTTGGAAGCGCCCTCCGCAGGAAACAAGCCAACAGCGCGGGATGCTATTTTGCAAATTCTTCAGCCGGAAAAGCTGTTTAATACGCTCCAGCAGTATGTTAAAGTGCCATTGCCGGGTACGGGAGTAAGAGAAGTTGAAGTTGACCCGGAAAAAGTTTCCGAGCTTAATGTTCAAATAACCAAAGAAACAGGTGTGGATCTCTTGAAGTTTTTTCAGTTTATCGGGAAAATTTTCGTAATAGTCCTTGAGGGCATCGCCCGCATAATCCGCCAATTAATCGATGGGATATAAAATAAACGTCGCAAAAGTATGATTGTGCGACGTTGCCTTTTTACAAAAAGACCAAAAAAACAACACTCACCTGCTCATATTCCCTTATGTCCATACCGCAACCGCAATTTTTTGACATCTTTGGTATTTTGGTTTTTGGCTTTATTATCGTTCTTGCCGTTTGGGGTTTAAGATTCAGAAGACCACTTCCGCGGTGGTCTCTCTTTTTTCTTTTTGCCGTTGGCATAGCCGGTCTTTTTGTCGACGGCTATATCGTGTTTACGACGTATTTTTATTGATCTATTGATTTATGCGTACCTCGTATTCTGCGTTGGACACCTACCGACAGTGCCCGCAGAAGTACAAATTTCAAGAAATCGATAGGATTCGGGCTCCAAAGAGCAAGGAGGCGATTTTTGGCACTTTGGTTCACGACGCGCTTAAATTTATGTTCAGCCGTGATCCGCTCTACCCTACCCTTGGTCAGGTTGCGGCGTATTTTCGTGAAAATTTTGATGCAAAAAGCATGAATTGGCAGGATGCGGAACGAGAAGCATATCGCGAAAGCGCCCTTGGCATGCTCAAAAATTTCTATGCAAAAAATGCCCCTTGGAATTTTTCAGTAGTGGATTTGGAATCGAAATTCGAGGTGCTGATTGAGGATCCAATTTCCAGCGAAACGCATACCCTGGCCGGGAAAATCGACCGGATCGACAAGTTAGAAGACGGTACGTTTGAAATCATTGATTATAAAACCGCAAAGAAACTGCCGTCGCAGGAAAAAGTCGATGCAGATTTTCAGCTTTCTTTGTATCACCTCGGCCTTCAAAAAAAATGGCCTCAATTGGAGCCGAGCCACATTAAACTTTCTCTTTACTTTTTGAAGCACGGCGAAAAACTCTCAACCGCGCGAACGCAGGAAGAAATCGAGTTGACCCGGCAGGGCGTCCTTGATGCCATCCGGGAAATCGCGAAGAAACTTGGGGCCGCAGAGCGTTTTGAACCAAATCCCTCCCCTCTTTGCGACTGGTGCGCGTTTAAGCCCATATGTCCGGCGTGGAAGCATTTATACCGGAGTCAGGATCCAGGAATCAAGAATCAAGAGGAAATTGACGCGGCGCTTAAGGAGTATTTTGATTTAGTTAAAAATAATGCCGCTACAGAAGCGCGAATGGCTGAACTGAAGCAAAAAATACGGGAATACATGGAACGCGGCGGTTATGATCGAGTGTTCGGCGAGGGCGGTTTTATCTCAAAATCGCTGCAAAAGAGGTTCGCGTATGATTTTGAAAAAGTGCGCGCTATTCTTGAACCGCTCGGTAAATGGGAGGATATACTGGAAGCCGATGATAAGAAATTAAAATTAGTGGAGAAACAACTACCTCCGCATATTCGCCAAGAAATTGAAGCCGCGAGGGTTCTTATCAAAGAATTTACGGTTTTAACTGCGAGCCAGAAAAAAGTAAGCCCCGGTTAATAAAGACTATAACCCCGGGCAGTTCCCTGCCGGTTTGTATCCGGCTTTTTCCGCTTCTTCTTTTGAATTAAACAAGATTTTATTTTTATCTTTTATTTTTTGCGCTCCGGCGCACCATGGAAAATGATACGCGCTGCCTGATTTTGATGCAACATATTTGCTTAATGCTGAATTCTGAATGATGAATGATGAAGCCGCAACATTTCGCCTGTTTTTTGATTCAGCATTCAGCATTTGTAATTTATCATTTTCCGTAACGGTGATCGGCTCTTTTTTCGGCCATACGGATGAAAGGCGGCCAAGGCCGAAACTGGCCATGCTTGCCAGAAAAATTAAAAACGCTACCGAAAGATCGGTTTTGTGCGCGGAAAGAAGGGTATTGAGTTTTTTGAGGTGGTTTGATAGCATAAAAAATATTAAGTATTGGCACCCCGCCCTTTTATGGCTTTTGTAAATAAGGCATGGCGCGCTTCGCCAAGTCTGACCCAGCTCCATCTAGGGCAGATGGCATCCCGCACTAAAATTTACATCCAGCCTGTATAAGTTTGGCCGGGAGCTTACTTAAAATTAACAATTCGCATCTAACTTAGTCCGATAAATTTTAGTACGGGATGCTCATTTTTGCAACATCTCGTCCTAACGGACTCGCTGGCAAAAATGGCACATACAAAATCTTCCGGAGCTGCAAAAAATGCCCGGGATTCCGGGCCCAAATACCTGGGGGTTAAAAAATTCGATGGAGAACGCGTGAATGCCGGTTCTATTTTAATTCGCCAGCGAGGGACGAAGTTTTACCCTGGAAAGAATGTGAAAAGAGGCGGAGACGATACGCTGTATGCAATGCACTCCGGCGTTGTGAAGTTTACAGAAAGGCGGAAAACAAAATTCAACGGAAGAATGAGACGAGTTAGTGTTATCAATGTTCTCGCGGTTTAGTTATCGTTTTTTATTCTCCTATAATATTGATTCTGATTTCGCCGGTAATCCCGTGCGGAAACCTCACCGGAATTATTACTTCTCCGGTTTTTTTAATCGGATGATCGAGGAGGATCCACTCTTTTTCAATTGAAATATTTTCTTGCCTTAGGGCGTCATTGATGCGTGCGGCGGTCACGGCGCCAAACGCCTTTCCCCGCTCCCCTACTTTGGTTTTTATAACAATAGCTTTATCAGCAAGCATTTTTGAAATGTTCTCATAGTGCTTTTTTTCTTCAGCCGCCCTTTGACCGGCCACAGCTTTTTCTTTGGCAACGGCTTTTAATGCCGTATCACCGGCGGGTTTTGCGAGACCTCTCGGCAACAAAAAATTCCGCGCGTATCCGTCGCTTACATCCTTAACTTCATGTTTTTTACCAAGTTTTGCTATATCTTGTAAAAATATAACTTTCATATTCTAAAAAACGCCCCCTGTATCCAACCGGCTATTTTTATTTCCAACTCCTTTGACATTTTTATACCCCGTGTTACCATTTGAACACTATGTTGGTATTTTGAAATTTTAAACCCTGGAGGAGAAATATGTTCATTTACCGGGTCGTTTTCGGCATCACAGTCATACTAACTGCGATTCTGATTGCTCCCGTTTATGCTGGCGATCATGGCGCAAACGCCTCGGATACAAATTGTTCTGGTTTAATCACGGCTGATGTTGTGTATCTAGACGAGGTTAAGTTAGAAGTAGACCATCAAAATTTCTCCAGGATTTATGTGTACTTTTTTGATAGTCAAGCACGGCGTTTTGTCGGTATCTCGGTAAAAGAATATATCGCACGTAAATTTGCAGATAAGAAAATTCTTTGTATCGTTCCTGTGGAACAGCACGCTAGCGGCCATGGTTCTGGCCCAGCTCTCCAAATTTATTACACCGAGAGATAAAAATATACGACCATTATTTACGGCGTGCTGTGGCGCGCCTTTTTGATTGAATCGGGGCAGGAAATTTTTTGTGTGGGGCCCCCAAATTTATAATTCTTTTAATATCTCAACCGCCTTATCTAACTGCGGATCTTTTCCTTCCTCGGTATCTTCTTTTTTTATTTCAACAACTACATCCGGTTCCAACCCCTCCCCGTCGATGGTTTTACCTGACGGGGTAAGCCATTTTGCAATAGTTACCTTCAGTGACGCGCCGTCATCAAGTTCAACCAGCTCTTGGACCGATCCTTTTCCAAACGATTTTTGCCCGACGAGTTTGATTCCGCGAACATCTCGAAGGGCGCCGGCAAGAATTTCAGAGGCTGAAGCTGATCCTTGGTCAATTAGGACTACCGTAGGAATGTCCTCGAGAAGCCGCCTGCCGATTGAACGATAATTATCTTCTGAACCGTCTCCGTATTTTTCCCGTGCAACCACCTCCCCTGCTCGCAGGAACCACGAGGCGATGTCGACCGCCGCGTTGAGGAACCCTCCCGCATTTCCGCGAAGATCAAGTACCAGTTTTGTATTTTTTGACCCGAGGAATTCGCCAACGGCTTCACGGAAGATTTGAGGCGATGGCCCGTTAAAGCTGAATAGCCGTATGTAGAAGACGCCGTTGCCAAGCTCTTTGGTTTCAATCGTCGGAATTACTATTGTTTCGCGGATGATTGTAAATTCATGCGCTTCCTCCCCGTTTCGCAGGACAGAGAGTTTAACCGGAGTTCCTTTTTCGCCCCGAATCAGGCGCACCGCGCCTTCGAGTGAAAGCCCGGTAGTGACTTCTTCGTCGATTTTGATTATTTTGTCGCCAGCCGTTAAGCCTGCGCGCTGGGCCGGAGAATTTTTCAGCGGCGTGATCACGGTAAGTACTTCTTTTCGTATTCCAAGCTCTGCTCCTATCCCCCCGAATTCCCCGTTTAAATCCTCCTGAAATTGTTTTGTATCTTCCGGCGGGAGAAAGTTCGTATACGGATCACCCAAAGCGCGCACCATTCCGGAAATTGCCCCCCAAACCTGCTTTTGCGAATCGATGTGCGAGCGATCAACATATTTTTCTTGAAGGCGCGCCCAAACTTTCCAAAACAGGGAAAAATCAACCTCGGACGGTTTTCCGGTTTCCGGCGCGCTAACCCCACTCACCTGTTCAATTGCGGCCTTTCGCTCAAACCCTATGAATACTCCGGCTGCAAAAACCGCCGACAAAATTATGGCAGAGAGCGCAACCGCAAGCGTTATTTGTTTTGTTGATGGCGATAAGTTCATGAATTGCCGGAGTTTACACAGCTATTTATTGTACAATTTCTTTGCTTATATTCCAAATCGAACCGGCGCCGAGCATGAGGATAACGGAATTTGAGCCCGCTTCCGTCGTGAGAAATTCTTTGAGTTTGCTCGGGTACGGAATATAGCGCGCGTCTGCTCCGTTTTTTGCCAGTGACTGGGCAAGCTTGAACGCGCTTGTTTTTGAATTCCGGATTCCTCGTTCCCTGCCGGCAACTTCGTAAATATCAATAAAGCATACGATATCGGCATCACCAAAAGCTTTCTGAAAATCTTGAAATAGCGCACGAGTTCGTTCGATCTGGTGGGGCTGGAAGACGGTAATAAGCTTCTTTTTGCCAAATCGGGTTCGCGCCGCCTCCAGGGTTTTTTTGACTTCGGTTGGGTGATGCGCGTAATCGGCAATGACCGGCGATCCGCTCAGCGTCCCAATGTATTCGAATCGCCGCCACGCTCCTTCAAATTCAGAAAGAGTCTGTTTAGTTACTTCATCAGGGACATTCAAAATTTTTGCAACAGTATACGCGGCAAGGGCGTTTGAAGCGCCATGTTTTCCGGGAAGGCGGATAGCGGCGCGGATTTCAGGGGCCGTATTTTCGGATACCGAATACGAATGGACGTTCTGCTTAAATCGGCCCGGATATTTTTTCTTCAAGCTATCTACCAGGTCGCGTGCCGGTTTGTCATCGATATTCACAACAATTCGCCCGCCGGGCCGCGTCCGAAGGAGGAATTTTCTAAATGCCGCGCGTACTCCCGCTTCTGTTTTATAGGAGTCAAGGTGTTCTTTGTCCACGTTGGTAAGGACAGTGAGCGCCGGCGTATGGTTCCAAAAAGAACCGTTCCATTCGTCCGCTTCAATGACGAGAATCGGCGATGACCCCACCCTAAAATTCGAGCCGAGACTTCTATTCTCGGGTGAGAGCCAAAGATCCCGCCATGCGTACGGATTGGCAAATTCACGGAGCTTTGTGCCGATAATGACGGTGGGATCGAATCCTGCTTTTGTGAGAATCAAAGAAATAAGCGCCGTAGTGGTGCTTTTGCCATGTGAACCGGCAATAGCAATCGTCAGGTATTTTTTCGTGATGCCGCCGAGCGCTTCCGCATAACTCTGTATTTTCACATTTCGGCTTTTTGCCGCTTCCATCTCCGGGTTTTTCTTTGCCGCGGCGGTATAGATAAGCAGTTCAGTATTTGGAGGCACGTTTTGCGCCTTGTGTGGACCTGTCGTTATGAGAATACCTTCGCTTTTTAGGGCATCGGTAATTTCCGATGGTTCAATATCCGATCCGCTTACCATCCACTTTTGTGCGTGATACCAACGGGCAAGGGCCGAAACGCCGATACCGCCGATACCAACGAAGTGCACTTGTTGTATTTTTGAGTTTGCGGACACTTTTTGAATCAGGAATCAGGAATTATGAATTATGAATATAGAAAATTTGGTTATTCCTAATTCATTATTCACAATTCATAATTCATGTACTAATACCCTTCGAGCTTTCTTACCAATCCGTGCGTTCGCATTCGTTCAAGAGCTTTTGCTTCAATTTGCCGTATTCGTTCGCGCGTTACGCCGAATTCTTTTCCAACCTCCTCAAGCGTATGCGTTACGCCATCATCCAGTCCGAAACGCAGCCGCAAAATTTTCTGCTCCCGGGGAGAAAGGTCATTGATTATTTTCATCATTTGTTCACGAAGAAGTTTTCGCGCGGCTGATTGAGCCGGCGATAAAGTCTTTTCATCAACAATGAATTCTCCAAGAAGCGAGTCTTCGTCGTCTTCTCCCACCGGCGACTCGAGAGAAACTGTTTCTTGAGAAATTTTTGCAATATGGTGGGCTTTTTCAACCTCAATTCCCATCTCGGAGGCAATTTCTTCCGGCAAGGGTTCGCGGCCGAGATCCTGAAGAAGACGGCGTTTTACCTGTTGGAATTTTGATATTGTCTCGACCATATGCACGGGGATGCGAATGGTGCGTGCCTGGTCCGCGAGAGCGCGGGTAATTGCCTGCCTGATCCACCATGTTGCGTATGTCGAAAACTTAAAGCCGCGCCGATAGTCAAATTTTTCAACCGCTTTGAAAAGGCCAAGATTTCCCTCTTGAATAAGGTCGAGAAGCGTCAGGTGCGGACTTCTGCCGACATAGCGTTTTGCAATGGATACGACGAGCCGGAGATTTGCCTTGGCAAGCTGCTCCCGCGCCTCATTATCTCCGCGCTCGATGTGCCGCGCAAATTCCTTTTCTTGGTCCCCGGTAATGAGCGGAATTTTTCCGATCTCGCGCAAATACATTTGCACGGAGTCTGAAGCGTCATCGCGCGACGATTCTTCTTTTTTCTTTTTCTTCTCTTCGTCAATTTTGATGAATTCCGAGGTATCGAAAATTTCAACGTTGAGTTCTTCGAAGCGGCGATAAATATCCTCGAGGAGCGGGATGTCTTCTTCGATAGCGGGAAACTGCGCAAGAATTTCGGAGTATGTGACAAAACCACGTTCTCTTCCCTTTTTGACGAGAATGTCGATTTTTGTTTCAACGTCTCCGAATTGATTCTTTGCTGCTGTCTTGCCTTTTGCCGGTTGAAGTTTTTTCTTTGTCGACCCCGGTGATTTGCCGCTTTTTGAGGTGTCTTTTTTTGGCAGCGGGACTTTTGGTTTAGTTTGCGGTTTTTGCTTAACCATATGAACTTCCGTCTATAATTAAACCTTTTTAGCTGATATTTTTAGAATTTCGTCGCATGTGTCTTTATATTCTTTTACGAGAGCGGCAAGTATTGTCTCTTCATCTGTTTTTTCCGCCTCCGCGATTTTTCGGGAAAGACCGTCTCGTTTTTGCTTTAAGTGTTCAGATTTGAATTCTCGGACTATAGATCCGACTTCAATTTCTTTATCCGGAGAAGCGGCAAGAAAAACTTCGGCCCGAAAGGCTAGATGATTGAGCCGGTCTGTCTGAATTTGCACAAGAGTAGCGGTTTTGCCCGCGTTTTGTTTCAATTCATTGAATATATCACGGTGGGCTTCTTTTACAAACATATCACTGGTGAGCCCTGTGAAGATTTCGGGCGCTTTTACGGAAAGCCCCATGAGTCCGAGTACAAGTTCTTCCAACTGCTCGTGCCGGCTTTTCTGGGGGGTTCTTTTCTCTACCGCTTCCGCTGTCGTTGCCACGCGTGTCTCTGGGGTTGGGCGGGTAAATTCGTTCCAAACCGACTCCTCGGAAATTCTAATGGCGCCGGCGAGTTTTTTTATCCAATGGGCTTTTTCAACTTCGTTTGCGAGGCGTTTGATTTCCGGCAAAACTGCCGCCGCGATTGCTTTCGCCCCTTCGGAGGTTTCCGGATTGAATCGTAGAAGCGCATTGTCAAAAAAGAGCTGTGTTATTGGTACCGCTTCAAGCACTGCTTTTTGCCACGCTTGCGGGTTTTGGAGAACGGCATCGGCAGGATCTTTAATTCCGTGTGGAAGGATTGCCGCCTTCCGTTCAAAATCAAACTCCACGGCAAGATCAATGCTTCGTTTTGTGGCTTCTTCGCCTGCGAGATCGCTGTCAAAACATGAGATTACGGTTTCGGCGAGACGGCGGATTGCTTTGAGCTGTTCTGCGGTCAACGCGGTTCCGGAAACGGCAACCGTGTTGACGACTCCGGCCTGGTGCGACATGAGCGCATCCATGTATCCTTCCACAATAACGCAGGTGTTTTGCTTGCGGATTGACTCTTTCGCCTTGTCAAAGGCATACAGCACGCGTGATTTGTCATAAACAAGCGTTTGGGGGGTATTTATGTATTTCGCTTCGGCCGTTGGCCGTTGACTGTCGCCGATGGGTTGAAAAATACGCCCGCCGAAGCCCACAACGCGTCCGTTTACATCATTTATGGGAAACATAATTCTTGAGCGGAATCGGTCGTACCAGCTGCCGCCCTCGCCTTTTATGGCAAGACCGGCTTTTTCTATTTCCGCATCGGCATATTTTTTTTTATGAAGATGTCTAAGGAGGCCGTCCCACGAGTCAAAGCTGAACCCGATCCTAAAATCTGTTATCGTCTTGTCGATTACTCCGCGCTTTTTCAGATATGTTTTGATCGCCGATACTGTCTCAAGATTATCTGCGAAGTATTTTGCGGCCTCCTCCAGAAGGTCGTATGTGCGGTTTCTTTCCGAGCGTATGCGCGGGTCTTCGCGTTTTAACTCGACGCCGGCTCGTTTTGCGAGAAGTTGGAGTGCTTCCGGAAAATCAAGCCCCTCAATTTCCATTACAAATTTAAAGTGATCGCCGCCCTTGCCGCACCCGAAGCAATGCCAAATCTGCCGTGTTGGAGATACGTTAAACGACGGGGTTTTTTCTTTATGGAACGGGCAAAGCGCTTTGAAATTCGAGCCGGCTTTTATAAGGCGCACATACCCTCCCACCAGCTCGGCGATGTCTATTCGCGATTTGATTTCTTCGGTTGGAGAATTCATAGCAAAAATGTTTTTAATATTTTTGTCCCTTTCTCTTTGAGTGCCGGGGCGGTTTTTGTTTTTGTTCGCGCGGTATTTCCTTTCCAACTATCTTTGAAATGTCAGGCGCGTCTGCTAATTTATTTTTTTCTGCAGATACAACGGCTTTTTTAATCGGGAGCTCGCTTAATTTTCTCACGGCTTCTCGAAGCATGTCGGAGCCAGCTCATCCTCCAACTATGTGCATATTTCTTCTCTCCTTCGCGATCTACGTGCGGACTGTGTCCGCCGTAGCTCGCTTTGGCGAGCGAAGGCGGAAGGGGTGGGATTTGTCCCGCACAAAACGGAGGCGAGAGGATTCGAACCTCTGATGCCATTTCTGGCATATTCGCTTTCCAAGCGAACGCACTAGACCGCTATGCGACGCCTCCGTTTTAAGCGGGATTGCGATTTGTAGTTGTGCTCGCTTCGCTCCGCGCAAACAAATCGGGAACAAGCGAGCGCACTCGTCCGGGGTGTAGAACTGCGCCGCCGCTTTGCGGCGTGCTCGTTACACCCGTGAAAAGCTATTCAAACGCTTTTCACCCATTATGCGACCCTTCTTTTTGTATTATAAATTGCGCTGTGGCGTTAGGAATTGTAAACCACGTATGAATTTAGCGATCGCCGGGTTTTCGCTTAAGAATTTTTCGCCAACTTCTTGCTGATATCCCTGCCAAAATAAATTCCCCAAAATTCGTTTGCCTGCAGGGTGGTTCAAACAACTGTCAAAAAAATCGATCGTATCTAAAACAGCCGTGATGTCTTCTTTAATAAGCTCCTTCCCCCGCTGCTCCTTATTACGGGGAAGCTTTATTACCGTATCAAGGTCAACTATTCTGCAATCGAGCGTAACATTATGAATAGTTAGGTATCGATGGTAGTATCCAAGCCGATGGATACGCCCAACTTGTTCTCCCAGCGTTTTCGCAAACCATTCGGCATACTCCTTGTCTGAAAATTTTTTCGGATCAATTCCGAATTCCTGCGCGACCATTTTCTCCGCGTCTTTCAAAAGCGCTTCATTTTTTATCTCGCTAATTCGCGCTTTCGTACCGAACGCGCGGATTGCAATTACCGGTTCTTCATTTTTTTTAATGTAACCTTTTTCCCGCGCCTCCGTGACGGAAATTTTGCGGCCCCGTTCATCCAGCACTTCATCAAGCCGTATAATTGCAAGAACCCGATGTGTCCGTAGCCCCTCTTTCGTAAAGAATTCCGAAAGCTCGCGGTCATTTTCTGCATATCCCCAGTTGAGAATTCCCCACGTGGTTTCGTATTTTTGCTCGCTCCTACGGCGTGGCCGCAGGGGTTCAACGCGAATTTTCGGTTCGAGTCGTCGGTCTAATCCGCCCATTCCTTTTAGGTCAACATCACGGTATAGGCGCCCTTCTTTATCCTGAAATACAACTCTCCCAAGAAGCGCGCTTCGAAAATGTTCGTTAAACGCCCTTACCTTCAGCCCCTCTCTTCGCTTCTGCGGATGTTCGACTAAAAATACTCCGAGTTTTGTCGGTTTTCCTTCTTCAAGCCGGAACGGCATATCAACATCTTTATTTTGCCATACCACTTCGTTTTTTATCTCCGCGGCAAAAATTTCTTGTCCGGCCTCCTTTGCTTCGCCGGTGATGATTTCCTTTGGCCGCTCGAAATTGTCTCTCATAAGAATCAACCCTTACATCCTTATTTGCTCAAGAGCCGCAATTCTTTCCTTGATCGGCGGGTGGGTGGAAAACATCTTTATTAGAAACGGCGTTTTCCGGGTGCCGTTGCGGTCCGCCCCAAAAGGGTTTTCAAAGAAAAGGTGCGCGGTTGCGTTTGTAGCACTACGCAAGGGGCGCTGATAGCCGGCGATTTTTTTTAGGGCCGC
Source organism: Candidatus Sungiibacteriota bacterium (assembly GCA_016186145.1). Classification (GTDB taxonomy): domain Bacteria; phylum Patescibacteriota; class Minisyncoccia; order Sungbacterales; family SURF-37; genus JACPMF01. The sequence goes on along the minus strand of JACPMF010000006.1, from coordinate 53,455 downwards.
AGCAAGGCCAACCGGATAACGGGTAAGCAGGGCGCCTGAAGTATCGGCAAGGAATTCCCGCCTTCGCGATATGGCAAGGTGTATCAACGAAGCGATTATTGGTGCGAGGATGGATAGGACGATTCCGATGATAATGAGTACGCCTCCGGCCCTGCCGCGTTCTTCCCGACCGCCCCCCATTCCCCCGAACCACATGGAGCGCATAAACATGTCGGAAACTATAGAAACAAATCCTACCAGAACTACGGCAATAGTTGATACCAGCATATCACGGTTCCCGATATGAGAGAGTTCGTGCGCAAGTACGCCTTCAAGTTCCGATCTATCAAGTTTCTCAAGAAGTCCGGCGGTAACTGCGACGACTGCATGTTTTGGGTCGCGGCCGGTGGCAAAAGCGTTTGGCGCCGGATCGCGGATCAGATAAAATTTCGGCATGGGAAGGCCCGCTGTTATAGCAAGATTTTCCAATACCCGATAAAGCTCCGGATGAGCTTTCATATCAACAGGTTCGGCATGGTGAAGTTTCAATACGATTTTGTCGGAGAACCAGTATGAGAGTACATTCATAAAAATACTGAAAATGACTGCGAAATAAAGAATCCCCGGGTTGTCATAAACTCGACTGACTATCCATCCTATTCCGATAACTACCCCAAAAAACACGGCCATCAAGAGCCATGTTTTTCTTATATTCGCGGCTTTGTGGGTATAAAGTGTTGCCATCTATTTTTAGAAGCGGATAAACGCAGATATCTACGCAGATTTATGCGGATACGTTTCTAAGCAACTCTTGAAATTATAAGAAAATAAGCGGCGCTTGTAAATAACCAATTTTTTTGTTTTTAAGCCGTTATTTTACAAGCTATTGACTCAGTGTTATTAGAAATGGTATAATTATATTGCAGTAGTAAGCCGGTTCTTTTTCAAACTTTAGAAAAAAGAGGGCCGCGTCTCTAAAAACGCGGGAAGGGAGATAGCACCATGAAGAGATTGTTCGTCACCGCCATAGTTTTCGCACTAGTCACGGGCTTCAATGTCACATCGGCCGTGGCCGATGACACCCAACAGGCCGACGACCGGATCGTGGTGAAGAAGTCCGACTTGCCGCCGGATCTTCTCCAGAAGATCGAGCAGAAGCAACAGGTGGAGAAGGTCGGCAGCTGGGTCGGTCTCGGCCGCGAAGTCGGCACCGCCGTCAACGAAGGGCTCAAGGCCGTGACGGATCACGCGGCGAACTTCGGCAAGACCGGAGTCGGTATGTTCGTGATGGTCATGATCGCCTGGAAGGTGATGGGCGTCGATCTTCTTCAGCTCGCGATCGGCCTGCCCTTACTTGCCATTGGTACGGGGCTCTTCACATGGTCGTACAGCAGAAACTGCATCCCGAGGAAGATCCCTGTGGAACTGACGTCAGAAGGGAAAGTCACGAGGTATGAGGTGACGAAGCCCAACGGAGACGAGAAGATCACTCACGCAGTGTTCTTTCTCGTTTTCATCGTCATTGATGCCCTTGTGATGTTCGTCTGAGCGACAGTTCGTCAACGCGTGCGGGCGGTGGGTTAATCCTACCGTCCGCCTTTTATTTTAATTTCTCCGAAGGTGAGATATGGCCAAGGCAATTTCTTGAGAACGATTTTTCGGTTTAACCCAAGCGGGCCGATATGCTTTTTTCTGGCCTCGCGGAGCCGAGCGGGCACGGTGTTCCACAAAAGATGGGATAAGTGCGACCGTAAAATTTCAACCCCCTCCTCCATGAGATATTGCCATAAAATTTTTCATTGCGGAGATTTTATGACAAATCCTTTTCGTCACCTTTTGAGGTGACCACTCCAAAATTTTCCATTACGGAGATTTTGGTAACAAATGGAGAGAGCCGCGAGAAGGGAAACCCGAGCCGCAGCGTAAGGGAGGGGCTCCCCGAAGCGGCGAGGCTCCATTTGTCAAAATCGTAGTTCTGGAAAATTTTGAAGAGGTCACCGATTCGTGTAAGCCTCGGCTTCATCTAGTTTTAGCGAAAGCAATTTTGATACTCCATCGCTTCCCATAGTAACGCCATAGAGAACCCCCGCGGCCTTCATGGTTTCGCGGTTGTGGGTAATGAGAATCAACTGTGTTTTTTTTGCAAGTTCTTTAAGGATCGCCGCGTACTTTTGTGAATTTGCCTCATCCAACGCCGCATCGGTTTCGTCGAGGACCAGGAAAGGAGGCGGATTTACGGCAGTGATCGCAAATAAAAGGGCAATAGATGTCAGCGCTCGTTCGCCGCCGGAGAGCATTGCGATTGAATGAACGCGCTTTCTCGGGACATCAACTTCTATTTCTATTCCGTATTCCGGCTCGGTGTTGCCATCGCTATCTTCGCTTTCGGCGTTTTGGTTCCGTAATTCCGCATATCTCAAAACTCCTTTGCCGCCTCCAAAAATGATGCGAAAGTAATTATTAAACTCCTCTTTTATTTTATTGAAGCCGTTTTTAAAATCGCGCTCGATTGTTTCATCCAATTCTTTGATCAAAAGCCGAAGATCGCGCAATGCCCTTTCCAAATCCCCGATTTCCTTCTCGAGAAACTCATGCCGTGTTTTTGTATCCCGATATTCTTTGACAACCGAGGGATCAATTCCGCCAACTTCTTCAAGCCTGATCCGAAGTTTCTCTATTTTTTTTGTGAGTTCATCGGGAGAATGTGACGCAAGAGGGGTTTCTACAATTGCGTTAAATTCTCCGGGAGACAGGGCCTGGCGCCCTTCTTCCTCTATGACTTCCTGCTCGCGCTCGGCAATACGCTCTTTTTCAAAAAGCCACCGCTGGATTGCCGATTGTATTGAGCCGCGCTCTTCTTCGCGTTCTCGAATCGCGCGCTCATATCCTCGCAAGGCCTCCTGGATTTCCGTAAAGGCGCGTGTCTGGTCGCGAAGCGATTCTCGCATATCGTTAATCTTTTTGTGGAGTCCCTCAAGCTCTTTTTGAATTTTTTCATGAAGCTGTTTTAATTGAGCCCCAGCTTCAATTTTTACTTCTGCCTTCGATTCGCCGCGCGCCTGCTCTTCAATTTCGCCGAGCACTGTTTCAATTGACGAAACTAAAAACTCAATACGCTCGCGAACGTCATCCAGATCATCAATAACCTGAATTTCTTCCAACCGATCAAGAATGGTTGAAAGGTGTTTGCGCACGTACGAAATTTCAATGGTTCGTTCGGCGTGCGTTACAGATGCCTTTGCCGCTCCGCCTGCCTCGATTTTTCCCTCGACTCTGCCAAGCTCCCGCTCCAGCTCCCATCGTTTTTGTTCCCATACGGAGATTTCCTTTTCTCCTTGCTGAAGGATTTTATATTGTTTAAGCTTTTCTTCGGCCTCCGCGATATCCTTTTTTATGGCACTGATTTCTTCGGAAAGCGTTGTAAGCCGCAGCTCCTGGTTTTGATGAGCCCCGGCAGTTTTCGCAAGCTCGCGTTCGATGGCGCTTTTAGAGGAGAGAATCCAGGCGATGGTTGTTTTGCGAAGCTCCTGCTCAAGCCCGGTTCTATTTTCTGCCTTCTCTGCTTGCAGCCGCAAGAATCGGAGATGCGGCGATATTTCTTTTAAGAGCGCCTGCGCTTGTATGATGTTTTTCGAGGTTTCTTCAAGACGCCGTTCCGCTTCGGCTTTTTTTAGCTGATACACTCGTAAGCCGATTGCCTCCTCAAGCATTTCTCGCCGTTCTCGGGCGCCGGCAAGAAGAGTTCGATCAACCTCGCCCTGCCCGATAATATTATGCTTTGTTTCCCCGAGCCCCATTCTGGCCAAAAGCTCCACAACGTCTTTTAGCCGGACTTGGGAGTTATTCAAATAGTATTCGTTTGTTCCGTCACGAAATATTTTTCGTTCAAAAATAACTTGTTCAAAATCAATCGGGATTTTTCCGTCGCGGTTGTCGAATACGAGGCGTACCCCCGCCTTACCCATGCGGGGAGTATCGGGGGTTCCGTTGAAAATCAAATCTTCTCCGCGTTTGCCGCGGAGAATTTTCATTGATTGTTCGCCAAGCACCCAGCGGATGGCCTCCGCCAAATTCGACTTGCCGCTGCCGTTCGGACCGACAATTGCGGTTACCGGCTGCGGGAATTCGAGAGTGGTTTGTTTAGCGAATGACTTGAATCCGGAGAGATGAAATTGGATTAATTTCACGTGCGCTATCGCTTCATCAACGAATAGCGAATCTTTTACGAATTTACGAATAATCAGGTTGTGGAAATTCGTATATTCGCAGCTGATTCGTAATTCGATGATGAATATATTACAGCCACCCCCGTGCCTTTAACGCCATTCGGGCGGCTTCTTCTTGTGCGGCTTGTTTTGAGGGGCCTTCGCCTTCGGCAACCAGCTCCTTATCAATATATATGCCTACAATAAAATGTTTATTGTGATCAGGCCCCCATTCCTTGAGAACCTCGTAAGTGGGAGTGACGCCATGATGTTCTTGGGCAATTTCTTGAAACAAGCTTTTTGGATCGCGGTAGAGCTTTTTTGTCACCACCTCGTCAATCCTGGAAAAAAGGCCTTTCTGAATAAATTGAGCCGCCGCCTCATAGCCCCGATCAAGATAGATGGCGCCAATAACCGCTTCAAGAGTGTTTGCAAGAATGAACTGGCGCGCCCGTCCGACGTCCTTCGCTTCACCGCGGGAAAGCATCAAAAAGTCGTTAAAATCAAATTCTGCCGCAACTTCTGCAAGCATTTTGGAATTTACCAATGCCGCGCGGAAACTGGTAAGATCCCCCTCCGGCTTATCGGGGAAACGCTTATAAAGCTCTTCAGAGATTATGAGCTCGAGTACGGCATCGCCCAGGTATTCTAAGCGTTCATTGTGCGAAAGCCGAAAATTTGGATTTTCGTTGAGGTAGGAACGATGTACGAATGCTTGTTGGAGGAGGTCCTTATTTTGGAACGGGGCGCCGAGCCGCGCTTCCAGTTGAGAGATATCCATTGTTAAAACATAAATGTCGAAGCACGAAATCCGAAATTCTAAACAAATTCCAACGCTCGAATCCCGAAATATCAAATACTTTTGAGTTTGGATAATTGGGATTTAGAATTTGTTTCGAATTTCGATATTCGAATTTAAGAATTAGATTATTAATTAACTGCCACTTAATTTTTTATCCTCCGCCTGAACCTCGCCATCATTTTCCGTCTTTTCGTGTCTAGTCGGATGCTCCTTACCGGGCTCCCCGATTTCGCGGTACACAGTTCCAAGTACGCCATTAACAAATCGCCCGGATGCCTCGCCGCCAAATGATTTTGCGAGCTCAATTGCTTCATTGATTGCCACTTTTGGCGGAACCTCTTCACGGTTTCCGAAGAGCAGTTCATAGAGCCCGAGGCGAAGAACGCTCCGATCGACTGTTGCAATTTGAGTAATCGGCCACTCCGGCGCCGCCTTCTCGATAATCGCATTAATTTCCTTAAGATGATCGATAGTGCCTCGGACAAGTTTTTGAATAAATTCCGCATCTTCGAGCCCGGGGCCGAATTCTGCAATATTCTTGTTCATGATGCTTTCGAGGCGCGATTCGTCCTGGTTGTTAAAATCCCACTCATAGAGTGTTTGCATTGCGATGGAGCGAGCTAAGTGACGTGAAGCCATCTGGAATTATGAATTATGAATTATGAATTATGGGTTTATAGTGTGCCGTAATTCCTAATTCATAATTCCTGATTCATTTGTGCGATAACTCTTCTGCGTTCAATGTTTCTCCTTTTTTGGCAGCTTCTTCTTCGTGTTCGTGCAATTCTTTTTCTTTCTTTTTTCGTTCTTTCTTATCAAGACGGGCAAGAACGTCAACCACTTGCCGGTTTTTGTAATAGCCGCAATTTTTACAAACAGTGTGCCCCAAAATCGGCGCTTTGCAGTGGCTGCATGCGCCAAATTTTACCGGGGCGAGCGCATGGTGTGAGCGTACCCGATTCCGTTTCGATTTTGTATGCCGCATTCGGACTACCATATTTTTGAAAATCCTAAACCCTAAATTCTAAACTCTAAATACAAATATTTAATGACAATGTTAAAACTATAGCAAAAACTGGAAAAACCACAATCATTGACAAATAGCTTTTATTATGGTATTTTTGGTCAAACCAAAACGATTGTAGGGAGGGGCGGAAATGGCCGGCAAGATGTTGGAAGTTCCTGAAAAGTTGGCGATTTCTTCTTCTAAGGGGAGGGATCTTTGAAAAAGGATGAAGTCCTACGCAAAGCCGGTGCTATTGGACAAGGAATAAGCTTTGGCTTAGCCGGGGCTGTACTTGCAAACCATTTCCTAGAAGGTTTCGCAAACAGGGACAACATTCTTGGTCTTTTCAAACTACCCCCTCTTAATCCAAGCATTATCACGGTTCTTGTAGTAAACCTGCTTGTTGTAGTTACCGATCTGCATCTTATTCACTTCTTCGGAGGATGTCGTTCGGTGTTCAATCTCATACGAGGGCATGGAAAAGTGGTTTTCTACTGGGCATTGCCAGCCGACCAATCAAAGGAGTTTCTAGAACAATTGCGGGAGGCGGAAGGTAGTGTTAGACGTGATTTCTTCCTGATGATACCCATGGTTATCATGGAGGAGATTCTATATCGAGCGGTACTCATAATCGTCTGGCAAGACTTCGGAAGTACGTTCGGTGTCTTCTTTCTCTTTCTCCAAGCGATTCTTTTTGGCGCATATCATCTGGATTCTGGTATGCAAAAAGCTTCACTTATCCGCTACTTTATTTTCGCGCCAACCTACGCTCTTCTGTGGGGCATCGTCTCAATCAATTCAGGAAGTATTGTCTTTGCCGGGATAATACATCTCTTTATCAATAGCGTTGGTATGGGAATGGATTGGCTACTTTATATAATTGCGATAAAACGCTTAGACGAACATGGAAATAAAGTAAAGGAGGACTTGCGTGGCAAAGATCAAACTGACACCCGGTAGCATGGGCGTGGTAGCGGTTGCGGTTTACTTGTTCGGAGCAGAAAAGGTTAACCCTGGTTCGTGGGTAACCCCGGTGTGGGTCGAGGACATTACAGATGAGGAAGTGGAACTTGCGATCGAGTTTTTTGCCGTATACCATCCAGATATCTCGGTGGAAAGATTCGTTATTGCTAGTCCATAGCAACGATTTCTGGCGGATTTTCGAGTCCGCCAATTATTTTACTTCAAAAATGGCTGTATGTCGGAAACTTTTATTGCCGAATTGTCAAAATTTCTGCTATCGCATATTTTTTGACATAAAGTTTTTCTTCATGGCTTGTAAGGCAAGCAAGGCTTCATAAAAATTTTTCATTGTGCAGTGCATGGAAATTTTGTTTCAAACGAGCTGAAAAAAATTTCGTGATGCCGAGCTACCGTTTTGTCATAATGCTTCTTTTGTATACGTCTAAGTGTTCAAGCGCGATGCCGGTTCCGTTTGCCACCGAAAGAAGGGGATTTTGAGCGATATGCGCAATAACGCCGGTTTCTTGAAATACAAGCTCATCAATGCCGCGAAGGAGCGATGTGCCTCCCGACATCACAATCCCCCGCTCCATAATATCCGCAGCAAGTTCCGGCGGCGTCTGATGTAAAACCTGCTTTATGGCCTGGATTATTTCGCTCAATTCATTCGAGACCGCTTCTGTTATTTCCGGGGAGCGTATTTCGATAACTCGCGGCAAACCGCTCATCAAATCACGCCCTTTAATTTCCATGGAAAGTTCTTCGCTTAAAGGAACGGCGCTGCCAATAGCTATTTTGATGTCTTCGGCGGTGCGGTCTCCAATTGCAAGATTGTAATTTCGTTTAATATAGTCGGCGATTGCCTGGTCGAGTTTATTCCCGGCTACTTTTACCGAAGTTGAGGCAACAATGCCGCCAAGAGAGATGACTGCGACATCGGTTGTGCCGCCGCCGATATCGACAATCATGTGGCCTGACGGTTCATTGATGGGAATCCCCGCTCCGATTGCCGCAAGCACGGGTTCTTTCACAACATACGCCGCTTTGGCGCCAGCTTTGGTGGCGGCCTCAACAACGGCTCTTCGCTCGGTTGAAGTAACTCCAGCGGGAACAGAAATCATGACTTCCGGCTGGAACATACGCATACGGCCGAGGGATTTATCGATAAAATAGCGAAGCATGGCTTCGGTTACGCGGTAATCGGCGATAACGCCGTCTTTCAGGGGGCGATACGCGACAATGGTTTCCGGAGTGCGGCCGATCATTTCTTTGGCCGAATTGCCTACCGCGAGAACGCGATTGTCATCGACAGAGACCGCGACAACGGATGGTTCGTTGATAACCACTCCTCTGTTTGGGACAAAAACAAGAGTATTGGTTGTGCCGAGATCAATGCCTAGTTTTTTTGTAAACATAGTTACTTGTTATATCAAATTTTTATTCATTGATTCTTTCAATGTTTGCTCCAAGAGCGCGTAATCTCTGGTCTATTTTTTCATATCCCCTATCGATATGTTCGATATTGGAAATCGTTGAACGGCCCTCTGCGGTAAGGCCCGCGATGACAAGCGTCATGCCGGAACGAATATCGTAGGTTTCAATTTCGCTTCCTCGGAGGCTGGACGGGCCGGTTATGAGTGCTCGGTGCGGATCTAATATAGTACAATGAGCGCCCATTTTTTGCAATTCGGGAATATAACGCAGCCGATTTTCGTACATCCAGTCGTGAATGAGAGAAGTTCCGTGGGCTTGCGTTGCCAGAACCGCAAATGGCGGTATATGGTCGGTAACCAGTTTTGGATAAAACCCCGACTGGATTCGAAAGCTTTTATAAACGGCAGGCGGCTTCTCAATTCCTAGAGTTGCCAGTGGTCCGTTACCCGAAATGGTATAAGAAACGCCCATTTTTCTTAGTTGCAGGAAAATGGCATCAAGATACTTCGGTTCTACATTTCGAAGAAAGATTCGCGATCGAGTTGCTCCGGCCAGCGCGGCGAAACTTGAAATCTCGATTTCATCGGGATTAATCCGGTGCGTTATCCCGTTAAGGCGTTTAACGCCGCGAATCATAAGACGCGAAAAATCAATCCACTGAATATCCGCCCCCATTTTGTTTAAAAAGGCAACCAGTTCCTGAACATGCGGTTCGAACGCGGCAAGCGTTATGATCGTTTCGCCGGGGACAAGCACTGCCGCCAGTATTGTATTTTCTGTTGCGGTTACGCTTTGTTCCTCAAGAACGATTTCGCCGCCGTGAAGTGACGCGCCGTCAATCCGCAGATTATTCCCGTCCTCGTATATGACGCATCCGAGGCCTTCAAGCGCATGGAGGTGGGTTGCAAGAGGACGGGCTCCGATAACATCCCCTCCAGGGTATGGTAAAATTGCATTTCGCATTCTGCCGACGAGGGCTCCGGAAAAAAGGACTGATCCGCGAAGTTTTCTCGTTAACGCCTCGTCAACAGAGGGGTTGGAAAGGGCGGCGGCGGTAATGCGAATAGCGCTCTTCTCCGCATTAAATTCTATGTGAGCCCCGAGTCCTTCGGCAATTTTTGCCATCGCAGCGACATCGCTGATGGCGGGAATATTTTCAAGCAAAACCGGCTCTTCGGTTAAAAGAGATGCCGCAATAAGCGGAAGAGCTGCATTTTTAGATCCGCCGATAATGACTTCGCCCTCTAAAGGGTGTCCGCCTTCAATAATGAATTTTTGCATATTCGCTGCCGCTTCATTGGCGAATAACGAATCTTTTACGAATTTACGAATAATCAGGTTGTGGAAATTCGTATATTCGCAGCTGATTCGTAATTCGATGATGAATACAGGAAAACCACTTTTAGATTACTGGTAAACGCCGGGTGTTGCAAGTCATCCTATTTCTCGTTTAATGTATAAAGTAGAATATGACGGAATTTTTTAGACCATCTCATCCTTTTCCAAAGGCCCAACGGCGGGTGATCTTTTATCTTGGCTCGCTGCTCTTCTTGTTGCTCACGCCTCTTATTGTCTTATACTCGTTGGGATACAATTTCGATTTAAAAACCGGGCATGTGGTGCGCACCGGCGGTATTTTTATAAAGGCGAATCAAAATAACTTCAGGATTTTTATAAACAACAATGCCGTAAAAGACAGCGGAATCATTTCGTTCGGGGCCCTGGTTACTAACCTTACGCCGGATTTGTATTCGGTACGAGTTGAAAAGGAGGGCTTTCGCCCTTGGCAGCGGGTAATTCATGTTACCCCGGAGTCAATTAGTGAATTTCGCTCCGTTTTGCTTATTCCAGAAACCATTACTGAAGATGAGGTTCTTAGTCTCATGCGCAGAGATCTCACTATCGAGCAATTTGAAATTTTGCCGGGAAGTTCGTGGATCCTCATCTATGCGCCGGAACGAACAGCATTCACATACCTTTTTAATCTTGAGAGTAAAATTTTTGACGCAGTAGAACGAATCGAAGATTTTCGATGGGATTCGGAGAATCAGCGGCTTTTGGTAAAGCGGAGGGGGCCGGTGCGGTTTTCGATCATCAACTTAGCGGGCGGTCGCGTCCAGGAATTGCAATTGCGTCCGCCAACGGATATTGGAATGGTGACCATGGCGGATTTTGGAGGGTCTGCTGACGAGTTTTTCATTTTGACGAATCGCGGCGCCCTTTTGCGGTTCAATCGGACAAAAAGGACGGCCGAACCGCTTTTTTCCGATGTTCACTCTTTTCGCGTATCGGGAGAACAAATATTGTTCGTAACGAAGAGAGGATTTTTGTCATCAGCGAATTTCAACGGCGAGGAGGTTGAAAATTTAGGACGGAAAGGGTTTTACTTAAGCGATGAACCGACCCGGATGGAAATGAATTCATACGGCGACGCATTTTTAATTGATTCGGCCGGCGGCTTTTTTGTCCGAAGGCGTAAAGAGCCGGAAGTAATTCCAATTTCGGGCAACATTATCGGGGCGGAGTTTTCTGAAGACGGGAAAAAACTTCTTTTTTGGTCGGAGAGAGCTCTTGAAGTATTGTGGATCGCCGATGAGAAACAGGCGCCGTTTCGAAAAGCAGGAACGCGCGAGCGGATACTTTCGCCCGGCGAGGAGCGTCTTGCCAATGCGTCATGGTTTGGAGAAAAAGAAGCGCATAGCATTTTTTCCGCCGGCAAATTCATCGGCGTTGTGGATATCGATAACCGAGGCGGCGGTCCTGCAGCAACGATTATTTTTGAACAGGGCGGCGGGGTATTTGATTACGACGCATCGGCAAACCGGATTTTGCGCGCAAGCGGCAGTTTTCTTTACTCTTCAAGTTTTTGAGCCGTCTCAAACGAATAAAAAAATAAGAGGAATGCGTTTTTTTCGCACTCCTCTTATTTTGCTTTATAAAACCAGTTCTGAAACTTAATGCCGGGTTCGCTTATCGTTTCGCCCACTGCGGAGCCTTGCGCGCCCCTTTCAGGCCAAACTTCTTCCGCTCCTTCATACGCGGGTCTCGTTTTAAGAATCCGGCCCGTTTTAAGCGTTTTCGGAAGTCGGGATTAAATTTTACGAGAGCGCGGGAAATAGCGTGGCGGGCCGCTTCGGCTTGCGCGTTCATTCCGCCCCCGGAAACTTTTATGGTTACGCGAAAACGATCGGTGGATTTCATTTTCTTCAACGGCTCTTCGATAATTGAAACCAAGCGGTCTTGCTGAAAATATGTTTGTACCGGCTTTTCGTGGACCCAAACCCCTTTTTCACCGCGTGTAAAAAGGCGTGCTCTTGCAACTGCGGTTTTTCTTCTTCCAACCGCTTCCCAATATCGTTCAGATTGAGATAAAAAGGCGGCGGAATTTTCATCCGTTTCCTCCAGTTTTTCTTTATCAATTGCCGGTTCCGGAATCAGAGTCGCCTCGATTTCAAGTTTCTCCGCTTTCTTTTTTGGCAATTCAAGTTCGGCGCCTTTTTCCTTCAGCGCCTTTTTTGGCTTTGCCGCCTTTTTTGTTTTTTGAACTGGCATGGTTTGTTTTGAGTGTGGTAGAAAACCTCTGCTATTTCTGGAGAACGAGATTTTTTAGGCGCTCTTTTTTAAGCCGGTTATACGGAAGCATTCGCGCTATTGCCGCATAAAGAACTTTGCGGGAATCTGCCGCAAAACGCCGCGAAAGCGGAATGATTTTCAAATGACCGATTGTTCCGGTATGACGATAATACTTTTTCTGATCGAATTTTTTTCCCGTAAAAACGAGCTTATCGGTATTGGTAACAAGAATTCGGACAGACGGCATTTTGTGAGCACGCCAGTCCGGCCTGTCTTTCCCCTGAAGACGGTGCGCGATTTCACTTGCTATCCTGCCAACTTTTTTGTTTGCGGCGTCAATTTGAATAGTCTCCATGGTTTTTTGCTAGTCTACGAATTCAATAATTGCCATTTCCGCCCCGTCGCTTTTGCGCCGCCCGAGTTTAATAATGCGCGTATATCCGCTTTGCCGGGAGGCTGTATGTTTTTCCAGACTCGCCATTATTTTTTTAGCAGAACGCTCAGGGAGTATGGCATACAATTTCCGTATTGCGGCGGCCGTTTTTATTTTTCCGGAAGTAATCAGTTGTTCCACAAACGGGCGAAGTTCCTTTGCCTTTGCCGCTGTTGTAGTGATCTTCCTTTTCTCGATTAATGCCGCAGCTAAATTTCGCAACAGCGCTTTTCGCTGGCGAGCCAAACGGCCGAATTTTCTCCCTTTTTTGAGGTGTCTCATATTCGCTGCCGTTCCATCAACGAATAGCGAATCTCTTACGAATCTACGAATAATCAATTAAATTCGTACATTCGTACTGGATTCGTAATTCGATGATGAATTCTTTATTGCTTAAGCGTCAGTCCTAAATTTCCCAGCGCCTTCTTTACCTCCGTAATTCCCTTATCGCCGAGCCCTTCGACTTCCTTTAGTTTTTTTTCGCTCTTTTTAGCCAGTTGTCCGGCGGTTTTTATTCCCGCATTGCTGAGCGCATTAAGGACTCGCGTGGAAAACTCCATCTCGTCAATTTTTTTCTTTGCGACGATTTCCTCATATGACATTTCTTTGTCTTCTCCTTCCTGCTCCTCCGCGCTGTCTGCCATTCCGCCCCCACGATTTTCGGAAGCTGGTTCTTGATCAGCAAAAACTCCATATAGTGCATTGAACTGATCTGCTAAAATTTTTGCCGCCCGCCGAAACGCCTCTCGAGGAACGAGTGACCCATCCGTTTCAATGTGCAGTCGAAGCCGATTGTAGTCGGTACGGTCGCCAACGCGCATATTTTCGACTTCATAATGGACAAGCCGAACCGGGGAGAATGCCGCATCTAACGCGATTGTTCCCACCGGAACCTTTTCGCGAGACCTGGTTTCAACGGATTGATATCCGAGGCCCTTTTCAACGGTAAACTCCATTATTAATTCTCCCTTTTTATCAGTGATAGTCGCTATGTGCTGGTCGGGGTTCATCATCTCGAGCTGTGATGAAGTTTGAATGTCTTTCGCAGTAACTTTTTTTTCGCCCTTAACGTGAAGCGTTGCGGTTACCGGGCCGTCATCATGCATTCGAAAATGGATTTGTTTCAAATTTAATGTGACTTCAATCACGTCTTCCAATACGTTCGGGATGGTCGTAAATTCATGATTTACCCCTTCAATCCTTACGCTCGTTATGGCTGATCCGTCCAAGGACGACAATAAAACCCTCCGTATTGCATTACCAAGTGTTTGGCCGTAACCGGGATACAGCCCCTCAATTTCATATACTCCTTTGCCCTCCTCTTCGAGGATAATTTTTGGTTGATGGGGAAGTGGAATCATATTTAAAGGCAGATAAACGCGGATAGCTACGCGGATTCATGCGGATCCGCGTTTTTCCGCGTTGTGATCTGCGTGAAGCGAAGCGATCCGCTTCTATTATCTCGAATAATACTCAACTACTAATGACATGTTTTGCTGGCCGGAGATGTCCTGAAGAGCCGGGGTATGCCTGAGTTTTCCTTCGTATTTTTCCGGATCAAACTCCAGCCATGCCGGTGGCGAGTATTTTTTCATCCGCTCTCCGAGATCTTGGAAAAAACCGAGATTGCGCGATTTTTCCGCGATTGAAATAATATCACTCGGTTTGACCGTTAATGACGGCTGTTTAGCTCGTTTTCCGTTAACCGTTATGTGCCCGTAGCTTACCATATGGCGTCCAATGCTTCGTGATAGTGCCAGTCCAAGACGAAAAACTACGTTATCAAGACGCCGCTCCAGAAGTTCCGCAAGAGTTTCGTCGGTAGGCTTTGCTCGGTTTCTGCGTGCCAAAGTAAAATATTTTTTAAGCGCCCTGTCGCTGATTCCATAGATGTGCCGAACTTTCTGTTTTTCTTTTAGCTGTTGTCCGAATTCAGAAAAACCGCCTCTTCCTGTTTTTCGTTTGCCGTGTTGTCCGGGAGGATATGGCCTTCGGGCAACTCCTGCCTTTTGAGAAAAACTGCGCTCCCCTTTTAAAAAGAGCCGCTCGCCTATTCTTCTTTCAATTTTTTCCTTCGGTCGAGATAGTGGCATGCGAATTTTGTCGAAATTTTGGAGCGAAACTTGTTTTGTGAACAAAATTTCGCCACAAAATTCAGCACCCAGCACATAAATTTACATCCGTCAATTAATTTTAGTCGCGGGGCTGATGCAATAATTATGAAATGCAGTAGACGGCAATTGTAAATTTATGTGCTGGGTCCTCCTCGTTATACTCGTCGGACTTTCGAAGGCCTCGGACCATTATGCGGGATTGGGGTAATATCTTTAATCATTGCTATGTCAAGGCCATAGTTAGCAAGCGATCTGATTGCCGACTCGCGGCCGGAGCCGACGCCTTTCACAAAAACAGTTACCCCTGTTATACCCCACTTTTTTGCTTTTTCCGCTACGGCCTCCGCGGCACGCGAAGCCGCATAAGGTGTTGCTTTTTTAGTGCCTTTAAAACCCATTGCCCCGGCAGACGACCACGCGATGGTATTACCATTCTCGTCGGCAATCGAAATTAAGGTATTGTTATATGTTGCAAGAATATACGCGGCTCCATATTGAACATGTTGCCGCTCTTGCGGATTTCCCTGCCCGCCGTCATTGGTGCCGGATACCCCCTCCACCTTGCTTGAGGCAGCACCTTCAGTATCTCCTTTGGTTATGATTCGCTTTTTTCCCATTCTTCGCTTCTCGCATCGCTCGGAGCTACGGATGGCAAGCCATCTAATTAGGGACACCTCTCGTTATGTGGTAGCGAAAGATGTCCTCCATAGCTTTAGCGAAGGAGGATTGTTTTAAAATTATGTCGGACTTGCTGCCGATTTTCTTCCTGAACCCATTGTTTTTCTCACATTGCCGCGGCGGGTGCGAGAATTCGTTTTGGTCCGCTGTCCTCTGACCGGAAGGCCCCGAATATGGCGGTTACCCCGATATGTACCGATGTCTTTCAGGCGTTTTACGTTTATTAAAATTTCTCTTCGTAGTTCCCCTTCAATTCTGTAATTTTTTTCGATTATTTCACGAAGCCGGCTTACCTCATCAGGGGCAAGCTCTTTTGCGCGCTTGGATTTGTTTACACGCGCCGCAACGAGAATCTTTCGCGACAAACTTAAGCCGACGCCGAAAATATAGGGCAATGCATATTCTATTTTTTTATTGTCGGGTATATTGGTTCCGGCTATTCTCATGTTCGCTATCGCCTCATCAACGAATTACGAATCTTTTACGAATCTACGAATAATGAATCAAATTCGTAAATTCGCGGCTGATTCGTAATTCGATGATAATTACCCTTGGCGCTGTTTATGTTTCGGGGTTGTGCAAATAACAAAAACACGACGCTTGCGCCGTATTACTTTGCATTTTGCGCACATGCGTTTAACTGATGCTCGGACTTTCAAATAAAATTATAAATTATAAATGCTGGGTGCTAAATAATTTCTATTCGGCATCCGGCATTCAAAATTTAACATTATTTCAAGCGGTGCACAATTCTTCCCTTCGTGGCGTCGTACTCCGACATTTCTATCCGAACGCGATCCCCCGCCATTACCCGGATGTAATGAAGGCGCAGTCTTCCCGCAAGGTGGGCAATGATTTCAGCGCCGTCGTCAAGTTTAACCCGGAAAAGAGTAGCAGGGAGCGCTTCTGTCACCACTCCTTCTTTTAAAATACCCCGTTTTTCGCCCTTCATAGTGATAATAACGGCACCACACGAGTTTAGCAGATTGCCGTTATGGTGTCAATCTTTTAATTCGTACCCCCCGAAATCGCATTCTTAGCATGGCATCAGACAGCCGGGATCTCCACTTTCACCTCAATTGCCTCAGGATGGCGTGGTGTCTTCCATCGCCAGAATGGAGAATTTTTTATTGAAAAACCGCCAATTTCCGGCCGTCCGCGAAGAAATGCTTCGGCTTGCGTAGTGGTTTTTCCGGCAAGTAATGCTTGCATTTCTACAACCGGAATAACACGGACTGCGGTGGCAGATCCTTTAACGGTGAATTCCAATATATCCTTTCCGATATCAAATTGGATGCCTGAAAATTCAATTTGGCTCGTATCCTCCAATATTGTTGAGGGCCGTTCCGGGGAAAGCAGGGCGGAGTCGAGAAATGCGAAAAGGTCTGTTTTGCGAAACACAACCGCTTCGGCCATCCCGCTTGCTTCTATGGCAAATTCTTCTTTCCGTTCCCCCGCTTTTGGGCTTACTACCTTTGCAATTCGGATATCCCGGGAACCGTCAAGGGAAAGAAATTCATTGCCCGGAGGAATTTTCGAATCAAGCTTTTTTCTTAATTCCTCGAAAAGCCGGCGGGTTGCTTCCTCCTGCCCCGCTTTAATATCTTCGGCGGTTACCACGCGAGCTTCACCACGAAAACCATTCTTCATGGCAGAACGGGATTCGCCATAAAACCCCTCAAATTTGGGAGAACCTTGGAAACCCGGAATCGTAAAGCGTGATGGCGGTATATTGTAATCTTGGCCGGGGCCGTCGGCCACAACTTGAGCATCTACCGAACTCGGAACTATTTTTCCTCCTTGTATTTTAGCCCCCGGAACCGTAACGGAATTTACCAAACGGAATACTTTTCCGTTAGAATCGACAAAACGTGTTGTGCGGACTAGATTTTGAGGGTTAGAATCGAAACGGTTGAATATGGCAATAGTTCCGGTCGCGCGTTCCTCAACATATTTTTTTCCCGAAGACTGGCGGGTTGCGGTATAGGTATCTTCTACCGCAATTTTGAGCGCTGGAATTTTTTTTGCCCCCAGGTCAACAGTATTAGTACCCGGATCCGCGGTTATAGAAAGCGGCGAAAGCGAAAGGTCGGCAGCAATTGGGCGTATGGTTATTTTAGTTGATGCAAAAACGATGCTGAAAATTATAGTAAAAAGGATGAGAATACCGGCGGCAGATCCTATTTGCGCGCGGCGTGAAGAAAGCAGCCGGGTCAAAAGAAGGGCGGGATTAAAGCGCCTTGCTGCGGGTTTCCAGAAATGTACCGAAGGAAGCGAAATCTTTTGTTCGATTTTCGGTTTCACCGGTTCTTTTGAGGCCTTTTCTTGTATCGCGGGCAGGGGCGGCTTTTTTCTAGCCGTCAGACCGCTTTTCGGGGGTAGGATGTCTTGAACGATTTTACCGCCTCTTTTCTCCTCCCTTTCTTTGGCTATCTTTCTTAAGAAATCAGCCATATTTTTTATCATTAATTGCCAACAACTTATAACGGACAACTTATAATGCGTTGTCGCGCCATGGTTGTTGTCTTTTTAAGTGTTGAGTGTCTTAAAAACCGAGGCCGCAAGTTCAACATAGTCCGGTCCTTGGAGCGGCGAGTTAAACAGTACTCCGTCAGTAAACCGCTCGCCGGCTAAAACCTCAACACGCAATTTTTCCGCAAAAGTAGTATTTTCAAACCAATGCGGATCCGACAAGGTTTTTTGAACCGCTGAATCTTTAGCCCCGCCCCCATAAAGGAAAACGGTGGGAGGAAAAGCATTTTGCCGTTTTAGAAACGGAGAAACGACCGTCCCCGCAAGTTTTTCCGCATGGCGCTTAAAAATCTCTTCTGCCTTCTCGGAAAGGGCTTGAGGCAGCACGAATTTGCCGAAACGCCGCTTTATATCCTCGGCCTCACCAATTTCTATTTTTAATTGATTCACCAGCTCCCTGGTTACGTCGTCTCCGCCGAAAGGAAACGATTCAACCCATAAGATAGTGCCTGAGGCGACCGCAATGACAGTCGTTGCGGTTCCGCCAATCTTTATAATAGCAAAATTTCGCTCAGCAAGTTTTTTTATTGTCGCCATAGCCACCGTAATCGGGGTTGAATGGATTTCCAGCGTCAACCCTCCCCATGTTTTATTCAAAGCAGAAAACGCTTCGATAAAATCCGGTTCAAAGGTGGGATAGGCCGCGGAAAGTTCTATAACAGAACCGGTGATGTTTTCCGTATCCTCCAAAGAAATATCATAGCCATCTACGGTAAGACGGGTTAACTGCGGAGGGTGCCATGCAGCGCTTGGCGTACGGGTTATTTTTTCCGCAAGAAGGCCTTCTATTTCCTTTACGCTGACGGGCTTATTTTTGTCATGCCGCTCCTTTTTTATGACTTCAACGGCAACCGGGGCAAGCGGTGGAGAGGCGCTGATCACGATCTTTTCAGGAATGGAACCTAAACTTTTTATGTAGCGGAAGATGATTTCATGGAATTGCCCGCTAACTTTTTTTAAAAACCTGCTTCTCTCCGCCATCACCGGAAGATAATGAACTCGCTTTTTGATCCCCAGGTGTCCTTTGGGGCCTGATTCTACAAGGAGAGAACGGATAGCGCTCGATCCAACATCAATAAAGAGTCTATGCTTGACCGTTTTTTGGGATGAAGAAAAAATATTCCACCGCAAGGACATACCTTGATAGTATAACAAGAACCTTCCCCGTAACAAAATGAAAGGCCGTATTGCTACGGCCTGAAGGAGTCTTATCCACATCGTATTTCTTAGTTATTAATCTCTCCCCGCACTCACCACAAGGTGGCTTTCCGGGGTTAATATGCGCCCACCTCGATAGCCCTTGGTTCTTTTCAGGGTTTCGATTACTGTTTCCTGTTTTTCGATAACACCGCGAAGGCGGCGGTTTTCCTCCTCCAAAATGACTGTCGGCAAATTCGATTTCAAATCACGGACAGATGCTTCCAATTCACGAATCCTCTCTTCCATTATCGGTACCCGCAGGGCTCGTTCCTCTAACGGACGGGCAACGGCCGTCAATGCGGTAATAAAACGGTTAAATTCGCTAATCTGTCCGGCAGGCAGACGGATTTGGTATTTTTCGAGAAATGTTTGAATTGAGCTTGCCGAAGTTGCTGCAGAAGCAGCAATGGCCGTTATCATAGAGGCGTGGGTTCGTGGCTGTTGCGATGCCGAAAGCTTCCGTTTTTTGAAGTATCTACGGATACCCTCGGAAGTGCCTTCGAATGTTTCAGCATCAAACCCCGGATGTCCATGAAGAACTCGTGCAATCTCTCTGACGCTTGTTATGCCTTTTGCGATTTCTGCCTCAATCGCGTCTTTCCGTGTCTCTGTCATCTCTCGTGTTTTACGGCCTTTCGGCATTGTTTCTCCTGGTTTGTTAAAGTTGGAGTGAACACAAAAAGTTGTGAAAGAATACTAACACGTTATCACCACTTTTTCCTCTTGTCAAGTCGACCTCGATTTTCATAAAATGTATGATAACGGGGTCTTCATAATCCCCATTCTATTTTCGAGCTTATATTCCCCCGCCGCTTACTATGCCAAACGAATCAAAAAAAATCGGTGGTGCTCGCATGCCTCCGCAAAGCATTGATGCCGAAATGTCGGTGCTTGGTTCGCTTATGCTCGATAAAGACGCGATATTCCGGGTTGCGGACCTTATCCGCCCGGCTGATTTTTACAAGCCGGCGCACCAGCAGATTTTTCAGGCAATGCTCGATCTTATTGAAAAACGCGAGCCGATAGACATTGTGAGCGTCAAAAACCGCCTTAAAGACCGAAAGGAGCTTGACCCAATCGGCGGCATGACATACCTCACGACGCTGGTAAATTTCGTGCCCACAGCTTCCAATGCCAGTCATTATGCGAAAACCGTGAACCGAAAAAAAGTCCACCGGGATCTTATCGCGGCGGCCTCGACTATTTCCGAACTCGCGTATGACGAAAAACAGGATATCGAAAAATTATTGGACGAAGCGGAACAAAAGATCTTCGGGGTTTCGAATTACTCGCTCCAGCAGAATTTTTTCCATGTTAAAGAGGCGTTGGAGGAAGCATGGCAGCGGATCGAAATGTCGCATTCGGGGGAACGGAAAATCCGTGGCGTGGCAACAGGTTTTTTAGACATTGATGGCAAACTTTCCGGTTTGCAGAAATCAGATCTTGTGGTTCTTGCTGCACGGCCAAGTTTGGGGAAAACCGCCCTCGCGCTTGATATCGTCAGAAGCGTTGCAATCAACGAAAAAATGCCGGTTGGTTTTTTCTCTCTTGAAATGTCGAAAGATCAGGTGGTAGACCGGCTGATCGCAGCCGAAGCAGAGGTGGATTTATGGCGGTTGCGAACCGGCAATCTTTCCGACGATGACCTTGTTAAAATCCAAAGCGCAATGGATTCGCTTTCACAGGCCCCGATATTTGTTGACGATGTTGCTTCCCCAAGCGTTATGCAAATACGGGCAATGGCCCGCAGGTTGCAAGCAGAACATAAAGGCCTTGGCCTTGTAGTCGTTGACTACCTGCAACTGATTAAGGGGTCGGATAATTCCGAAAGCCGGGTTCAAGAAGTTTCAGAGATTTCTCGGTCGCTTAAGGGTCTTGCAAAAGAACTGAACATTCCGGTACTCGCACTTTCCCAGCTTTCTCGGGCAGTTGAAATGCGGCATGATGCGATACCGAAACTTTCTGATTTGCGCGATTCCGGCACCATAGAACAGGACAGCGACGTTGTGCTTTTTATCTATCGCGAAGACAAAGTAAAAAAGAACACTGATCGAAAAAATGTGGCGGAGATTCATATCGCCAAACATCGAAACGGACCGACCGGCGTGGTGGAACTCGGTTTTAATGAAAACACGGTCAGTTTCTACTCGCTCGCAAAAGGGTTTGACGACGAGGCGTTCTAAAAGCATCATCGAATTACGAATCGGTCGCGAATATACGAATTTTATTCATTATATTCGTAGATTCGTAAAAGATTCGTAATTCGTTGATAGAGCGATAGCAAGCATGTATCCACCTTCTGTTCAAAAACTCATCGGCCTCTTTCTCCGTTTTCCCGGCATCGGTCCGCGCCAAGCCGCCCGATTCGCTTTTTATCTTTTGGGTGAAGAGCGAAAAACAGCGCAAGCGCTTGCCGAAATTTTGAAAACACTGCACGACCAAGTTGGTTTTTGCGGAAAATGTTATGTATCGGCCGAGCGAGGAAGTGACGCAAACGCGTTAGTCTGCAGAAATTGCCGCGATAAGGCCCGGAATGACGCTCATATCATGGTGGTGGAAAAGGAAGCCGATTTTATAAATATCGAAAAAACAAAAAGATTTTCAGGAGTGTATCATATTTTGAACGGAACAATAGATCCGCTGGATTCTGCGGCTCCCGCACGGCTTCATGTACCCCAGCTCTTCCAAAGAGTGGAGTCACTAAAAAAAGAAGGACAGGAGGTAGAAATAATTCTTGCCACAAATGCAACAACTGATGGAGATGCAACGGCGCGGTATCTCCCTGATGAACCGAAAATGAACAACCGCCGACAGAATCGGCGGTTGTTCATTTCATAGCGATTTTTTTGATTTCTATTTCGGTATAAGGTTGGCGATGTCCTTTCTTTTTTCTGTATCTGGCCTTAGCGTGATACTTAAAAACAATTTTCTTTCTCTCCCGCCCCTGTCCCAGCACCTCCGCTTCAACCTTTGCCCCCCCGATAAAAGGCATTCCGATCTCTGCCGTAACGCCGTCAACGACAAGAAGAACCTCGCTAAACGAAACCACTGCGCCCCCATCGGCATCAAGTTTTTCGATTTTTAGTTTTTGGCCCGGAGTTATCAGGTATTGTTTGCCTCCAGTTTTAATTACCGCGAATGTTGCCATATTTAGTGTTTCCTGCCGGCCTGCCCCGTACCAAACCGAAGGTTTTGGTGCGGGGTTTTGATTACCGCAAAAGTCATAAATTTGATAATAAAGAATGCTGCAAAAGAATGCAAGGCCTCCGCGTATTTAATCTGCTTTAGGCAGGATGGCCTTCATACGGCATACGAAGCAAAACCGCGTGGCATATGATAGAAAGAAAAACCAGCACAATGGCGCCCGTAAGGAACACATAGCCTGCATAGATGCCTGGCAGCCACACCTCGCCAAGAAGAATGCCGAGGCATCCCGCAATATAGAAAAAAAATTTCGCGCGATCAATGGACAATTTGCCCTCGCCGCCAAGACGCTTTTTCGTCGACGAACCGAAACCGACGAATATCCCGTTCTTAATTATTCCACCGGCTTTCAATACCTCAATAGCGGCAGCACCGACGATAAACCAAAGAATAAGGGTGTATGGAACGGAATTAGCGAAGACGAATCGCGCGGTAAGCACTATGAAAAGAAAAAAATCCCTGGAGCCATCGAGGATACCGCCAAGCATCGTTACTTTTCCCGAAGCGCGCGCCAGCACACCGTCAAACATATCGCTTAATCCCGCAAAAAGCGCTGCGAAAAACAAAAATAAAGGATTTGCTTCGACTAAAAAACCGTACGCAACGGCAAAGACCAGTAAAAAACCGAGAATGGTTATAACGTTAGGATGGATGCCCAGCCGAATAAGCGGCAATACGAGCGGTTTGAGAATTCGGTCACGATGGCTTGTTTCAAAATTTTTTGCGTAATAAATCAGCTTTTGAAGGATGGCGACCGGCATTAATTGCGGAAGCAAAAATGCGCTAAAAAATCCGACAAGAATGTACGTAAGAAAAATGGAAAACATAAAGATGCGATGATATCATGCGTCCGCGACTTCTAACGGGGTTTACGGCGCCTTTTTTGAAAACAGCCGTTCAAGAAGCTGGCTTGTAGCTACTCCCGCGCCCACGATTAAAAGGTAGCCGAAAAGAGGCGTCCAAAATTCCGGAAAGACGCCCCTTGGCAAAAAACCGAGTAGAAATGCCGAATACCATGAGGCAATGGAAATTGCCCCCAGCGCGAAGGCAAATTTTCGAATACGGCGAAGTTCCCCGGCTTCATGGTCGTGCTTCTGGCCGAAGGAAATGTGAATTAACTTCGGAGCAATGAATAGGTTGAGAAACGCGCCGTTTACGACCAATACGGAAACGACAACCATTTTTAAAAGAAACTTCGGCGACTGATTAAACTCATGCGCCTCCGGGAGATAAAGGCCGATTCCGCCCAATACCAAAATGGCAAGGGAAAACCAAATTACTTGGGATAGCGTGTGCATTACTTCGGCTTCCCAGTCTGAAATCCGGAAGTCTTTTAAAAACTTGAAAAAGAAAATATCGGTAATCGTTGCTCCGCCAAGGCCGAGAGCAACGCCTAAAATATGCACTGCTAGGATAAAGCCGCGATACTGGGCAAGGAGCCCTAAAAAACTAAATTCCGAACTTATGAGCGCAGTCCCAAAAATTACGGTGCAAAGACCGGCAGACGTCAAACACCATGAGCACCACTGTTTAAGGGCGAACGCCTGGATAAAAGTCAGGTAGAGCGAAAAAAGAAAAGCTGCAGCCGTTATCACTAGCGTCCCGAATACGGTCAAGGTGGAAGCAAAAGACGGGATGCCAAGAAAGATCGCGTAACTTACCGCAATAAAGCCGTAGTAAAAAAGGCCGAGTATTTCTACGGGGATTCCAAGAAAAGTCGCGTATTTGCTGTAGACTACCGCATCGCAATCGGAATCGAGCGGACAGACCATTTTCTCCCGCGCGTGTTTCTTATGCCGGATGTAAAACGCGAGGAGAAATCCGCCGAATGCGGCGAAGATCAAAAGAATGCGGAAAGACATAATAGTGTTAAGCCATTATACAATAATAGGACGAGCGTATCTATTGGCTGTAGTTGACATCTTGTCCATGACAGTTATACTGTGAATGCTCTTTAATTTATTACCGCTTAAGAAGCAGAGAACGGAGGCACGACGTGCCAAAAACAGAGGCGTTTGCGGTGCCCGACAGGCCGCTGATGGAACGAGCATTCAAGGAAACTATCCTTCCGGCTTTCAACAGGGCCCTTGCGCCCAAAGGATTTCGGCTACTTGATTATCTCTCTTCGGAAGTTCTTGGCGAGGAACGCGCTCAAGAGGTTTTGAGTCTTGTGATGCAGTCAAACCGCGAACACAGCAACGCTTGTCTTACCGACGATGCGTTGGTTGGGGTCGTCAGAATGAATGGCTTTGGTTGAAGGGTTGCTATCCCTGACTTTGTCGTGGACAAAGTCGAGCCGGAAAAGCCGGATCAGTACCCTGCTCTGGTCGAGGTAAGCACGCGCACGGTGCATGTTTTCGACGAGACAATCTACGATGAACTCTGTGCTACTGCGGCCGAATGGGAGCAGCTCCTTGAGAAAGAACTCAACCTCCACATCTCTGACGCGTACGTGACAATCGCGAAGTTCTAACCGGATATATCCGTAACAGCCATCGTTTACACGATGGCTTTTTTTAAACCAAAGCCGCTGGTGGAAGAATCTTGGTGGGGATTTATTTTGCGACTCCGAGGCCGATTCTACCCAACCTTAACCAGTATTTATTCTCCTTACTGGTATTATGCTTCACCTTTTCTTCGTAAGCGGCCTGAAGCAGGTGCATCGCATGAGCAACATCGCAGAAAATAGGGAAAGCGAGGACCTCTGCATCAGTAAGTTTGATATGTTTTTTGTATTCCTTTAAGGCGAAACGTCTTTGGTCTTCCATCTTCTCCGGGCATTTTTCATCGAAAAGGACGCTGCAGAGTAAAACAGCTAATTCCTGTATTCGCGGATAATAGTTTGCAACCGAGAAATCAATGATATGGAGCCTCCCGTTCTTATCTTTCAAAACATTCGTTTTAATAATGTCCCCGTGAACTAAACAACGAGGCAATTTTCGAATTGAAACTTGTACGAATTGCTTTTTGAGCCGATCAAGCGCTGTTTGCTCTTTGACTCCGAGAAATTTTCGCTTTTTCTTGTACTCCTTAAGAAAGTTTGAAATCGCCCAGCTATCGTAAACGAATTTCGGCCTTAACTTGATTTGGTTAATAAGTGCCGCCTGTTTGATAAGGAATTTCGCCTTTTTTTGACTCAAATTTCCCCCCAAAGAATAGAGGCTAGTTCCATCTATATATTCCATCACGCATAACCGGAGCATGATTTTGTTTAGATTCAATGAATATAAAAATCCACTCGGAGATTTATAAAGCATGGGATGGCAAACTCCGTGTCTCAAAGCTTGACGAATGATCGCGATATACCGTTCGCAGTTCGCCCTCGAACGATAGGAGGCGAAAATTTTTACAAAATATCTATCTTTTTCAGTCGTGAGCACGAGGTTGTAATCCTCGTAACCGACAGGGATAATGCGGTGCGTTTTATAGAGGCCTAATTTATAATCAAACGCGATCTTTTCTAAAAGCGGGCGGATATCACCGCTGAATTTGATCCGTCTTTGAAATTTTTCCATAACTTTTGCCGCGTCGATCTTCTTTATACTATCGCATCAATCTTTTGTTGAATCATGGGGTGGAAATGATCTTTGTATCGCTCTTGAATATCAACAAGTTTCCAATCATCTTTGGTCAGCGTATGGCGGCACCGGGTCGTTCCACACGAGCAGAATTCACGATTGTCCGTGTATTCGCTGTCTTCGAAATTCCAAGTGCCCTGATCTAGAGTTATCTCCTCGCCAAAATTAATGTCTCGGCAGGCCGCAATAGTAACCTCATCTTCAAGCCAGGTATTCGCATCGCAGGAATGATTTAAATACTCATCCAAGCTTATATGCGTATCGCTTTTTGGCAAGGCAAGAAAATGACCTTTATCCACCATCCAGATTGAACGGCTTCGATAATTTCCAGAAAATGCCTGCTCGCGCGATACCAACTCTCCCCCAAACTCCATAATTTTTTCTCCTCTGGTTATTTTTTCAGTTGCGAAAATGCCCTCGCCGTGTATTTGAGATTTTCCGGCGGCAATCTTTGGGCTAGCCCATGTGTATCGCAAATATTTTCGCATATCAGTTACGGTGTTTTCCCATGCTTTTAACCTGACTTAGTGCCCACCAATTGCAAAAATGCTTCTTCATAGCGATCGATCATGCGCTCCATTCCGAAGTTTTCTTCAACATGAATGCGGCAATCGTTTCTGCGAATTGCGCCAACTCTTTTAATCGCTTCGGCCATCTCATCAACGGTGTCAACAATAAAACCGTTCTTACCGCCAACGACGATCTCCGGCACCGATCCGCGCCGAAATGCTATAACCGGCGTTCCCGTGGCCATTGATTCTATCATTACGAGCCCGAAGGGTTCTTCCCACTGGATTGGCACGAGTGTTGCTCTCGCGTTTCCATAATATTCGTACAGTTCCTTTCTTGAAACAACGCCGATGTGGCGAATTTTCTCTCCGAGATATGGTTTAATTTTTTTGTCCCAATATTCTCCGGTAACCGGCGGTCCAAGGATTATGAGCTCATCCCCGGTTTTTCGGGCAATTTCCACCGCTTCTGCTACGCCCTTTTCCGGATGAAGCCGACCGACAAATAATAAATAATTTCCCTTCGGTTTTTCGTAAAAGGGAATTTCTTTGGTGTCGATTCCGTTATAAATCGTCGCGAGATAATTA
This sequence comes from Candidatus Sungiibacteriota bacterium, assembly GCA_016186145.1. Taxonomy (GTDB): domain Bacteria; phylum Patescibacteriota; class Minisyncoccia; order Sungbacterales; family SURF-37; genus JACPMF01. The sequence goes on along the minus strand of JACPMF010000006.1, from coordinate 26,657 downwards.
AGATCCGGGGCTGGTAGCCGCTGCGAATCACTAATTGACACATAATGCTGATTGGGCGAGGAAAACATTCGGAAAATTTCGGCACGCCATGGATAAATGGGATCATGGAGCGTATATACCGTTGGGATATTGCGCATTGCGTACGCTAAGGGTAATGCGCGATCAACGGGATGAATATGAACAACGTCAAATTTACCGTCAAGAGATTCTTTATATATGGCAGAAAGCAGGAATTGGTCCCAAAGGTTGTAGATTTTTGCCTTTTCTGCTCCGCCGACATTCGGCCCGGCCAAAATTGCGAGCTTTCCGTTTTGGCGCAACGGTTTCAGTCCGGCGGTTTCATTTTTTGAGACTTTTATTTTTGAACCTTCGGGAGCGAAGAAGGTCACGTCGTGACCCCGCTTCGCCAAACCCTCGCTTACTGCAACCGCAATATCCATCGGCGCGTAAATTACGCCGGGGGGCGGCGGCGTAGTGAAGTGACCGGAGACCATTGCGGCAATTCGGAGTTTTTTCATTTTTCCAAAATAAAATTTAATAATGCGCCGCTTGCCCACGCTTGAGGAGAGCACGCAACAGGAATCTGCTCAATTTTGCCATCCACCACGGCATAAAGCTCCGGAATTTCTCCAAGTTCGGAATATGCGTTAAGAAGTCCTTGTTTTATTTTCCGATACTCTTTGTTGTATCCGTGCTTTTTCAGCCCTTGCGCAATAATCCAGTTGTCGTGCGGCCAGATTGATCCGAGGTGATAACTCATCGGATTGAAGTCAGAATTTGACTCCGCATGGGTGCGGATGCCATAGGTCGTCCACATATCATTTTGAAAAAGGCGATCTACTGTAGCTTTAATTTTAAAATCTTCGCCGTCAAGAATCCCGCTGAAAAGAAGATGGCCCGGATTGGAAGAAATTCGCTTGTCCGGAAATTTGGATTCCGTAAGAGCGGTGGCAAAAAAGTTTTTCTCTGGAAGCCAGAATTCTTTTAGGGCAGCTTCTTTTAATTTTTCGGCACGCGAACGAAGATTCCTTTCGAGGGATTCGTTTTTTAGCATTAACGCAAACTCCGCAGCTTCGCGAAGCGCTGCATAGTAATACCCCTGCGCCTCGACCAGCTCTACCGGCGTCATAAGCCCCAAATGATCCATGCGGCTATCTTTCCATCCTTGATGAAAAAGACCGGTGGGATTTTTTCTCTCATATTCAAGGAGCGTATCGCCGTCAAAATCTCCGTATTTTTCACACCACTCAAGAGCGGCAACGATATGCGGCCAGTATTTTACAAGCCATTCGGTATCAACGGTCTTTTCGTAATAAAGGCCGCAAAGGTATATGAAAAACGGAGTTGAATCCACCGAGCCGTAATACGGCAAAGGCCACTGCAGTGATTTATATTCTGACGGATTCGGGTGCCATTCATGGACAATTTTCCCGGGCTCCTCTTCGCTTTCATTGTCAACTTTTTTGCCTTGAAGCCGGGCAAGGATTTTAATGGTGCGGCGGGCAATATCAGGATCGTAATCAATCAACTGCCATGAGACAATACACGAGTCTCTTCCAAAGAGCGCGGCAAATCGCGGAAGCCCCGCGCGAATATAGCCGAATTCCGGGTCTCGCAATGTCTCGATATTTTCCTCCAACTTCTGCTTGATTTTTTTAACCGCTATCTTTGTTTTAGACATAATTCGTAGTAAAGCTTTTCGTATTCATCGACCATTCGTTCTTTGCTGAAATTATCTTTCGTATGTTTGCGAACCGCGACGCGATCAACAGTATCAACCTTTTTCATTGCCTCAATAAGTTTTCCAATGTCGCTCTCGACAACAAATCCGCTTTCGCCGTCTTTGATAAGTTCTTCCATCGATCCTCGCTTATACGCAATCACGGGCGTGCCGCAGGCCATTGCTTCGGCAACTACTAAACCGAAAGGCTCTTCCCATTCGATCGGGTAAAGAAGGGCTTTCGCCCGGCCGTAAAATTCGGAAAGTTTGTTGTCTTTGAGCTCGCCAACATACCGTATCTTTTCATTGAGGTGCGGCTTAATCATCTTTTCAAAATATTCCCGTTGGGTGGGATCAATCCTTCCCGCAAGGAGAAGCCGGGCATTTATTTGCTCGCATGCCGCAATAGCATTCTCGACACCCTTATGCTTATTCATCCTGGCGATCCAGATAAAATGTTCGCCGCCCTTCTTATTGAAACGAAAATGTTTGAGATCAATGCCGTTATAGATGACCCGGCTTTTGGGCAAATTTACCATCGCAAGTTTCCGCGCCGATTTGCTGATAAATACGATATTGGTGCGGGACGCTTCTTCGGTAAAAAGCCGTAAGCGCTCATTTTTCGTGGCATCGGCGTTCGTGCGATAAAGAGGGTTATGCATGGTGTGTATTGAAGGTACTTTCGTCAGGTTTTGAAAAAAAAGCGCCCAGAGATCAAGATGAGAGTGAATGATGTCAAATGCTCCCTTGTCCGCCATCTCGAATGCCGTTGAAAGATTTCTTAAATTCCAAATAGGATTTGACCAAGGGATATTTGCTTCGCTGAGAGGCTTGTCAAAAACCGAGATAAGTTTTGCGGAAGTTCGGGAACCGGGAGCCGCAAAAAGCGTTACCGCGTGTCCTCGGCGCGTAAGTTCCTCCGTAAGCATGGAAACAATGCGCTCAATTCCGCCATATCCTTTTGGCGGGATAGTAAACCACAGCGGCGCTACTTGGGCGATGCGGAGTTTTTTTGTTTTTTTAGGCAAGTTTTTTATAAATTTCCTCATATTTATCAACCATTTGCTTCAAGGAGAATTTATCTTCTACCGTCTTGCGGCATATCTTTCGATTAATTTCTGAGAGCCGCCCTATCGCCTTAACCATCCCTTCCGGCGTATTCACAACAAAGCCGGTTTTTCCGTGTTCTACTATTTCAGGCACCGAACCTTTTCTGAAACCGATCACCGGGGTTCCGCAAGCCATTGCCTCTATCATGACAAGGCCGAACGGCTCTCGACGATCAATCGGAAAAAGAAGCGCCTTGGCGTTTTTCAGAAGCGCAACTTTTTCTTGAAAATTCACCTGTCCGCGAAAAGAGATATTGTCGTCATGGAGGTGCGGCTGAATTTCGTGCATGAAAAAAGACCATTCGGCGTTTCCTGCGCTGTTTCCGGCAATAATCAACTTTTGTCCCATGGCCTTGGCAACCTCAATGGCAGTCAGCACGCCTTTTTCTCGGTTAAGACGGCTCAAGTATAAAAGATAATCGCCGGGAGAATCATTGAATTCATAACGCGCGGGGTCAATGCCGTTATAGACCACGCCGCACACGGGAACGCCCAACTCTTCCATGCTTTTTTTATGATCTTCGGAGATCGCCACATACTTGATTTTATGATAGGTTTTCATGGCTTCAGCATATTGTTTGTCAACCGGTCGATGAACGGTAGTTAGAAATCGCGGACAATCAAGACGTAGTGAGAGCGGGAACATGAAAAAATTGAAGTGGTTGTGGAGAACATCAAACTCGTAAAACCTCTCAAAAACCTCTTTCAGCATGCGCATCACCGGCGCATGCGGATTTTTCAATTCATGATCAAGCCAAATCGCTTTTTCGATAATCGGGACGAATTTCGCGGTTGTTTTTGAATCGCCAGACGCAAAAAGCGTTACCTCATACTTACGCTTTACCAACTCTTCTGTCAGTTCTGAGAGCATAAGCTCAATCCCGCCGTATGTTCGCGGCGGTATCGGAATCCATAAGGGGGCAAGTTGCGCAATGCGAAGTTTTTTAACCATAAACAAATTCCGCTAGAAGTTCATCTATAATATAATTCAACACTGCTATTTACCGTATTCCGCTGATCCAAAATTTCTAACAAGGTAAATCGCAAGCAAACAATATAAAAAGCTTATCATGAAATAAGTCTTTTTGCACTGATAATTTTCTTCGAGAAAATTTTACGCGCTCCCCTGTCCAGACGAAAAGTCGCTGACTTTACAGCGGACTTTTCGTTCTTGAATATCCTTCGACTCCGCCTCCCTCGACACGGCTCGGCATAAACAGGACAAGCGGCGCTTTATGGTGAGCTTGTCGAACCATCAGCCGGTATGACATGGTGGAAAGGAGTCGTATGCGATGCCGCCCAAAGGGCGGGCACCTCAGTCACCTGACTTTAGCATACGCGTGCTGTCCCCCCCGAACAAAATCCGACCTGCCCGTCCGTAGCTTTAGCGCAGGCGGGGCCTCAGTAGACAAAGTAGACACTATAAAAAGAGGCTGTTTGATGTCTACTGGCGTTTTATAAAAATCAAAACCCCGTTATTTAAGAAGAAACCTTGATATTGTTGTAAGAAATGAGTGCCCTATAAATGAGCTCGATGGCCCTCATTCACCTGAAGGAGGCGGAGGAAAGCATGTCATAAGCTTGGACTGAACAGCCGGATTCGGTGCGCCCTGTTGTGCTCCGCCTTCACCTCCAGCGCCTAAAGAATTAAGACAGGCTTGAAATTCACCGCATGGTTTGGCAATACACGCGTTAATTTTTTCATCAGTACAGGCCTGGATTTTTGCTTTTAGCTTCGGATCCGACTCTCCCTGCTGCTGTTGTCCGCCCTGTTTTCCACCACCTTGCTGAAGAGCATTTACACAAGCGTCAAATTCACTGCACGATTTTGCCAAACACGCGTTAATTTTTTCTTGTTGGCAGGATTGGGCCTTCGCATTAACTGCCGGATTCGGAGCGCCTTCTTCTTGTTGTTCTCCGTCCTGGTCTCCGCCGCTTGACTGCAGAGCTTTTAGACAGGACTCAAACTCGGAGCAGGAAAGTGCCAAACAGGCGGCCTCTTTTTCCTGGGCCATCTCGCCCCCGCATTTTCTCTGCGCTTTTTCCAGGGCTGGAGATTTGGCTTCTGTTTGTGTTAATTTTCCAGCCTTAAATCGTTCAAAAAAGGGTGAACCGAGCTCTTTCTCCATGCAGGCAAACCACTCCGGAGAGGCCTTACCAAGCGATTCCAGGAACTTTTTCTGTTCCTCAATGTTCTTGAGATCTTCTTCGCTAAGCATTCCATGGTCCTTGGCAAATTGGAAACAAGTATCCTGGTTTACGACACAGAAGGCTTCACAATCGGCTTTGCTCTTGCATCCGCCGGGGCCGGAAGTAATTTTGAATCTTTTGGCCATTTCTGCGTCTTCTTTTGAGATAAGACCGGCTTTTACCGCAAAGTCCACGCATTCATCAATATGCGTTTCACTCTTACAGTAACTGTCGCATGCCTCTTTCGATTTACAATTTCCCGGACTCTTACCGCCGGTCTTCCTCACTATGTCGGCATCCTCTTTTGATACAAATCCGGTTTTTTCGGCAAAGTTAATGCATTCAGTAACATGAGCGTCGTCATTACAGTATGTGTCGCACGATTCCCTTGTCGTGCACCCACCGGGTAATTTCCCGCCGCTCTTCAGATAAGGAAGAATTTTACTAACCGCCTCGGTATCTGCTTTCGGTATAAATCCGGCTTTCAGGGCAAATTCCATACATACAACCGCGTTATCGGAATTATCACAATACTTTAAACAGTTTTCTTTGGTTTTGCAGTTTCCCGGAAACGCCACACCCGCTTTTTTAACATCGGCCATCTGGCGTATTTCCTTTAACTCGTCAGAACTGGCCAAGTTAAATTTTTCCACAAAATTGACGCATTCCTCTATGTGGTCAATATCTTCGCAATAATTGCGGCAAGATGCTTCATCCTTGCATCCGCCCGGACTCTCTCCTTTTTGCATCGCCGCAAAAACGGCTTTTTTATCGTCGGGTATTTCTATTGCTAAATTATTTTTTTGGGCAAATGCGGCGCATTTTGAATAATTGCTTGGCACACCGCAGTAAGCTTCACATTCTTGCTGGCCGACACAACTCCCCAACTCTGCTACTGGGTATGTAATATTGCTAATTTGTGCCGATACTTCATTCAGAGCAAAGGTAACGAAAAAGACCGCAAAAAACGAAAGCGCAATGATTGCGAAAGAGAGCATTACGAATTTTGGGAAATAAAATAATTTCATTTTTAATTACTCAAAAGGGTTTTGATAAATTAAATCTAAAGGATTCCTCTGGTCTTTGAAGGGATTAGTATCCGGAACCTGGCCCTGAAGTTGATTTTGCGTTTTATCAAAGATCTCGCCCCCTAACGAAGAAGCTTCTTTTGAAGACGGGGCCTGCTTGCTCTTTGACCAATACCAAAAGCCGGCCCCCGCTACTACAAGAACCACGACTGTCGCGATAATGATCGTTTTGGACTTGTTTTCCATATTCCTCTAATTATATCAAAATAGACAAGCAAACAAAAGGGCAGCAGAACAGGTTAACAGCTTTCCGCCCTGAATACTTTCCGGCCTTTGTGTCTAAATATGGGGGGTCCGAGTCATACTATAAAAAGAGGCTGTTTGATGTCTATCTTGTTCATGCGTGGCCCTTTGTTTTAGACCTTAGTGGTGTGAATCCGAAAAACGGGGGGTTCTTGGATTCGAACCGTAGCCCCATGCAAATGTTACAAACATGACACGGGAGAGGTTCTTGGTAGTGTCACATTTACCGAAAGGCGTCCCGCCGCGTCTACTAGGAAAAGAGTTGGACCAAGAACTGTTGAAAATAGCTGGTTAGGCGAAAGCACTTACCTTAAACACAAAATCATGTTATTTTAACTTCGATGGAAAGACACCCAATCATATTTGTAATTTCAACAATGCTGGTCATATCTGGCTGGTTCATCTTTAGTTTTTCTCAAGCGAATGCCATCGAGATGCCGGACCTCAAAAATGTTATCTCGCAATCAAGAAAAATAATTCTTGAGACGCCGGACTCGCCTAATTTAATCATTGAACCAGCAGATGGGTTTTTAAATAACGTGCGCAAATGGTTTGTTCTCGGAATACGCCAGCCGCACTTAGACGAATACAATGAACTTTATCTTTCCGCGCACGCTTATAAAAATTACGCTTTGCAGGAACTCGGCATTGCCGAAAAGTTTCTTATAAGCGGTAATACCGATATAGCCAACGAGCACATTGAACGAAGTACTTCCTACCAGCGCCTTTGGCATCTCTATGATTCCGCGGCGTTGGAGGTATGGAGCCGAAACATAGAGAAAGCTCAAGAGATTGAGCATGAAATCGGAAAATTGTCTGCAAGTATTCCGGGGCTTGCGGGAAAGGCCGCTGGAGGAAAGTTCGGTAGCACCTTGATGGGGGCTGAAAGTATGCTCTTAAATTACTGGCTTGACTCGCAATTCAAAAGCGTTTCCACCGCAGATAGAAACGCGGCAAAAGATGTGATTGTCAGCAAAGTTGCCGAAGCCATTTCCGAAGAAGTCGGCCTTAAAGTTTCCGCAACAAAACTTGCGTTTGGTCTTGTTGAGTTGAACAAATTAGTAAAAACTGGTGTCTCCGCTCCGGAGGAGATTGCAAAACTTATAGCAAATGAGTTGGAACATCATGAAATTGCTAAGGAAAGTACTCAAATTGTAACAAGGCCAGCTACAGAAACAAAACAAAAAGAAGACGAACAACCGCAAAAAAACCAACAACCACCCGCAACTCAACAGCTATCTTCAATTGCGGTGCAAGGAAAGACGGTAAATCTTCGTTATAAAACATATTGTGACCGTGGAGCTGATAATACAGGAGCTGTTCCCACTGTTATCTTAGAGTGGAATTTGGACTCAATTCCGGCTGGCGATTTGATTGCGTCCCAGACTATATATCGAGATGGCAAAGAAATACACAGTCTGTCTTCAATGAACGGAACCGAATACGGCGATGGAACAATTGTTACTGGGAAAACATACGAATACGTTCTAAAGGTAGAGCATTATAACGCGCGAGATTTTTCTAGTCATACAATAGTTTCTGATGGCGTGAAGGTGGCCGTACCACAGGATGTTTGTGCTCCTATCAATCCTTATGTTGGGGTCAAGGCTAACGGAAACGATGGCCCCATCATGGTATCTTCTTTCCCGTCGACTACTGAAATAAAATGGGACATAGATAACGCGCTATACGTTAGCAATTTTTGTTCTCACTTCAACATAAATAGCTATGGGAGTACTTTTGACTATTTACCCGAGCCGAGTTTTTCTAGCGTGAGAGGTAATCATACGAGTTTCAACTTAATTCACGATGAGCAAATTCCAAATCATTATCTTTTCGGAGTTATTTGTTTAACTAAAGAAGAAAATGAGAGGCGTAGCGAAGTGGTCAATCATGAAAAAAGAGACGACCGCGGCATGACAAAATTTTCGCACACAGAAATATCAGACGAAAATATTACTATCGAAACCCTCGCAAGGTTATTATCCAACCAATGGATCAATCTCGATGACGATCCTGTAATCATACCTAAAAATGATTTATTAAAAAAAATTAAAAAGTTCAAAACACGAGCGGATGCGGTGGAAATACTTTTTCAGCCTGCGCATCAACCTTCTAATGTGGTCGTAAAGGAATTTAAACTGTGTGTCAACAGTGTTGCAAAAGGAGGGTTTTTAAGGTTTCAAAGTGCAAGCGCGGGGTTCCAACAGGATGAAGTCGCCGCATTAATACTTTCTCGAGATAACACCTTGGGATTCGATGATATAGTGTTAAATATGACAATTTCTTTAAACAATCTTAATTATTTTTTTAAAACAAGTTGTGAACCACATATAAATGGCGTTTTCATACCAGAAAGTATATCCTCCGGAGAATATTTTATTGGTCTGCTCTTAAGAGACGGGAGACAAATAACCGTTCCGCTGACAATAGAGTAAAACCTTTCAATATGCTACAATATACTTATATGAAAACATCATTCGCAATAATCATTGGTATCTCGCTACTACCTCTTTTTACGGGCGCGGCAGGCGGGCCAATAATGATTTCCTCGCTTTCTGAAGGATTCGTAATTACCGGAGAGCAAGACACGCTTCCTATCGGCGGCACTATTGCTAAAGGGTTTTGGGACGGCCCCATCCTGAAACTGGGCGGCCAACTTATCGTCTCCGCATCAACTGACAGCAAACAAATATCGCAGGGTGTGGAACAAGTTTTTCCGTCCTTGCGCCCTGCGGGCAAATACGGGTTCGGCATCGTTCTTGACGCCAATGTTTTGAGGAGCAAAACCGAAGTGCCGCTCACGGTTCGCGTTGAGGCAAAAAATTCTAACGGCATGGTTATCGCCTACACGGAAGTACATGGAACGCTTCAACCAAAAACTCCCGCACCGCTTACGGTCGCGCTTTCTCCAAATACACCTCCGTCTGCCTACTATGAGCGCGGGAGTGCATGGAATAACTTTAGCGCGATTACTTTTACTGCTGGAAACGAAAATGTAGGAATCCAGCAACTGACGCTGACAAGAAACGGCGGGACAGATGCCGACCTTCTCAACATTCAGATTTTTGACGGCAGCACCCGAATCGGAACAGCGAGCAGTTTCTTAGACGGCAAAGCCGTGATTAGCTTGGATTTCCTGCTCGTTACACCGGAGAGATTAAGCAAGACATTGATGATTAAGGCTGATATAGACCCAAATGCCAATACATATAGTACTGAGAATGGAATAGCCATCGGCATCGAGAACTCTTCGGATATGCGAGCGATTGGAATGGAAACAGGAAACATAGTAGAACCAACCAACTTTGTACCGGTATTTGGCAACCCCATGGGAATCCAATAAAGACTAAATCTAATTTATAAGCTCAGAAAAATAAATATCGGAATCAAAACATGTTTATTTTGTACAAAACGAAAAACCACCGACATTGGTGGTTTTTCGTTCTTGAATACGGCACTCAGCCGGTATGCCATAAATGGTGACGAGTCTTGCGACCAAATTTCGTACATTGACGAGTCAAGCGTTACGACGCCTGACCCCTGCCTGCCGGCAGGCAGGCGTCCCGGTAGGGGTCGCAAGGTGGCTGGCCACTCCAGTCTAGAACCAACCCGAGTGGGATACCTTAGAGCTTCTTTGGAGATCCTTCCCTTCTCTATAGTGAAGGGTCTCGGTCTAGGTCATTTTAACCTAAATGAGACAAATGAGACACTACTATGTGTGTCTCATTTCATATGCCGTGAACACTAACTATCATGATTGAGCAATGACTTCGATCTGACGGCAGCGATTAAAAGCGCCTCCACCAAACTGCGCATATCTGGATCATCTATCTGGATGAAAGAAATTTTGCAATTGCTGCATATCCAGCTTTTCATCTCATGGCCGAAAGGAATTCCAAGCACCTTATTAATGCTTCTTCTAAAAGCACTCATAGTATCGCCCAGTTCCTGGCTTAAGTGGTCAATGCGGATTCTTCTCTTTAGATTTCGCGCCTTGCCTATATATACTATTTCATTTGCATCATTTCTGAACAAATAAACTCCTCCGCTCTCGGGGAGTTCTGCGGACTCAACTTGGAGATACGGATTGCCAAGCAAAGAGTCGGCTAGCGATTTTGCTTCGTAAGATTTAGTTTCCAGTGGAAACATATATGATCATCGCTTTTATGAGGTTCTCCTCGACTCATCTACCTCATGCTTTTCCCCAAGCAGTAAAGTTTCAAAAACCTCATCTACGCCACATTGGGATAATTTCTCGTGATACTTAACGTTCACTACACCACAACTACTAAGGTGTGGCTCTGTTTTTTTTATTCTTGAAATAACATCTTCTAACCATTCAAAAAGATTTTCAATTCCTGGCCCAATTTTTTTATAATCAAAGCTCGCATCGTTATGCGCAAGAACATTATCCCTATGTTTTCTTACAGATTCAATTACATTTTTGTGCCAATCTAACTCTTGCCTCAGTTTATCTGACAAGTTTTGATCATTAAGTCTTCTAAGAATATAGTCGAAAGAGATTCGAGGTTTTTCCTGTTTTTTATCAAAAGGATGAAATGCGGGATCAAAGAGTCTTGCTATTCCCAGAATCCAGCCGTGCTGCGTTGAGGCCAAAGTTACACCCCAGAAGTTTTTATACTTACATCCTTTCGTCTTATCAAAATCTTCCGGTGCAAAGTAACTTTCGGGATAAAATTTGTTCCAACGATCCTGGTGTTTGGCATACTCATTGTTAAATGCGAACCAAACACAAAACTGCTGATGAGAAAGGTTGGCTTGCCTTGTAAACTTTTTGAATGTTTCAGCGTCTAGCATATGATTTTATTCAATTACAGTTCAATGCTCTACGCCAGCCGGCTGTCGAATCCTCTGATTCTGAATAGGACCAGCGTTCGCCGCGAGCAGGGATCATCTTAAAATACATCGTTCATATAGACAATTAAACGTTGATAAACCACCACCTCGGCTGTTTAATTTTGCATCTTGATAAACAGCCTCGGCCATACCAATGAGATAGTCCGTTGTATAAAAAGCCGAGAGCATAATGATCACTAGATTTACCGGAAAATCCTGGGTATACCTACCGTTCTCGCCTTGTTTAGAAATTTTGAATATATACTCATTAACTGAATGCTCTAAGAAACCACCCTTACCCTCCCTAATTTTTCTGATGGTTTCCTTGTTTTGAGATTCCCATGATGTCCAGTCTTTAACCTCGACACTCCATCCAGCTTCTTCGAATTTCTGTTTTAACTTCATAAAATCGAAGCAGATACGAATATAAAGTTGCCCCATCGTTAACCTAACGCAGTTTCGAGCAGATAATGGTAGAACCGAATACGGCGTAAAATTCGTAAATCTGTCGTTGATGCTCGAATAAAAGGTATCATAGTTTGAGATGCAAAGTGTCATATCGGACCACCCTTCTTTATGGGGATTAAAGGGCTTGAGTTTATTCAATTGTTCCTTAATTTTTTCCTGACCTGATTTCTCAAAAACCTTGTCCAACGCACAAATTTCTATGTGGTATCCCCCTTCCAATAATGCGTTGGAGAAGTTCTTGTTATCCGACTCTTTAATCAATTGATTTACCTTACTGATGTGAGTGTGAAAAACAAAGTCTAAATCTACGATTCTTATTTCAAGTTTGGGGGTCTTAACTTTTTTATTTATAAAAGCGTCTTGAACTATCCAGTGCGAAATAGCCTGCTTTCTTGCCTGTCCATATTTTTGGATACGTCTTGAAATTTCTGATATACCTATAATCTCGGTCTTATCTTTTCGCGCCTTTACTTCATAAATAAAGATTCTACTTTTTGATGTGATAACTGTTAAATCGGCGATCTTTAGACAGTGGGTCAAATCGTTGATTATCACTCGGTCGCTTACTTTTTTCCTAGCGCCTAAAAGCAAAATAAGTCGCTCTGCATCCGGACCAATATCGCCAGTCGGTGCATGTTCCGACATAAGTCGAATTAATGAGCGTCTATAGTCTAGATTTCTCCAGGCAATACCATCACCAATATCCTTCAAGACACGGAGGAATTCTTTATTTGATCTCAGTGCAATATCTAATGCTTTTTTCTCCTTGTCGTCTTTTGGGACCATCGACTTACCCTTTCTGACCGTTTCTTCAAATCCGAGTCTATATTTAACCATGTTTTGCTGAATTCCACCTATCCAAAGATTATTCCTTCTAAGATACGGAAGTCTCGAACGTCGCAATAAAGATACGGCGTGCTTAAAGAGATATTTGTAGTAATCTTTATAGACAAGATCAGCAACTTTTTTAAAATTCTCACTCGTAAACATCTACGTAACCAGTTTAATTAAATCCTCTTCTCTTTCGTAACGAACCATGGAACCGGCCGCTTAATATGCCTAGTCGATAGCTTACCCCATCGCTCATTAACCTCCAGCTATGATATAGACCACTCAATCATTTTTCTCTACCCAGCTTTCTTCAGTAATTGCAAAATTCTTCTTAAGATCTTCGTTTTTAGACTTCTTCATATTTCTAAACTTACTGGTAATAGGGTATTTAGCCAGATTAATCCAAGGCCATTTACCTTTAACTATATAACTAAGCCAGCGGGCTTGGTCAGCCTCCGGAATGGTCTTAATTTTTGCTACTACTGCATCCATAAGTTGATTTGCATAAGCTTGTGGTGGTGAAATCGGTTGAAGTGAAGCGTCATCAATAATTGCTGGTAAATTTTCAAGAATACTTTTCTGGTGTTTAGGAAGAAGCTTGGGCCAAATCATCTCTGGGGATCCAACTTTATTGGTTAAAGCAAACCTTAATCCCTGATTAAGGGCATTGAAGTCCGCCGAAATCTCAATTTTTTCTAGGATTTTTGTCTCAAGCTCACCTATCGTCCACAGAGCTTTTTCCTCATTTGCTTTTGCGATAGCCCACGCAGTAATTCCTTGATCAAAACCAGAAACTTGGTTCAGAACATTTTCTTTGAGCATCTCAGCCCCTTTAGTTGTATAGTTTCTCAACAAAGCAAAGCGGTTCTCCCTTAACAGTGCGTTGGAGTCTCCAATAAGGTCAGTAACCAAGATTTTATCAATAGTATCCATTTGCTCCCTCACTTTCTCAATTTTTAGTTTTGGAAAGTGTGCAACCATAGCGTTTATGGCATCGGGTTTTTGCTTAGAGTAATACTCCTTAATCCATTTCGCCAAAACCAAACTTTTGAAAGAACCTGCTCCTTCAATATTTACAGCATTAAATTCAGTAATATCCTTCAGAGTAAATTTACTTTCAAACGCACTTATCACAGTGGGGTCTGAAATCAGGTCGAGCCAACCAAAGAGAAGGTTTAAAACTTCCATTTTTAGATTAGACGCAGCATTATTTACAAAATGGTAATCAAGCTTGCTTAATTGATCAGCAAATATTTTATGTATGGTTAATTCGGTGGGTGAATCAGACAAGGCGACAAGAAGTGTTTTTATTGCGCCCAATTTTTGAGTAACATCAATCATGGGGGGTAGCTGGGTTACCAAAGCAGTTGCGCCCTCCTCTGCTTTTGCATCTCCCATTGAAAGGAGATCATTTTTTACTCCCTTGGGATCTCCTCCGTTAAGTGCCGTAATAAAGTCTTCGCTGGACGGACCACGCTGATCGCCGAAGCTTACGTCAGCAGCTAACGATAGATAGGGCTGAAGGTTTAAGACCTGTAGGCGAGATCCTTTGTAAAAACGTGGTTCCTCATAAATAAACTTTTCTATAAAAGCTCGTTGACTAGGAGAAAGCGTATCCTTGCCTTGTCCTAGGATCTCAGTTGTTTTAGAAGAATCCTTTTTCTCGACTGCGTATTCAAGCCCCTGCAAAATGGAAACATCTCTAACCATTTTGTCGAAAAGAGGGGCGCACAACTCTTGGATTATAAGAATACGTATCACAAGCAGCGGATTGGTCAGCATATCCTTGAAGTAAGGAGCTTGTGTGTCTTCGCCTTCAGCTTTTTGTTTTATGATTTGAAAATTAAAAAGAACAGTGTCTAAAAATCTGATTATTTGCCTGAAATTACTTTCAAAATATTTCTCCAGATATGTAGCGAAGGTAATTTTCTGGCTCTCTTCAGAGAACACTTCTTTCAACCCTGAGTCCCTCTTTTTGAACTCACCTCCAATAAAGTCTTGGATCCCCTTTTTGATTGGGAGTGGAAGTCGCCAATAAACATTAAAGATTTTCTTCATAAATCTACGTCCTTCTTCTAGCTGAGCAGCAGAAGATTCTTCGTCGGGAAGAAGACTTCTCCCGAGATGTCCTTCGAGTACTGTATGGTCTCCTGTTACGACGAAGGTCATTTCTTTTTTATCAAAGAACGTCCGCAGATTATCGAGAACATCTCTCGCCATTTCGGGAGTTACACGGTCCAAATCATCGACAAAAACAATGATCTTCTTTCCCGCCATCTCAAAATTCTTTAATATTTTTTTAAGTAGATCATCAAATTTGTCTAAAGTAACTATAGCGTGATCTGTCTTTTGGACAGTTACTACGCCTTGAACGGCTGCTAAGACAATTGGGAGCAACAAAACGGTTAGAAAAAATTGCCATTGCGCAGGAAGGCCAATTATAAAATTAAAAAGAGGGGCATAAGTAAAAGCCCAACAAATGACTCCAAACAATACGACAAATTTTAAAAATCGTCCCCAATCGATTGCATTTTTTGACGTATCAACATCTAACTGTTTTAAATCATCGTCACCCCCCAAATCACATTTTCCGTGCAAAGTTCGCAGGAAGTTTCTCAAAAAAGAAATTCTGTCGACGGAAAATTTCCATGGATTTATATCCACAACTTTGAATGATGAATTATCTTTTTCCAATACTTTTTTCAATTCGTCCAGAAAAGTTGTTTTACCCTCACCCCACTTGCCGGATATACCAAAAATAAAGGAGCCGCCCTCTTTTTCATGGCGTTCAATGATGACCTTGGCGACTTCTTTTACAAATGGTATACGACTGTCCATAAAATTACGCTGGTACTGGTAAGTATTCCCGGTACACCCTCACCGTCTCCTGATATATCGACTCTATTAGTCGTTCTGTTTGCATCTGCTCGACGAAGCCCTTCTGGAGCAAAAGCAACCGAACATTTTGGCGAATGCGCGCTTTGATAGTTTCGTTATTGGTCCAATCAATAGCCAAGTCGCGCCGAATACGTTTTGTAAGTTCCTTTACGAATTCTTTGATATCAATCCCTGCTTCTTTGAGATCTGGATCGGCTGCAAGAGTGTCATAAAAGACGATCTCCTCTTCGGAAAGTCCGAGTTCCTCGCTCTCTTCGTCCAGTTTCTTTATCTCGTCGGCAATCTCGAGTAGATGCTTAATGATCTCTGCCGAACTAATAACATTATTCTCGTATTTCTCAATTAGTTCGGTTAAAAGCGTAAGCATCGTTTCATAGCGCGCCTTGTTTGTACGAGAGCGTACCTTTATTTCTTGATCAAGCATTTTGCGAACCGTATCAATGGCAAGATTTTGGTATTTAACCTTCTTTATTTCTTCTGCGAATCGACTATCAAAGATGGAGATGCTTTTTTTCTCTTCGCCTTCTTTGGTAAATAGGTCAATTACGCCTTCTGCTTGCACCGCGTCTTGTATAAGGCTGCGGATGGCACTCTCTTTTGCTTCGGGAAAGATAATATGCGGCACCACTGTCTGTTTGTTGATTGCTTCGCGGATTGACTGGAAGAATTGAACATCGGTTATAATCTTCATCGCCGCCTCTGCGGGCATGACGAGGGCATGGAGCTGGGAAAGTTTGGAAACTCCACCCATATAAGCCATTTTTCGATCATCAGAAAGCCGGCCATTCTCTGAGATAACTTCATTCATTGCCGACTGGAAGAGATTGACCAGTTCAACGCCTTTCTTTTGTCTCCAACCAGAAAAGTCGATATTCGTAAAGTAGCGAGAAATTTCTCCGTGCAATTTTCTCATCTCACTAATTACTTCATCGAGAGGAATCATTGCTTCCTTTTGGACATCAGAGTCATAAATAGCCAAGGCTTTCTTTAAGTGTTCGGCAATACCGATATAGTCCACAATTAAACCACCCGGCTTATCTTTGTAGACGCGGTTCACGCGAGCAATGGCTTGCATGAGCCCATGGTTCTTAAGGGGTTTATCGAGATACATTGTGTGCATGCTCGGCACATCAAATCCGGTAAGCCACATATCGCAGACGACAACCAAACGAAGTGGGTCATTCGTCTTTTTAAACCGCTTCTCGAGTTTTTTCACATCGTGCTCAGTTTGAATTTGTCCCGGGAAGTCCTCCATTTTGGAAATTACCACTGCGCACTCTGGAGTACCGGAAATCTTTTTGATTGCTTGATACATAGCGACGGCGATAGGACGACTCATTGTAACTACCATTGCTTTGCCCTCGATGGGACGGTTATTGAAATGAGTAACGATATCTTTTGATATTTGATCAATACGGCTTGGCGCGCCTACAACCTCCTCAAGGACGGCCCATTCTTTACGGGCTTTTGCTTTTTCATCGACGATAATTTCTCCAAGAATTTCGTCGAGTTTGCTATCAACAAATTGATCAGCCAGATGGAGAGGAACAAGACGGCCCTCGTAGTAAATAGGGACGGTTGCTTTATCTTTTACTGCCTGGCCAATCTTATATGCGCTTATTACATCACCAAAAACACGCATGGTGTTGCGATTATGCCGTGAAATTGGAGTTCCGGTCACGCCCAAAAAGCTCGCGTTTGGTAATGCCTGTCGCACATTACCCGCAAGCATGCTGTATTGCGTGCGGTGTGCTTCATCAGTAAGCACAATAATATTTTCTCTTTCCGAGAGAACGGCGTTCGCGTCAGGATCTTCTTGGAATTTCTGAATGGTTGTAAATATCAGTTCACTTCCCAAGTGGGAAAGTCGATCTTTCAAATCTTTTATGCTCGAAGCGCGTTTTGCGAGCGTGCCATACCCAGTACGACTAAATGTTTTAAATAGCGCGTCGTCGAGATCCTCGCGGTCATTAAGAAATACATAAGCGGGACTTTTAAGCTCTGATATGCTCTTTGTTTTATTCACATAGAAAACCATTGAGAGTGACTTACCCGAACCCTGCGTGTGCCAGAAAACACCAATTTTTCTTTCCCGCTCTCCAAGCACTGAATGCACAGTGCTTTGAATCGTCTTATTTACGCCGTAGTACTGATGGTACAAAGCAGATTTTTTTGTGTACGTCACCGCGTCACCATCTCCGTCGGCCTCAAAAACCGTAAAGTTCTGAATTACATCGAGAAGCCGCGCCTTGTTAAAAAGACCCCTAGCAAGAACCTCAAGCTCCGCCGCTCCTTTAGGTGCATCCGTTTCTGATTCAATTCCTTTCCACGCGCTATATCGCTCCCATGATGAAGATATCGTTCCATGACGTGCTTCTGTAAGGTCAGATAAGCAAAGGACTTGGTTATAGAAGAAGATTCTCGGTATTTCCCTTTTGTAATATTCTATGTCGCGGTACGCCTGACCGATCGTCGCTTCCTCACGTACGGGACTCTTGAGTTCAAGGACTCCAAGAGGAAGACCGTTTACAAAAACAACGCCATCGAGGCGGCAAACGTTCTCGATACCCTGGATTGTAAACTGGTTGACGATCAAGAATTCGTTCGCGTCCACATTTGTGAAGTCAATCAACTTCACGACTTCGGTCTTTTCCTCACCCTTTTCTCGCCACGTCTTCTTCGCCCCCTCGGTAAGGAGGGTGAACATTTCTTTGTTGCCAAGAACGAGGTCAGCATTATGATATCCGGCGATATCATCCACGACTTGTTCTGCTTGTTCAGCTGGAAGCTGGGGATTGAAACGACGGACACCAGAAAGCAAACGATTTTTAAGTACAACACCACGAAAATCCTCACGCTCTGCGCTAGGTTGTCCCGGAGCAATTGCTGGACCATAAACATACTCATAACCCTGAGCTTGAAGCCATTCAATGAGTGATTGCTCTGTTAGATTATTTTCGTTGAGTGGGTTCATGATTTTAGTTGACCGATAGCTGATTCCTCAGTTTTTTTAACTCCCTTTCTTCTGTCTGCAGCGCGTAAATCTTTTCAAAGATAGGCGTCATGATCTTCTCGAAAAGACTCAGGGTTTGAGGGTCAGGAATTGCGATCTCAATATTTTTTATAGTCTTTGAGTTTACGGCGTTTGCAATGGAAGAAGTACTAGCGAGAGAGGCATAATTATATTTTTTCATGAGTAAATAGAGGTACTGGAATGGAATGTGTGGCTGTTTTTTTGTTTTCAGGTGCGCTATAGCCTCATTCGACAACATGTTCTCCGTCGTAATCGCAACACGTCCCACCGTGAGTTTAAAACTAACGATAACGGTATTTTTTGGAATAATTGAAATATTAAATTTTTGAACCGCTGCTCTTGTTAGACGCTCTTCGGTGTCAAGTATAAATGCACCACTGGTGCCGAGATCTTTTATGGAGATCCATTTTATATCCTCTGCATTTCTAGAAAACCACTCATACTGCTCCCTCGGTGGAGTTCGTCCAATAGAAATATCCACCACTTCGTCCAACTTTTTTACGCCCCATTCTTCCGGAATTAATTTATCATCCTGCTCAACCAACTTCAGTTTTTTACGTCCAGGAATATGGTAACGATTAAACCACTCGTCAAATATTTTAGAAGCTAGGCTTTCTAAAACACTTGTCGATGAATAGTTTATATTATTCCAATCAGAGCTCGGGTAAAATTCATTTAGACTGGTGGATATTTTATGATCGAACTCTTTATATTTTATTGTCTGCTGTTTTAAAAACTTGGATGTATTTTCAAGATCATTTTTGAATGATATCCCATCTCCCTGGATCACAACGGAATCAACATATTTTTCTGGACTCAAGATATAGTGATTCTTTTTTACTCTATTAACATCAACAGATTTACAAAAACCCGGGACATCCTTGTATTCGCCATACCTCTTTTCTCCGCGCCATGCTCGAACAGTGTTTGCAATTTTCTGGATTTGCGTAGGGTTGAAAACAACTTGCTTACGAGAAATTTGCTCGAATGTATCCCTAGCGTCCACAAATAGGATCTCGCCAGAGCGACTACGGAAACGGTCTCCGGATTTATTTTTCGAAAGGAACCAGAGAGATACTGGAAGAGTGACGTTATAGAAAAGCTTTGAAGGGCAGGTGATTATTGCGTCGACAAGATCCGCTTCGATCAATTTCTGACGAAGATCACCCTCTCTACCAGAAACTGCCAGTGCTCCATTTGGCATAACGAACCCAGCCTGACCATTTGGCGCTAAATGGTGCGCGAAGTGTTGAATCCACATAAAGTTGGCGTTACTGCCTGGGGGGGCTCCTAGTGTCATGCGAGGATCGTTGTCGGCAAGTTTTGACGGTTCCCATTCTGCATTAAACGGAGGATTGGCGATTACGAAGTCGGCTTGCAGGTGGGGAAACTTGTCTTGGTAATAACTATTCCCAAGCTCAATTTTCCCAGAGAGTCCACGGATCGCGAGATTCATTTTTGCAAGACGAAGTGTTGTTTGGTTACTCTCTTGGCCATTGACAGCAAGCTTCGATGGATCTTGCCCGTGTTTTCGCAGATATTCACCCATAGAAACAAACATGCCGCCGCTTCCGCAGGCCGGATCAAGAACCCGCGCATTTTCATATGGCTCAAGAATCTCTACCAGTAAATTAACAATCGATCGTGCAGTAAAAAATTCACCACCACGCTTGCCTTCAGAAGAAGCAAATTGACCAAGGAAATATTCGTAAATGCGGCCGAGTATGTCTTTCTCCCTGTCAAAGTCGTGATTGAATGAAATGCGAGAAAATATATTTACGAGTTCGCCAATTACAGCATGATCCAAGGTTGTGCGAGTATAAATTTTAGGGAGAACCCCCTCAAGCTCGGCGCGGTTGTCCTCTTCGATAAGATCCATTGCCTTATCGAGCGCTTGCCCGATATCGGACTGCATCGTCTTTGTCTGCAAATATTCCCAGCGAGATTTCTCTGGTACATAGAACACACCAACACTCTTATAGAAATCTTTGGTCTCAAGAACTTGGGCGCGAGCCTTATCGTCTTTCACATAAAAATCCTCATTCTTCGAATCACGAGTAAAACCCGCGAGTTCTTCACGTCGTTTGTAAAAAGCGTCAGAGATATATTTTAAGAAGAGGAGTCCGAGGACTATGTTTTTGTATTCGGAGACATCAATATTGCCGCGAAGCTTGTCTGCCGCCGCCCACAGTTCTTTCTCAAAATCGAGATCGTGATGATGGCTTTTCTTGATAACCGTATCGGTGGCTTTCTTTTGCTCAGTCCGAATACGCTCCTCAAGCCCAGCCGGAAGGGCCGTTTTGGGGATTAGGTAATTACGCCCGACCTTCTCAGCAGGGATCTTTTTCTCTGAAATTTGCTTGTTTATTGCCGCTCGGGTAACCCCAAGCATTTTGGCCATTTCAGCCACAGTAATAAATTCTGCTTTATTGATTGCCATATATAAGCAGTATAATCTATTATAATAGAAAAGTCAAGTATACATATGTATACTAAAGGTATTTCTAACGAAAAACCGCCTTGGGAGGCGATCTTTCGTTTTGGATACGGCACTCAGCCGGTATGACGTGATGGTGACGAGCTAAGGAAAGCATCAGCCATAGGGGGGGTCTTTTACGACCCGTCCTGGTCACTCGATACTTCCCTCTAATCCTGGGGGACAGGGACTCGAACCCCGATACCTGCCTTCAAAGGGCAGTGTCCTACCATTAGACGATCCCCCAATTATCGATTTATCCGAGATGCGCGTGGTCATTCCATGTATGAATGCGCCATTGGCCGTCTTCAAACTCGCACATCGTAATACCGGTATTTCTGGTTAAAAGCCCGCGACGGAGTCTTTGGAATATGTCCGCGTGAGCTTTCACCCAAACAGCATAAGTCCGACAATCATCCGATTAGATATGCCGTGCCCCACCGCAAGAATACTTTTTTCCTTCCGCCGGCCTAAAACCTTTAAAAATTTCTGTATCCGCAGTTTCAAATCAAAGAAATTTTCTTCGTCGGAATAATGCCATCCCTTTTTGTTTCTATTCTTCCGTAAAATCCGCCGCATTCGCGCAACTTCAGGGTCATTGGTGTGCTTTCGCTCAAATTCCGTCGGGTATCTTTCTTCGCCAAGAAAAGGAATAATGACAACTTTTTTCTTTTTTACCCTCCCGATAATCTCGGCGGTGCTGATTGCCCGCCGATAATCACTCGCTACAACAAGATTAATGGGGATTTTAACAAATCGCCGCGCAAGTTTGCGCGCTTGCGTGCGGCCTGCGATTGAAAGCTTGGAGTCCTTCCCCAAATAATATCCGGAGGCGTTTGACTCGCTTTCTCCATGGCGTATCAGATATAACTTCATGGCTGTTCGTTGCCCTTGCCCTCTTCAACAATCTCAAGAAGCGCAAGTTCAAGGGGAAGTTGCGGGATTGGGGATTTTTTAAAGTTCGCCATAGCGTCAATAAGCGAAGCAAGCGCGTTTTTAACTCGCAGATCCGAAAAACGCCCGCCTTGTTCCCGAATAAATGCGATATCTTCTTCGGGCATTTCTTGCCGAGCGAGTTCGACAAACGATGGATCTATTTTCAGCAACAGCATGTTTCGGAAATATTGAATAAGCATTTTTACGGCGTAAGAGTAATCATAACCGCCGGCGGTAAGTTCGCTCGCCAACTCAA
This sequence comes from Candidatus Sungiibacteriota bacterium, assembly GCA_016186145.1. Lineage (GTDB taxonomy): Bacteria > Patescibacteriota > Minisyncoccia > Sungbacterales > SURF-37 > JACPMF01. The sequence goes on along the minus strand of JACPMF010000006.1, from coordinate 4,548 downwards.
GCAGCCGTTTCCGGTCTTTCGCGGCGGCCGCCGTAACCATTTCACGAAGCAGAATCCGCCGCGGAATTCCGAGAGTTTCGTTAATTTCCTCCTCGGTAATCTTCTTGTTTTCCACCGCAAGAATTTTTCCAAGAATGCTTTCGGCATCCCGCAAAGAACCTTCCGCCACAAAAGCAATTGTTTGGGCGGCCTGACTTTCAAGCGCGACTTTTTCAAGTTCGGCAACGGTCTTGAGGCGCCTCACTATGTCCGTCATTGACGGCCTCCGAAATTCGTAATGCTGGGTACGGGAGACAATCGTTGCCGGCACTTTTTCAAGCTCTGTTGTGGCAAGAACAAAGATTGCATGCTCCGGCGGCTCCTCAAGCGTTTTCAAAAGAGCGTTAAACGCGCCTTTGGAAAGCATATGCACTTCGTCAATAATGTAGGTTTTTTTATTACCGCCGGCCGGCACGAACCGTACTGCCTCGCGAAGCTCGCGCATATCATCAACACCGGTGTTTGATGCCGCGTCAATCTCAATAACGTCAAAAGATTTCCCTTCGTTGAATTGAACGCACGGATCGCATGAGTTACAAGGTATGGATAATCCGCCTTCGCCAAGGCTTCCGCCGACGCTAAAGCTTTGGCGGACAGGTCGGCGGACGCTCAATTTGTCAACAAAATTTCCTTCAGAAATTTTGGACAAATTGGCGCAATTCGCGGCTTTTGCAATGAGCCGGGCAATGGTAGTTTTTCCGGTTCCACGGGGTCCCGAAAATAAATACGCGTGGGCGATTTTATCCATGCGTATGGCATTTGTGATCGGGAGAACAACATGCCCCTGCCCGACCACTTCCTCAAAACTTTTCGGGCGATGTTTCCGATAAAGCACTTGATTATTCATATCGCTATTACTTTAACACAGGAAATACAAAATAAAAGAGCCGGAGTCGCAGCGCGCCAACCCATGGCGCCGTGAGACCCGGCTGGGTGACTCGGTGGCTTCCCCGAGGCACAACTCCTGCAACATCAATCGCTGATATGCCAACTCTGCCGCAGGATCAAATCAAGCGTATCAAATTGCAACCTTTTTGTCAATAAAAACCCCGGCATAGCCGGGATAATCAATTTTTAGCTGCACTCGTCACTATACACTTCCATGACTATCGTATGGTTACCATCCACAACTTCCTTAAAAATGACATTAAAGCGAATCTTAAGAATACGTTCTTCACTCCTGGCCTTAATTGCGCACTGATGATTTTCCATCCGCTCTATCAATGAAGGCATTTCCTTACCCAGCGCATCCCTGATTGCTTCCACGCCGCCATCAGCTGTAATTCTAACCTCTTCTCGCGCAAGCAGTGTTTGGCCGGCAAAAACAAGTGGTGCCGGGATCAGTAGGATGAAAATGGCCGTTATGATCTGGAAAGCGGTTCTTAGCCTCCGCATGGCAATCCTCCTGTTTCGTTTATTTTAAAGGGCCGCGGTATTGATTGTGTTTATATGTAATTAGTTGCATATTTACACAAAAAGCGCAAGCCTCCCCTTCAATCTCATTCTTCCTACGTTCATTTTCCATTTTTTCCCCATTCATTTCTCCTCCCTCATTCGCGCGAATGTGCGAATGAATACTGAATACAGATTGCATAAAGATAATGCTGCAGTAAAATAAGTATTAAAGCATCTTTATTATTGGATGTACGAGTGTCGGCAAATCATCAGCAACCCGATAGAAGACATATTTATTGCTTTGCTCATGTTCAAGTATATCAACTGCGGTAAGTATTTTTAAATGTTTTGAGGTTGATTTATGTGAGAGGTGGATTTCCTCTGCAATATCATTGACCGTTGCAAAACGCGTTTTAGCAAGATATTTTAAAATGGCCAAACGCCTGCGATTAGCCAGACTTTTAAGGACTCTTTCAATTTTTAAATCAATTTTTGCACTTTGCGGTTTCATAAATTTTATACCCATACGCCCCCCCCCCCGCTTACTTGCGTTTTGACGTTTTCATCACTCCATCACTCCCTCATTCGCGCGAATGAGGGAGTGATGGAGTGAGCTGGATTATATGAAAATACAGTCGCTGTTATTATAATAAATTATTAATTATACAGACATCAACCCTTCATTTAATGCCAGTTGGGTGTTTGTACTTCGGACACCTCGGCCTTTTTAAAAACAAAAAACTTGTAGCCGAAGAAGTTCCAAAAGAGTGTAACGACCACCGAGACTCCGGCGCCGATATTTGCCCAGGCCTTCGGGTCAATCCCCCCCTGCGGACCAAGAATGTTCACCATAAAATGAGCCGCCCCCACGTTAATGCCAATACCGATAAGGGTTACAATAAGAAATTCCAGAAACTCCCTTCCCGCGCCTTTTATTTCGCGATCCTGAAAAGTCCAGAATTTATTCCATAGGTAGCTGTTTGTTATCGCGAGCACAACCGAAATTGTTTTAAAAACAATAAACTGGGAACCTGCGGCAATTCCCGTGAGAAATATAAGCCCGTTGAGGACTCCGAAATCAATGGCAAAGTTCAGCGCGCCGACTGCGGCGAATTTTGCGAATTGAAGAAGCGGGGGCCAGAATTTTGAAAAAAAACGGGCAAGAAAAAATGCGCCCGCCGCAAACAACGAAAATAAAACCGGCAACAAAAACCAAAATCCCGGCCCCCATGATCCAAGATTAAAAAGTACCGGAATTGCAAAAAGCCCGAAACCGAATCCGATAATCGCCGCGATGAAAATGTCAGATTGTTTTTGCATGCCGTCTTTCCCGCTGCTCTTCCGCGAGCAATCGCTCCATTTGATAAAACTGGCCGAGCAGCTGCTCGCTTTTCACCATATCCTGATATATTTTGTCATCCCTAAACTCTCCATCGGCGTATTTCAGCATGAGCGCCCCAAGACGCCTCCGCTCTCCGGCCATCTGCTCTTCAGCTTCTTGCATGATGGTCTGATAGTCCGCCGCCGAAGGGTTGCCTTTTAGATACCGACCCATACTGTCTTCAATATTGGCTAAATTCCCCACTTCAACATTAGATGGCGTATCGTCTTTATTTTTCTGCTGTCTAATACGATGAGAAAGGTTTTCCATGCGAAGCCGCAGCCACTCGGCAATATCACTTCGTTCGTAAAGCCCGGTAATCGAGGGGTGAACCGCAAAAAGAAGTTCACTCGCGCGCTCAAGTACAATCCGTCTCTCTCGCGCCTCCTGAAGATTTTCAATAGCGCTTCCCATATCATCCGCCCCGGCTTCTCGAGTCCGCTCTTCCCGCGCATCTTCAGTGAAATCAATAAGGCCTATTTCTGATTCTACTGCGGCAAGAGCAAGAGTTGCATCGTGTTTTTCTTGCCGCAATCGCGCTTCCGCTTCGCGCGCGGCCGACAATGCATCGGTTTTCCCTTTACCCGGATCATCATTGTACGCTTCACCAAAAAATTCGAAAATCGCCTGGCGCGCTACGCCTGTTGCCATCTCGAGATCCCGCTTAAATTGCGGGGAATCCTCAAAATAAGCCGGCCCCAGTTTTTGCCGGCGGGTTTCTCCTGTTTCTTTATTTTTTTCTTCAACAAAGTATTCTTTAACCACAATTTGCAGAATTAGGAATTAAGAATTATGAACATGGGGGGCGGTTTTTATTCCTGATTCATAATTCATTATTCATGATTCGATTTTCTTTTATACCTTGTATCTTGCGAAAATTTCCCGCTCTACCTCTTCCCGCGGCCGTCCGTATTTGGCGCGCGAGTATTCCTTGATCCGTTCCGCAATCTCGGCGTTCGGCTGAACAGGCGGATATGTTCTAATATTAAACGGCTTTGATGTTTGCCCGCGGGTTAAAATCTTTACAAATGCATTATAATTATCAACATTAAGAAGATCGTTTTGGTCAAAAACCGGCTCAAACTGCTTTGCCATAAACTCCGTATCGTCAGCCCCAATACGGAAGCTTACCATCGAGCCGACATTGCCGAAAACCGCCTTCTTTATTTGCTCGTCAAGCTGGCCGATGAATTGGTGCGTAATAATCAAATCGAGCTTGTATTTTCGCGCCTCGGAAAGAATGGTGGCAATCGACGGCGTAGTAACGTTCTGGAACTCGTCAATGTAGAGGTAAAAATCATTCCGCTCCGTTTCTGGCATATCAACGCGAGAAAGCGAAGCCATCAATAACTTCCCCACCATTATGAGGCCGATCAGGGAAGAATTCAATTCCCCGAGCCGTCCCTTGGAAAGATTGATAAGAAGAATCTTTTTATTGTCGATCACGCCCCGGAAATTAAACGCCGAATGCTCCTGCGCAATTATCGGGCGCATAATCTCGTTTGCAAGAAAATTGTCGAACTTAGAAGTAATATAGGGGCCGTAATTTGAAATCGCCTGCTCGCCGGTCGCTTTCTCAGCCATCTCTCTCCAGAAGGTGTTTACCACCACGTTTTTTGATTTGGAAACCTTGAACTGCCGAAATTCGGGGTCAGCGAATATCCGTTGGATTTCAAGAAGCGTATTGCCGGAAGCCGGATCTTCCATCACAAGAAGCGTTGAGTTTCGAAAGT
>JACPMF010000002.1 GCA_016186145.1 Candidatus Sungiibacteriota bacterium | reverse complement strand
GCTGTTTTTGAAAAATTGAATTTTATAGGAGAATGCCGCGAGAACCGGCTTCCTCTTTGGGAATGTCCTCCGTTTCTTTTTATCGTCATGGGCATCGTAAATATCGTAACGGTTGTTAGTATTTACATATTTGCGGAGCGTCTTGTTGCAGAACCGGAGATTGCTGCGCTTATTGTTCTTTTTATCGCATTGCTCATTTTTGCGGTGGGTAATTTCCTTATCGCCGGGTTTAATAAGGTTGTTGAAGCGAATAGGATCAAAACCGAATTTCTCAATATGGTTTCTCATCAGTTGCGAACCCCGCTTGCGATTTTTAAGTGGGCTTTGGAGCTTTTGGGGCAGGAGCAAAAAACCTTGTCGCAGCAACAAAAGGAGTATATCGCACTTCTCCGGGATAATAATGAACGGATGATCCGTTTGGTTGGTTTGCTTCTGGATGTTTCAAGAATTGAAGCTCGGCGCTTTGTTTTGCGCCGGTCGCCGGTTTCTCTCGGCGAGCTGACGGGAGAGGTCGTGAAGTCTTTAAAAGCGGAACGAGAAGCTCTTCGTACCCTGATTCGCTTTGAGGGTCAGAAAGGGGCAATGGTTTTGGGAGATGCGGAACGGCTGCGTATGGTGGTGCAAAATCTTCTTGATAATGCAATCCGTTATTCTTTCGCGGGTGGAGAAATTATTATTACTATTTCTGATATGGGACAGGGTGTCGCCGAGTGGCGGATTCGTGATCATGGCGCTGGTATTCCGGCAGGCCAGCAAAAGCATATTTTCCAGAAATTTTTTAGAGGAGAAAGCGGGCGTTTTCCTCAGCCGCAAGGAACAGGCCTCGGACTTTATATCGCAAGGGTCGTTATTGCGGAGCTCGGCGGGGAGATGGGTTTTGAATCCCAAGAAGGCAAGGGGTCGACCTTCTGGTTTCGGTTACCAATTTATAAGTGAATAAATTATCATCGAATTACGAATCAGTTGCGAATATGCGAATTGTCACAATAAATTATTCATAAATTCGTACGAGATTCGTAATTCGTTGATGCGAAGTGTGAAGAAGATACTATTTATTGAAGACGAGCCCGCGATGCAAGAGATGCTTAGCGGTTTTCTTGAAGATTCGGGTTTTAACGTCGTCTCGGCGTATGACGGTTTGTCTGGTCTTGAAACTGCTCGGCGGGAGAAGCCAGACCTTATTCTTCTCGACCTCATTCTGCCAAAGAAAGACGGGTTTGGGGTCTTAAGCGAGTTAAAACGCGATGAAGCCTTGAGTTCTATACCGGTCGTTGTTCTGACTAACTTGGAAAGCGCAGAAGATGTTGATCGCGCGCTTGAGTCCGGGGCGGCGGCATATCTCGTGAAAACGAACTATCTTTTAGATGAGGTGCTTGAGAAGGTGAAGAATCTTCTTAGAGAATAAATTATCATCGAATTACGAATCAGTTGCGAATATGCGAATTGTCAAAATAAATTATTCGTAAATTCGTACGAGATTCGTAATTCGTTGATGGCGAAGCATGCGTGTTGACGACTCACAATTAAAGGCATTTATCCTTGACCAGGGACTTATTGACAAGGATGTTCTTTCTGGCGCAGAGCATGGGGCAAAGCGCGAGGGAAAGACTTTGGCGGATGTCATATTGGAAAAAAAACTTCTCGCCGAAGACAAGTTATTGCGTCTTGTCGCATACATTCGGGGAATACCGACTGTTGATTTGCAAAACGAGGTTATCGATCAGAACATTTTGACGATTATCCCCGAACCCGTAGCTCGGAAAAACAGTATTGTTGCATACCGTTTGAGCGGCGGGGATCTTGAAGTTGCCATGCTTGACCCCGACGATATTCAAACCGTTGATTTTATTAAAAAAACAAGCGGCCTGCGGGTTTTACCGCGACTTACTTCTCCGGAGTCTCTTAACGCGGCGCTCAAACAGTATCAAAAAACTCTTGAGACGGAGTTCGGACAGATTCTTCGAAAAGAGGCAGAGGGGGTCGTGCCGGTTGTAACCGGCGCTGTCACCAGTGAGGACTTGAAAAAAAAGGCGGAAGAATTGCCGATTGTGAAAATCGTTGATACCCTGGTTCATCACGCTATTTTGCAGGATGCGTCAGATATTCATATTGAACCGGCTGAAAAGGAGTTGATCGTGAGATATCGGGTTGACGGCATCCTTCATGATGCGACAGTTCTTCCGCGCCAGCTCGCTGAGGCAGTTGTCGCTCGGATAAAAGTGCTTTCTAATCTCAAATTGGATGAGCACCGCCTTCCTCAGGACGGGAGATTTAAGGTTGAAACAAAAGACCTTAAGGTTTCCATTCGGGTTTCGGTTATTCCTGTTTTTGACGGTGAAAAAATAGTTCTCCGGCTTCTGCCGGAAACAGCGAAAGGGTTTACGCTTGAACGATTGGGGTTCCGCCAGGATCAGATTGAAGAAATCCATCGGGCGATAAAGAAAACGACCGGTATTGTTTTAGTGACCGGTCCTACGGGGTCCGGAAAGACAACGACGCTTTACACGCTTATTGATATTTTAAACAAGGCAGGCGTGAATATTTCGACCGTTGAGGACCCGATTGAGTATCGGATTCCGCGGATTAATCAAACTCAAGTGAAGCCTGATATCGGATTGAGTTTTGCAAACGGCCTTCGTTCTTTGTTGCGACAGGATCCGAATATCATCATGGTTGGAGAGATTCGGGACAACGAAACCGCGGGACTTGCTATCAACGCCGCGCTCACCGGTCATCTTGTTCTTTCGACAATACATACGAATAATGCCGCCGGCGCCCTGCCCAGGCTTCTCGACATGAAAGTTGAGCCGTTTTTGATCGCGTCCACCGTTGTCGCTATTACTGCTCAGCGGCTCGTGCGGACAATTTGTCCGGAGCATACAAAAGCCAAACTGACCGACGCGGAAATCAGCGTATTAGAAAAAGAAGTTGATTTGGAGAGGATTATTTCGCTTTTAAGAAAAGAAAAAATTGTTGCGCCTAAAGCAAATATCAGGGATATCTTGTGGCCCAAGCCGAAGCCGGGCGATGAATGCCCCGATGGCTACAAAGGCAGGATTGGAATCCACGAGATCATTCTTCTTTCAGAAAAAATTAAAGAACTCATCTTAAAGAATGCTTCGGCCGGAGAAATAGATAGCCAGGCGAGAAACGAGGGAATGGTAACCATGCTTGAGGACGGGTTTATTAAGGCCGCACAAGGTATTACGACGATTGAGGAAGTATTGAGAGTAACCAGTGAATAAATCATCATCGAATTACGAATCGGTTGCGAATATACTAATTGCCAAATAGGTTATTCGTAAATTCGTATGAGATTCGTAATTCGTTGATGCGAAGCATGTTATACACCTACACCGCGGTTGATAAGGCCGGCAAATCTTCTTTTGGGGAGCGCGAGGCAGAAAGCGAGCATGGCCTTGCTGAAAAGCTGAAAAGCGAGGGGTTTTTTTTACTTGAGATCAAAGAGAAAGGGGGCTCTCGAAGGGCCGGTTTTTCTCTTACGTCGATCATTTCATTTTTGAAGGGAGTGACGTTAGTTGAGCGCATGGTATTCTCTCGGAACTTGGCGGTTATGGTTGGCGCCGGCCTTTCGCTTGCAAAGGCTCTTCAGGCGAGTGAGGAGCAGACCGAAAACATAAAATTTAAAACAATTATTTCGGATCTTCGCGGGTCGGTCTTAAAAGGGAAGAGTTTTGCTGAATCACTCGCGCTGCATGAAAAAACCTTCGGGCCGCTTTTTATCCACATGGTTGAGTCTGGAGAGGCATCGGGCAAGCTTGGATACGTTTTACGTCTCCTGGCGCGCCAAATGAAGCGCGATCACGATCTTGTCTCCCGGGTAAGAGGCGCGTTGATTTATCCGGCAATCGTCATCTTTGCGCTTATTCTTATCGGCGTCCTTATGATGATTTATGTCGTGCCGACCCTGACGGCGACGTTTCATGAATTGAATATTCCTTTGCCGTTTACCACCCGGCTTATTATTAAGACTTCGGAAATACTTATTAATTATTATTTATTGCTTCTTGGATTGATTTTGGTCGCTGCTTATTTGGCGGCTCTCTTTTTAAGGACGGAACGAGGGAAGCGATACCAGAGCACAAGCGCTCTTCATTTGCCGATTTTCGGCGAATTGGTGCGAAAGTTTAATTCGGCGCGTTTTGCGAGAATTCTTTCCGCCCTTGTTTCTTCCGGCTTACCGATTGCGCGTTCGCTTGAAATTACCGCGCGCGTGCTCGGCAACGTCCACTTCAGAGATTCTCTTTTTACTGCGTCAACTGAAATTCAAAAAGGCCGCAGCTTGAGCGCCATTTTGAAAGAGCGTCCACGACTTTATCCGCCGCTTGTTACCCAGATGCTTGAGGTTGGCGAGGAAACCGGGACGATGAGCCGGATGCTTCTCCGCCTCGCGCTTTTTTATGAGTCGGAGGTATCAAATGCCACAAAAAATCTCTCAAGTATTGTTGAACCGCTTCTTATGATAGCTATCGGTGCCATGGTCGGTTTTTTTGCGATATCAATGATTCAACCGATTTATTCGGGGCTGGGGGGTTTGTAAATAGGCGGATGTGGATAAGCTATTTTATAAATTACGTGATAGAATAAGATTGTTTACAATATAAAACTTTATAAGTTATGAAGAGACAAACAATTTTTGTTGTCATAACGGCGTTTTTCTTAACTGCCGCGGTTTTTGTGTTTATGGGTTTTGATTTTGGGCATTCGGCGAACGCCCAACTTGCCGGTCCTAACCCTAACCTTGCGTCCGTTAAAAGCGGGGTAGAGGCGCTCTTGGCAAGTGTTCGTCTTGCTCAAGCGTCTCCTCAAGACGGAAAGAGGCAGTCTCGTATTCAGGAATTTCGAAGGGAACTTGAATCTTACGAGGACCAAGTTTCAAAACTAAAGAAAGATGAGCAGTCGGCGGCAAAAAAAAGAGAAGTTGAACTTCTTGATGACGAGATTAAGTATCTCCGTGTGCGCATTGCCGAATTAGAAAACCCGGCGCCGTTTACAAAAACACTTCGCCGCGGCTCTACCGGAGACGATGTTAGAAGACTGCAAGAGGTTTTGAATAGCCGCGGAGTTTATCCGGAAGGGCTTGCCACTGGGTTCTTTGGTCCGGCAACAGAAAGAGCAGTTAAGAGGTTTCAAGAACGAAATGGCCTTGAGTCGGTCGGTATTGTTGGACCAAAGACGCGTGAAAAATTAAACGAGTTTGCCGACATACCAAAACCGTTAACGCCGGCGAGAGATTTGTCCCAAGGCAGTTCCGGCGATGATGTCAAAGAAATTCAGGAACTTTTAAAGAAATTTCCGGATATCTATCCGCAGGGGCTGGCAACCGGTTTCTTTGGGCTGGCGACTGAAAACGCGGTAAAAAAGCTTCAGGAAAAATTAGGTTTAGAGGTTGTTGGCAGGGTCGGCCCGCAAACAAGGGAGAAACTTGGTGGGCTGGAAGCGGCGGTAAGCCGTAAATCGCGGCCGCATATAACCTCCGTTTCTTCTGGAAATCCTTCGGTCAATGATGAGCTTATAATAACCGGCTCCGGTTTCACTTTTGAAAAAAACTCCATCTTCATAAAAGGGCGCATTTGGCTAAAAGACCTTGCTTCGTCAGACGGCACATCTATTAAATTTTTCATTACGCCGGATATTCAATGCGCCCAAGACGGACACGAGGCCTGCCCCATAAAAGTTGTGAACGAAAACGGCATTTCCAACGCAAGGCCGTTTAAGCTCGCCCAATCCAATACGCCGGAGCCGCCGCAAAACGAACCGCCGGAACCTTCCCGCAAAAAACAGGATTTGATTCTTCTTTCTTTGTCGCCTGCTTACGGAAAAGTCGGCGATCAAATTATCCTTACCGGAACGGGTTTTACTTCCTCAAGCAACACTGTTACTTTGGGCGGCGGCTTTAACAAGACCGGCGTATATACTTATGCAAAAATAGAAGGGCTGACGTCGGCAGACGGTATTACTCTTAAATTTACAATCCCTGCCACGCCCTGCGTGCCTCCGGATCTTAGCTGTTCAGTGAGCGTCACAAATAAAAATGGCATTTCTAATGAGCTTTTCTTTGCGGTGATTCAGCAAGTAACGCCGGTTGGACTCGTTTTGCCAAATGGCGGTGAACAATTTGTCCAAGGCTCGCAAAATTCAATTAAGTGGTCGGGCGGTACCGGCTCGGTCAATCTGTGGCTTCTCGAGGAAGCGGCTACTGAAGATTTTTCGATCAACCTGGCAAGTTTTGGAGATTTGCTGGTCGGTTCAATAGGCAGCGGCTTACCAATTGGGGCCCAGCAATTTCTTTGGGATTCGCGGAATGTCTGTGACGCAAACTTTAATTGCTGGCCAGTGTCGCCAGGAAAATATAAAGTTTTTGCTGTTTCCGAGAATGAAGCGGGCAACTATGAGAGTTATTGGCTCGGTTCCGCAAGGTTTTATAATAGGGATGTCAGCGATCAGCCGTTTACCATTTTGCCGGCACCAAAAATCGCCGTTCTTTCTCCTAACGGCGGGGAAAAGTTGGTGTACGGAACGAGCGCGACAGTTTCATGGGAAGCAACAAGCATTGTCAGCCAAGCGGTAAAAATAAATTTGCTCAAGAACGGGGTGTTTTATAAAACGATTGCCGATAATGTTCCGCAGGGAGCACACACGGGCGTATTTATTTATTCGTGGACTCCGACCTCGGACATTCCAGGCGCAGATGATTACACTATTGAGATTGCTGATATTAAAAATGCGCTGGTTAAGGACGCGGGTGACGGCAAATTCTCTATTGTTCCAAAATCAACGATCACATTGGTAAAACCGAATGGCGGCGAAACCCTGTTCAAAGGGTTCCAAACTACCGTGCGCTGGAATTCCGGCAACATCTCAAGCCAATCCGTGAACATCGATCTTTATAAAGGTGGAACATTTTTGAGACGGCTTGCTTCAAATGTTCCTCAAAAATATTATTCGTGGCAGACAACATCATATATTTCCGGTACCGGATTTAACTACGCCTTGGCGGTCCCAACGGACATTCTTGACGGCGTAGATTATGCTTTGGTAATTTCGGATTCTGCTGACGCAGCCACAAACGATGCAAGCGACGCCGTATTCAGCGTTATATCGGTGCCAGACCCGGTTACTTTGCGCGGCAGATTAATAAATAGTCTTAACTCAAACCCGCTTATCAATACCCGGCTTCATAGTTTCCTCTTTCCGGCGGGGGTAAATTCTGCAAGCGGTGTTACGGTAGCAACGACCGATTCTGAAGGACGGTTTTCCATCTCTACAACAACTGCCGATTTGATTTCTGGTCAAACTTGGTATAAATCTCCGGTTAATGGCTGGCCGACATGCTATGCGAATTGGGCAGAAAGGTGGATGAAGGGAACCGAAAACATAAACTGGTTTCGGCACATCTTTGATTTTGCTCCGGATACATCAATGGTTTTGTCTAAAGGGGATAATGACTTAGGCGATGTGCCGATGTGGCCGATGACCGGGCTTTACTTCTATACTAATGTCGGTATATTCAGTCCGGGGGTTTCTACCCTTGCGAGCCCCGGCGTATCGTATCCTGACTCCGGTTATTGGGGTTGGCAAATTCTGGCTTTAGGGCATGATTTGCAGGTTAGAGTATATGATCCGACCACAAGTACGTACCATCTTTCTCCGTCAATCGTAATTCCGTTGGCCAATGGCTGTGCGCCAAAAACGCTTACGTATCTCGGCGGCGTATTTAAGTGGGAGCCGTACAATGTGCGTTCTTCTATTTATTTCTCAAGCGCGACTGTCGGGGTGGCGGTTAAGACAACATTTTCTGCTTCGGGCGGTGTAGCGCCATATACATGGGGACTTTATTACGGTTCTTTGCCGCCCGGACTCGTTCTCGATTCCTCCACAGGCGTCCTTTCCGGCATACCGACAATAGCCGGAACATACAAATTCCAGATAAAAATTACGGATTCAAACGGCGTCAACGGCGGCACGTGGCCGATGACGGTGATCGTGAAGTAATAAAAATGCCAATCCCGTTAGAGATTGGGGGCGCGGAGCCGATATTGTGGTATCATTTTTGGTACGTGAGAAAAATGTTTATTATGGCGGTCTTGATTTCTGGTCAGTCAAGTTTAAAATCGTGACCGTAAAGCCCGGCGGCCAAACGACAGTCATATTTGTGGCCGACGCGCCATTTATTACTTCATACTGGCCGTTATCAGGAACCGCCAAGGCGGATCTGAGAGTCGAGGCGCAATAGACGATGTATAAAAAGGCGGCAGACGTGCCGCTTTTTTGGTTGGCGCGTAGGCGGTATAATAGAGTTAAACCAATGCCAAATGCCGAATGCCAAATGCTAAAAGGTAAAAACCCTCGCAAGACGACGGGCGCCAAATTAATATTCAGCATTCAGCATTCAGCATTCAGCATTTCGAGTGGGTTTACTTTAGTCGAACTTCTCATTTCGGTTGCGGTTATCGGAGCAGTTCTTACTGTTTTACTTGGTGGACTCGCTTCTTTCCGAAGAGCGGCAGATATGAATTATGCCGTAGATGGCGTGCTAAATCAGTTTCGTGAAGCTCGGCGGCGGACTATAGAATCTAAAGACGCTTCGGAGTGGGGGGTGCATGTTGTGAGTAGTGCTACGACCCTTTTTAAAGGCGCTACTTATTCGGACGGTGCCGCTGATAACGAGGTTTTTACTTTTTCGACAACCGTAACCATCTCCGGCCTATCCGATGTCGTATTTAAACGTATCAGCGGCGAGACCGACAATACCGGAGCATTAACTTTGACTCAGGGTATGAATACAAGAGTTATTAATGTGCGGTCGTCAGGACTGGTGGAGATACAATAGACGAAAACCCTAAATTCTAAATCCTAAACAAATCACAATGACCAAAATCCAAAATTCAAAACTCGTGTTTGAATTTTTAAAAATTCGAGTTTCGAATTTGTTTAGAGTTTCGAGTTTTCCGCCAAAGGCGGATCCGCCTCTGGCGGAAGGATTTAGGATTTCCCGTGCCGCAGGTGCGGCGCGCGGATTTGGTTTAATCGAGGTTGTCGTCGGGGCCGCCCTCGTTACTTTGTTTCTTTTCGGTATCGCCGAGGTTGGAAAGCTTGGTTCGCGCTTAGTAGATGATGCCGGTGAGCGCCTGCAAGCAGCCTTTATTATAGAAGAGGGGATTGATGCAGTGCGTGGTATTCGAGATTCCGGCTGGTCGAATGGTATTTTGCCGCTTGTTGCTGATACCGACTACTGGTTGTTTTTTGAGGGGACAAGATGGACGCATTCTACCTCATCAAGACCATTTATTGACGGGAAATTTGACAGAAGGTTGCAGCTTTCTCAGGTACAGAGGGATGCGAGCGATGATATTGTTTTAAACGGTGGAACAAACGACCCCAATACGAGAAAGGTTGCGGTGAGTGTCTCGTGGCAGGAGCGCGGTGCGACAACCACCATGAGTGTTTCGACATACATAACTAACCTGTTTAATAACTAAAAACTAAAAATGAAAAATGAAAAACGACAATTTAAAATTAAAAACCCAGTTGCCGAAAGCGGTTTCCGAAATTTTTCATTTTTCAATTTTAATTTTTCATTTGAGCGGAAGCGAAACGGGTTTACTCTCATCGAACTCGTCGTCTATGTTGCTCTTCTTTCTGTAATTTCGCTGGTGACCGTGAATTCTATTCTTATTTTGAACCGCACGCTTGTTTCTTTCCGGCTTGAGCGGCGGCTTACGACAAGCGCTGATACGGCAATGCGAAGAATTGGACGGGAGTTGCGGCTTGCTAACGACGTTTATGCTTCCTCAACCCTCGGTGTTTTTCCGGGCGTTTTGAGTCTTAGTAGTCAGGAAAGCGAAGATGACGCTGCTTTAAAAGACGTGATGATTTACACTTCCGGCGGAGCGGTAATTCTGCGCCGTGCCACAAGTTCACCCACGGTGCTTACCGGAGATGGCGTTATGGTCACAAATTTGATGTTCTGGAAAATTACTAACGGTACCGTGTCCAAGTCGGTGAAGGTCGAGTTGACACTTTCTGCTTTGTCCGGCAGCGCGTCAACAACTAAAAATTATTATACGACGATAGTGTTGAGAGGAAGTTACTGAAAAGAAGTAAAAACTAAAAATGAAAAACGAAAAACGACAATTTAGAATTAAAAACTTAGTTATCGAAGGCCACTTCCGAAATTTTTCATTTTTCAATTTTAATTTTTCATTTGAGCGAAAGCGAAACGGACAAGCAATATTAACCACCATCATCTTCCTTCTCTTTGTCAGTACGGCGGTGCTTTTTGGGTTCTCGACCATTGTTCTTTCCGAGAAGCGTCTTGCATTTGGTGAAGAAAGTTCGATAAAATCCTATGTTTTAGCCGAGGCCGGTGTTGAGGATGTTGTGTATCGTATGATGAGTGCCAAGCAATATGACCTCAGCGAGGTACTCGCCCTTGATGGCGCGACGACAACAACATCGGTAGTTACGGTAGGGAACGGAAGAGAGGTTATATCGCGATCACTGGCCGCCTCACGCGTCCGCGCCTCCAAGGTTTTTCTCCGCGCCGGAGGCGGCGCGTCATTTCTATATGGCGTGCAGGTGGGTGATCAAGGTGTAGTTTTCAATAATAACTCTGGTATACAGGGCAGCATATACTCAAATGGCAATCTTGACGGCGATAGCGGGGCGCTTATTACCGGAGACGCCATAGTAGCAAAAGCGCCCACTTCTTCGCCGGCTTCTTTTATAGAAGATTTAGAAATAGATGGTGATGTCTGGGTGCATACGCTTCGCGATAGTACTGTTGGTAGAAACGCGACGACAGTAACGGCAAGCGATATTACCGTTTCGGGAAATATAGTTTCGGACACGTTATCCGAGTGCACTATCACCGGTAACGCATCTTATAATTCTATAGATGATTGTACGGTTAGCGGCAGCAGCGTAACCCCGGTGAGTGTTCCTATGGAAGCCCCACCGCTCGACTTTCCCATTTCTGACGCACAGATTCAGGCCTGGCGAGATGAGGCGACAGCCGGTGGAACGATTTCCAGCGGAGATTACAATCCGCCGAATAACCAAACAACTGTAATAGGCCCCGGTGTTATAGGGGGCAATCTCATTCTTGATAATAAAGAGACGCTTGTCTTGGCAGGGACAGTGTGGGTTAAAAAAAACGTTGACGCTGACAATGGCGCTACTATTAACCTTGCGCCATCATTTGGCGATTTAAGCGTACCTCTGCTTGCTGACGGCTGGATTCATACCAAGAACAACGGACAATTTAGCGGATCGGGAACAGCAGGTAGCTATCTTTTATTTGTCGGGTTGGCTAGCTGTCTTGGCGGGGCGCAGACCTCTTCTTGCACTCATCATAACGCCGCGATCGATCTTCATAATAATGCAACCGGCGCAATATTTTTTGCGCCGAACGGCATTACCAATCTTCATAACAACATAACTGTTACCGAGATTACGGCGCGCGGAATACGGCTTGATAATAATTCCGTGGTCGTTTATGAGCAGGGGCTTGCGAATCTTAAATTCAGCGCCGGGCCGAGCGGTTCTTGGCGCTTAGATGGTTGGCAGGAGGTTAAATAGTTTTTTGTAAAGCACTACTTAATTTAGGTATGGATAGTCTAATGGAAAAGGCGGTATAATTAAGAGGAAGAAATCATCATCGAATTACGAATCAGTTGCGAATATACGAATTGTCATAATAGATTATTCGTAAATTCGTATAAGATTCGTAATTCGTTGATGGCTAGGCATGAAGATTATCGATCGTATTATATCTAACATTGTTTCACCACCAACCTTCGGGCTTGATATTTCCGATTTTACGGCTAAGTTCGTGAAAATAAATAGGCGCGGCCGGTTTGCCACGGTAGAGTTTTTTGGGGAGGCCATTTTGCCGTCAGGGGTTGTTGTGGACGGCGAAATAAAGAAGGAAGACGAGCTTACTTCTTTTTTAAAGCAAAATCTTATATCTTCCGGTGGCGAGCGTCATATCGGGCGTTTTGTAACCGCCACTCTTCCGGAAGAAAAAGGGTTTGTCCATATTGTTGAACTTCCCCGGATGTCATGGGAAGAGGCGGGTAAGGCGGCGCGTTGGGAACTTGAAGGCGTTGTACCGCTACCGGTAGAAAAGCTTTACTTTGACTACGCAGTGTTGCCGTCCCACGATTCAGCCGAACATATGGACCTCTTGGTTACTGCTTTCCCGAAACAAATAGTTGACAGTTATGTTCGTGTTCTCAAGGGCATCGGACTGGTGCCGGCCTTCCTTGAGCTTGAATCTCAAGCAATTTCCCGGGCGTTGTGGAAAAGTGATGGCGGCGCTTCTCTTTTCGTTGATATTGGGGCAGTCCGGACGAGTTTTATTACCGTCATTGGGGGATTTCTGTTTTCTACCCGGTCTATTTCCGCGATTAATGGTTTTCGGTTTAATAAGGCGATAGCAGAACATCTCGGTGTTTCAGAGGAGGAGGCGCGGCGGCTGAAGGTCGAAGTCGGATTTTCCAGAGAATATAAAAATGGGGTTATGTTTGAAGCGCTTTTGCCGCAAATCTCTGCTTTAGGCGATGAGTTGAAAAGAGAAGTATTGTTCTTCAAGGACCACCCGCGTTATCGTCACGGCATGGCCCTTGATATCTCCTCGGTTGTCCTTTGCGGGGGCGAGGCGAATCTCATAAATCTTGCCGATCATTTAAGCATCGTTCTTAAGAAGAATGTTGAGGTCGGCGATCCGTTCGGATGGATGCGCGGCCAAAAATACTTTCATCCGCCGTTTCCGAGAAGTGAATCGTTGAAATACACGACTGCTATTGGCGCCGCACTGCGTAATATAAAAGGCTTTGTCTAAAATTTCGAGCCAAAGGCGATGAAATTTTAGTTACAAAACCTTTACCCTGTTAAATCCTCTGAAAAATAAAGTTGTAAAGTTTATTTTTCAGAGGAATTTCGCCGGAGGCGAAATTATTTAACAGGGTGCCCAATTTTCTAACAGCTCGGCGGCGCAAGCAAGCTTGCTTGCCTCGCTGAGAAAATTTGCATGTTAAATCTCAACCTTCTCCCTCCAAACGAAAAACGAGATTTTCGATACGAACTCTATCGCCGCACAGTTTTGTTTTTTGGGTTTTGGCTTTCTGTTTACGGGGTGGTTTTCGGAATCTTGGCCACACCGGCGTACTTTTTTGCTGTCTTTCAACTGGCCGAGTTTGAACGTTCGCGGGATGCCGAAATTGCAGCCCTGAAAGAGTCGGATGCGGGAGCGATTGAGGACAAAATTAATGTTTTTAACCAGCGCCTGCAGTTTATGATAAAGCGCGAAGAAAAGAAGCAGAGTGTTGTCGCCCTGATTACCGGAATTTTTTCTGAGACGCCGAAAGATGTTGAGGTATCTTTGGTTAAGGTAGACGTACGGCGGGGAGAGGCGGTTCTTTTGGGGAAGGCAAAGACCCGCGGTGCGCTTTTGCAATTTATCGCCGCTCTCCGGAAAGACCCGATCGTCGGGAACGTCTCTTCCCCTGTTTCCAACATTATTAAAGAGGAGAATATTGATTTTTCGCTCAATTTGAAAACAAACCCATGAGTCGTTTTTTTACTTTATCCTCGTCTCGTTATCGGCTTATTTTTTCCGCGGCTTTTTGTACGGCGCTGCTTGCCATCATTGCCGGAGCAAACTGGTATTTTTTGGTAGAGCTCGAAAGGAAAACCGCGTTGCTTGCCGAAGTGAAGTCCGCTGTTGCTTCGTTTGAATTAAGAAGACGAACTCTTTTCCGTGAGCGCTCTTTTCTTATTGAAGTCGGCGAAGATGTCAATAAGATAGATAGCGTTTTTATAGATTCAGAAAACCCGATTGCTTTTATTGAAAAACTTGAAGGGGCTGCACGAAACAGGGGCCTCCGCTTGAAACTTTCCGCGCCTCAAAAAAGAACAGGGACCTTCATGGTGGGAATTGATACGGTTGGCCGGTTCTCTGCCGTTACGGATTTTTTAAAAGATGTTGAGGCATTTAAAGAACAGGGAGTTGTCGAAAGTTTGTCGTTTGAACGGTTAAGCAGCTCCGTTGAGAAGGAAGTTATCGGCCAAACTCAAAATATCCAAGTTCGTGTTTTAAGCGAAATAGAATTTCTCGCGAAATAACCCGGTATGGATGTAAAAAAAATGGGAAAATTGTTTCTTGTTCTTCCGCCTCTGGAAAAAGTGGTCCGGAGTTTGTTTTTCGGCCTCGTGTTATTACTTCCCGTTATTCTCGTTGCAGACGCTTTTATTTTTTGGAAATACTACCGGACTGTGGAAAAAAAAGAGGGGGCCGCAATTATTCTTCAAGCGACGGTATCTCGAAGCGATCTTAGCCGCGCGCTCGATATCATAAAAGACCGGGAGTTTTTTGATCTCCGGTAGGGAGAAATCGCTGCCGGGACTGTTGCGGGGTAATATGGAAAACCGCACCAATGCATGGTGCGGTTATTTTTTTGGGTGAGTCTTTTTGAGAATCGGAGCTACAACGCGCCAGATTTGCTCATGGACCTCTTCTGGTGTTCGGAGCGCTCCTTTGTGAGTACAGTCTACTATTTTGAAGTGCCGCGGGTTTTGTTTTGCAACCCACCGATAGGAAGCGGCTGCTCTTCTTAAATGGCCAAAGTTGCTTTCGTGTCCGTCTCGTTTTCTGCCTTTTTTGAGGTAGTTACGCTTATTCTTTTTTGAAATAAGGCGGTAGGCAACTGCGGGAGGTACCCAAAGTATGATGTTCAGGGTTGGAATCGGAATCCGGTTGATTTGAAATTCTGTTTCCCAGAGCCAATTCAGGTAGCGCTTCCTTTTTGAAGGGTTTGCGATCTTTCCGCCCTGGTGGCCTGCGTTTGATGCAGCGTAACGGTCGGCGATGACGATAGATCCTTTCTTCAGCCACTTTTCTATTTTTGGTTTTGCCTCCCTGCGGTCGTCTGCGTAGAGAATTGAGGCAAAATACGGGTCGGCATCATCCGGTTTTCCGAAAAGTCCGTTTAGATATTGTTCTATTTGCCAAGCAGACGGTTTGCCATATTGCGGAAAGGAAATTTCCTGCACGCCGTACCGTTCCTTTTTAAGGCGTTTGACGAGCAAATCTTTCTGGGTTTTTTTCCCAGAACCATCTGTTCCCTCGAGTGCGATAAAAATTCCCTTGCTCTTCATGGCGGCTATTTTTTCGCAATCAGCGGCAGAAGTTTCAGTCTCACCGTATTACAGAAATCCTTCATCGTTCCGTCGTTTACTATTGTCAAGTCGGCTTTTTTACCCATCTTCGGGATATCCATTTCTGTCCGCGCTTTTTCTTCCTGCATAAATTTACGAAATGTCGTTTTGTCCTCCCCGACTTTCTGCCGCCGCTTTTTGAGGCGCAGATAACGGGTTTTTGCCGGAGCGGTCACATAAACAACGAAGCTTCGCGAGTTGTTGCCGTTTAGGGAGCGCACCATTCGCAAGTCTGCCGGCCACCTCATGCCGGGAATACAGATAACATCCGCTTCGAGCGTTTCTGCTCGGCGGCGCGTTATTGTGGCGAGCGTTGCGTCGCCAAATGTGTCGACCATCATGGGAACTAGTTTTTGGTAGTTCGCTCTTGTCCGAGGTATAAACCAAAGATCCAATGTTTCCGAGAGGACGTCGGAGAATGTTACATGGCGCACTTTTTTTCCGGGAAGAAGTTTTTTGAGAAACTCCGTTACGGTGTCTTTTCCGCTTCCTTTTTCTCCGATGAGGCCTATGTAGATTTTTGTTTTTTTTTTCATAAGCTCCCCCAGTATACATATTTTGAATTTAAGGAACAATACCTGCTCATAAGTTTATAGGAATTATTTAGGCGCGAAAAGGAAGTTATCAACAACAAAAGCCGCCCGTATTACGGGCGGCTTTTGTTGTGTTACGGGAGTCGAAATAGAATGGTTCTTCCCTGAGGAATCGTATTGGTTTTAGAAAAGCGTGATCTACAGGGCGGGCAAGGTAATATGGGGTATTACAATTTACTGTACAATCTCAATTCCCATGTTTCGGGCGGTTCCCATTATTATTCTTTCCGCGGCTTCTATTGATTCAGTGTTTAAGTCCGGCATTTTGCGCTCGGCTATTTTTCTTATGTCGGCTTTTGTAACTTTCCCGACTTTCTGTTTATTCGGCGCTCCGGATCCTTTTTCGATTCCCGCTGCCTTTCGGAGCATGTCAGAGGCGGGAGGAGTTTTCAGTTTGAAATCGAACGTTCTATCCTCATAGACGGTAACTTCTACGGGAACGATATCTCCTCCCATTTCAGCGGTTGCGTCGTTATATTTTTTAACGAAGTCGCCGATGTTAAGACCATGCGGTCCAAGAGCGGTGCCTACCGGCGGGGCCGGGGTTGCTTTCCCTGCAGGAAGCTGAAGTTTAAGGATTGTTTTGATTGGTTTTGCCATGCCAAATTTATATGAGCGTTAGCGAATAAATAAATTTGAGCACCCTGTTAAATGCCGCTTTGCGGCAATTTCGCCAAAGGCGAAATTATTTAACAGGGTAAAGGTTTGCTAGTTAAATTTTGTTCACCCTGTGGGCTCCAAAATTTAAAGCAAGCCCTTTACAGTTTTTTTATTTGCAAAAAATCCAACTCCACCGGCGTATTTCTTCCAAACATCGATACGAGCACTTTAACTTTGCCTTTTTCTTCGTCAACCTCGGAAACCTTGCCGTCCAGATCCTTGAAGGGCCCATCAGCAATTTTTACCGCATCCCCGGGTGCTACGTCAATTTTATATTTTGGCTCTTCAACACCCATTCTTTTCATCAGGTTTTCCATCTCTTCGGGTGAGAGGGGGGTTGGGGTTGTTCCAGACCCGACGAATCCGGTTACGCGCGGCGTATTCCTAACGACGTACCATGAATCGTCCGTTACTATCATTTCAACCAAGACATAGCCCGGATACACTTTTTCTTCCACAACCTTGCGTTTGCCACTTTTTATTTTTATCTTTTTTTCTGTCGGCACCAGTACGTTGAAGATTTTGTCCTCCATACCCATGGATTCGATTCGCTGTTTCAGGTTTCTTGAAACGGCATCTTCATAGCCCGAATAGGTATGCACAGCATACCAGTTGCGACCGAATTCAGATGTTTGCTTTGGCATGTTTGTCGAAATTTACAAGCTTGTAGCGAAGAAAATTTCGCTACAAACATGACCACCCCGCTCTAATTTTGCGCAAAGAATACCTCGCGGTGCGCGTGCGCCGAATAGGCGCATCCCGCAGTGGGCGAAGCGCACCGCCGTGATCTCTTGCGGGATACTTAAGTTAAGAGTGAGATCGGTTGCTAATGCAAAATTAGTGCGGGGTGGCATATAATTTAAAGTACAAAGTTATTTAAAATAAAAGTAAAAATAAAATCCAACGCGCCAAGAAATCCGGCGACCCCAAGCGAAATTAAAATTACCGCAAGCGTGTGGCGCAGGGTTTCGTTTTTCGTCGGCCAAATCACTTTTTTGATTTCGACGCGGGCCTCTTTTAAAAATGTGATAATCTTGTTGGGCATTATTTCCGGATATCCTAGCGAGCCTTTTCAAAATTTCAGTTCTGGAAAAATTTTGAAATTGGCGAGCGAAATCCTATTTAAAAAGGCCGCACGGCCTCTTTACACTCCACTGTTTGTATGTTATCCTAAATTATAGGCGTTAGTAAGAAATAAGTCAAGTGGTTGAGGTGAAAGGATGACGCGGCGGGAGTTTCTTTCTTGGGCAAAACGGCACCCGATTGAACTTTTGAAACAGCTCTTTCGCGCTAAATTTTATGCGTCTGGCGGGGTGGTACGACCCTTATCAAGTATGCGGTTGTGGTGCGCAATGTTCAGGGACACCGACCATCCGTGCAACGACCCGGCTTCAGTTATTGTTGAAGGGACGAACCAAAACGGGTTTTGGCAACAGCTTCCGTTATGCGCTTATCACGACCCGGAGAAAAATTTATGGACGAAGAGACATTTTAAATTGAAATGTTGGCGCATCGGGCGTGTTATTCCGTTGGCTTGCCGTGGTTGAAAACCGCGGCATTTAAATATCCAAATTCTTTACTGCTTTGGCGTGCGTCTGAATAAACTTCTTTCGTGGCAGCACTTCATCACCCATCAAGATATCGAAAATACGGTCAGCTTCCGCCGCGTCCTTTATGGTAACTTGTTTCATAATGCGCGTTTCCGGATTCATTGTTGTTTCCCAAAGCTGCTCAGCGTTCATTTCTCCAAGGCCTTTATAGCGTTGTATTGAAAATCCTTTAATCTTCTCCGCGTCTTCTTTCATTGCTTCTTTGGCATCCTCACTTTTTACTATTTCCTCTCTTCTTTCTTTAGTTTCTTTTATTGTTTTTGCCAGCTGAAGTTCTTTTATGATTTTTTCTTTCTCTATATCGCTATACGCATAGCGAACATCCTTTCCTTTTTGGAGGCGATAAAGCGGCGGCTGCGCGGCATAGATGAATCCGGAATCGATTGCCGGTTTGAAGTGGCGAAAGAAAAGGGTAAGGAGAAGGGTGCGTATATGAGCGCCGTCAACATCCGCGTCGGTCATGATAATGATTCTGTGGTAACGGATTCTTTTCAAATCAAATGCGTCCCCTATTGCCGCGCCAAGAGCAATTACAAGTGTTTTTATTTCTTGTGAGGCAAGCATTTTGTCAAGGCGCGCGCGTTCAACGTTAAGAATTTTGCCTCTTAGCGGAAGTATGGCTTGAAAGCGCCGATCTCTGCCTTGCTTGGCTGATCCGCCAGCACTCGGTCCCTCAACAATAAATAATTCGCTCTCTTCCGGATTTCTTGACTGGCAATCGGCAAGCTTCCCTGGTAGCGTAAATCCTTCCAATGCGCCTTTCCGAAGGACTGAATCCTTGGCCGCCTTAGCGGCAAGACGCGCTTTTTGGGCGAGCATCGCTTTTCCGATGATCAGTTCCGCGTCTTGCGGATGTTTTTCAAGGAATTCCTGGACTGTTTCGCCCACCACGGTTTCAACCGCGGTTCTTGCCTCCGGGTTGCCGAGTTTCGCTTTGGTTTGGCCCTCGAATTGAGGCTCCCGAAGCTTTATTGAAACGACGGCGGTGAGTCCTTCCCGAACGTCTTCACCGGTAAGATTATCTTCTTCTTTTTTGAGATATTCGTTTTTCTTCGCGTAATCGTTAAGTGTTCTGGTGAGCGCGGTGCGGAAACCGGTAAGGTGCATACCGCCTTCCGGCGTATGGATGTTATTGGCAAAGCTTACTTCTTTTGCCTGGATATCCTCGGTGTATTGAAAAGCGACTTCGACGAGGATCTTTCGCCCTTCGCCGGAGTCAACCTCGCGATGCGCGGAGAAAGCATTTTCGTGTTTTGGCGTCTCGTTGCGGTTCAGATACTTTACATAACTGGTAATGCCTCCTTCAAAATAAAATGTGTGAGCATTACGGGGCGCTTCGCCGGCGGTTTTATCTTTCGGTTGTATGGTTTCTCGATTATCCCGTATGGTGATTTTAACTCCGCGGGTGAGGTATGCTTGCTGGCGGAGATGTTCAAGAATTCGTTCCCAGTTGAAGTCCATGTCCTTGAAAATTTCCGCATCCGGCTCAAACGTAACTGCGGTTCCGGTTCCTTCGCAAGTGCCGGCTTTTTTGACCGCATGCTTCGGCTTTCCGCGTTCATATTCTTGTACGTAAAGCATTCCTCCTCGGCAAACCTCGGCCTTCATCCATCGAGAGAGGGCGTTGACGACCGAGACGCCGACGCCGTGGAGGCCGCCAGCAACTTTGTATGACTCGCCGCCGAATTTTGCTCCGGCGTGCAGTGTCGTCATAACGGTTTCAAGGGCTGATTTTTTCGTCTGCTTGTGGATTTCGACCGGAATGCCGCGCCCGTCGTCTACCACCATGACGCGGTTTCCGGGAAGGAGCGAGACAGCGACGTTTTTCGCATGTCCGGCCATTGCCTCATCAATGCTGTTATCAACAACTTCCCATATTAAATGGTGCAGCCCGTCGGGGCCGGTTGATCCGATATACATTCCCGGCCGCTTGCGCACCGGTTCGAGCCCCTCAAGAACATAAATGTCTTTTGCGGTATAACTGTCGTTGTTTTTAGCTTCAAGGTAGTCGCCGTTCTGATGGCGCTTGTTTTCAGGGGGGTTGGTTTTGTTGCGCTTTTTGTCTGCGGGTTTTGTTTTTTTTGATTTCTTTGGCATATGTGTTGAAAATTCCGTCTCTATAAAATAAATCTCACCACGCTTCACGTGGCGGAGACGGCCGTATTTGCTTCTCTGTTTGAGGCCTCATCACTTATTAAGGATAGCAAATTCTTGGAATGAATTCAATTGTTTGCTGGAGGGGGATTCTCCTTGAGCTTGCTTATGTTATGGTTCTGTGTTAAAATCAATGCGGTTCGTTGACTTTTATGGCAAGGAGGCGGGGAATGCTTAAGTTGGCAACGCGTTTTTGTTTGCTGTTTTTTGCGGGCGCTCTTTTAGGGTGCGCAAGCTCCGAAGTCATTCCGAAGAACTTTCCTGATCCACTGAAAAAGATTGATCCGAAATCGATTGCTCGTATGTATCATAACAATGCGGAGGGGAATGGTTGGTTTTTCTCGTATGACGGGTGTCTTGTTACTGTCGCGCACTACTCTGGTGTTTCTGTTGGCAGCAAGTTTTCCGTTTGGAACGGGTCTCTTTACGAAGGTAAGGTTTTATTCGTGGACACTCATTGGGATATCGCGGTTTTGAAGGTAAAGGGCGAGTTTCCGGTACTTCCGCTTCCGGAAGAAGACATTATTCCGAAGATGGGGGAGACGGTTTACGTTATCACGCGGAATGGGAACAGGAAGCTGGAGTATCTTATGGGAGCGGTGATGCTGGTGAATTCAAGTCTCATCATATCTTTGCCTGACGGCGGGATTGCTTATTTTCCTGGCGCGTTTGCTTTTTGGGCGGATAGTGCTGCCGTGCCTGGATGGAGCGGTTCGCGCGCTGAAGGCGGCGGTGTGGCCAATGTCGCCGGTTATGTTGTTGCAAGCGACTTGGAACACAAGACGTATTACCATATTCTTTCGCGAAAGACCCTCGAGAGTCTTTTCTCGGGCGTTTGGAACGCTTGTCGGAAGTAGTTTGAAAAAGAGGTGCAGCGCCTCTTTTTTATATACTTTTAAAAATCAGCCATAAAAGAACCATGGCTGCGCCCCAAATGGGGAGTGTAAGCCAGCTTGTGTAGGCGCCGGGAAGAGGATAGCGCTCATATATCCAAAGGCGGGCTCCGAGTACTTTGTGGTATGCGCGGCCCGTAAGCCATTCGAGTGTTGGCAGAATTATCATGCCCAGGAGAAACATTTCAATCGGTTTCCATCCGAAAATAAATGCAAGGCCTGCCGTACCGAGCAGGGGTGCTGTGATTAACGCAAAATATTCTTTCCAGAGGAAACGGTTTGTCTTTTTGCCGTAAAGATAAGCCAGATGCGTCCCTACGGAAATAAAGATCAGATAATATAAAGTGAACATATGTTACGCTTTTTTGAATTCAATTCCTTGCCAAAATTCGTAGAGGGTTCCAAAGGCGAGTCCTTCGGTGAAAAACCAAAGATATTCTTCCAGAGGAATCCCGGAGATAAGTATCCCGGATATGTTTTTAAGCATCCACCATGCTTCAATAATCCCCGGGTTTGCCGCCAAAACGACCTTGTATCCTAAAAATGCGAAAACGGTGATAAGGACGGCGGAAGCAAGCGAAGGAATGAATAAATCTTTTCTGAAAGTGATAATTATCGCCCAGACGATTATAAAAGAAATAATTGCGGCATAGATGCTGTTGACGACAGGGACAAATAGTCCCATGCCGATTGTGCCAATAAGGGTTAATGACAAAAAAACAAGCGGGTGCTGGTCTTTATCCGCCACTTCTTTTATGCGGCTGCCGATGAATACCTCATAAAAAATTGCCGTGACGCCAAAAACGGAAAAACCGAATAAAATATCTTCTATCCATGGCCAGTTGCCGAAGTAAGAAGGGCTCCAGTAATCTTTTGTGTACCAAAGCTCCTGAATCGGGCCGGCTATTCCTCCGAGTAGGCTGGTAATCATCATTTCCTTTCTTTGCGCGGGTTTCAGAAAAAAGAGTATGATCCAACACACCAACATCAGAAGGCCGATTTTTAAGTAGAGAAACTCGTACATAGTTTATTTTCTTACTGTCCACCCCTTTTCTTCCAGAGAGGATACGATTTTTTTAACAAGAACGGCGACTTCTTTGTCGGTGAGCGTCCGGTCTTTTGATTGAAAAGTAAGATGGAAAGCCAGACTCTTTTTTCTTACTCCGCGCATTTCCTCGTCTTGGAAATAGTCGAAGAGGTCTGCGTCCGTTAAAAGCTCTCCGCCGGTATTTTCAATAATACTCGCCACTGTTTCTGTTTTCTCTTCTTCCGGCACAATGAGCGCTACGTCGCGGATAACTGCGGGGAAGCGTGAAACGGGTATGTATTCGGCCTCCGTTTTCGCATGCGCGATAAGTTTTTCTGCGTCTATTTCTGCCGTGGCCACGACGTTTTTTATTTTCAAGATTTTCCGTATCGCCGGATGCAGTTCGCCAACTACTCCGATTTTTTCGCCGTCAACTTTGATTTCCGCAACGCGGTACGGATGGAACATTCCGAATTCCTTCTTCCGAATTGCTGATTCGGTTTGGGCATCGTACCAATATTCGGCAAGGCCCAGCGATTCGAATAGTTCATCCGCGGCCCCCTTTAGGCGGAAGAAAATTTCTTCGCTGCCTTCCGTTCTTTCAGACCAGACAAGAACGAGGTGTTTTTTTTCTTCAACACCTTTGACTAAGCCGTTTTTCCCTTTTGAAAAACTTTTTGTAATGCCAAACATGCGGATTGCGGGAAAATGCGCCTCGTTTTCTTTTGCCGCGCTTATAAAAGATGCGAGGGGTGTGTTCGTGAGAAATCGATATTCTGGCGCGAGCGGATTGACGATCTCAATGAGCGAGCGCGTGTCAAGATCAAATGTCCTTATTTCTTGTTCGCCAGTAAAAACGTAACGAAAAACTTCGGTAAATCCGATCCCGACAAGAAAATTTTTTATGCGCCGTTCCCAAAAATGTCCTTCATGTTCTTTCGCAGCATACATGGTGACGGCCGGAGTGACCGCCGAGATTTTTTCATAGCCCCAGATTCTGATGACTTCCTCAATGAGATCTTCTTCGCGTTCCAGGTCTTGTCTTATTGTTGGCGTTTCAACATGATATTCTCCCGTTCTCTGTTTTTGATAGTTATAGCCAAGCCGTTTTAACGCCGCCTCGAGCATAACCGGCGGAAAAGAGGTCCCAGCAAGCCGGTTTACATACTCCAAGCGTAATGCTAGATGGCGCGGCACGATCTTTTCGGGATACTCGTCTATATTTTCGGATGCAACTTCGCCGCCGGCAACTTCTATAATGAGTTCTGCGAGACGGTTGATCGCGGTTTCCGTTAAGTTGGGGTCAAGGCCGTGTTCAAAACGGTACGAAGCGTCTGTTTTAAGGTTTAGCAATTTAGATGCTTTTCTTATCCGTGTTTGTTCAAAGTTTGCTGATTCAAGAACAATAGTTTTAGTTTTTTCCGATACTCCAGAATGAGCTCCGCCTTTTATACCAGCGATTGCAATCGCTTCAACTTCATCAGAAATTACTAAAATTTCAGGATTTAACTCATAAGTTTTTCCGTCTAGCGCCGCAATTTTTTCACCCTTTTTTGCTCGTCTCACTATAATAGCTTTTAGCTTGTCGTAATCAAACACATGCAAGGGCTGGCCGAGGCATCCACGACATTATTGATCGATTGCAGTCCGCACACCTCAAGTCGTGATTTTAACCACGCCGGGCTCGGCCTTATTTTTATGTTGTCTATTATTCGGGCAACATAGCGTGGGCAGTCATTTACTGCTTCTATTTTTACCTGCAGTTTTTCACTCGCCGCCGGCTTTTTTTCTACAATTCTAGATTCTAAGTTCCAAGCTCTAAGTTCCAAGCCCCTCAAACTCGCTATTTCCCGTGCAAGCCCTATGTGGCCCGATGCGTCTGGTACGCGATTCGGCAATATTTTTACATCAAGCGCAAAGTCGCTTCCGCGCTTTTCAACGGATTCGACCTCAAATACGCGGAGTGTCAGAAACTCCGCCAGCTCTTCCGGCGTATCCTTAGAGCCGGTCAATTCTTTTAACCAGCTATATGAAAATTTCATAAGGTTATGAGCAAATTATTAATCGCATGGCGGAACACTCGTCTTGATTGCGGTCCTTCGTTATACGTTTTTCCGTATTCGGTAAGTTCTTCGCGGGACACTTGTTTCTCGATAACTTTCAGCCATATCCGTAAATCCTCATCGGTAAGGTCGGACGGATTGAATTCTTCGTTCAGAAAGTGGCTTGCTGAAAGCTTTTTGTCTTCTTCCAGACGGATATATTCTTTGAGCGTAAGGCGGGCATATTCAAGCTCTTTCTTTTTTAAATCTTCAGGGTTTCCCGACAGGTTTTGCGGTTTAAAACCGCCTTTTTTGGCAATCATCTCTCCTCCTTTGTGGACGGCAAACTCAAAAAAGGCCTTTCGATTCTTAAGTTTTTCACGCTCTGCAGCGCCGTTTTGGCTTTTTTTTGCGCGTTCTGTTGCCTCTTTTAACGATCGACGCACGCGACGTTCGTATACTGCAAGATCGGCAGAAGAAAGCATTTTGTTTTGCGCGGCCATGTAAAAGAGGATATCCTCCAACGGAAGTTTTTGCGGGACGGTTTTTATTTTCTTTGCGAGCGCCTCTTGAGCAATCGAGTTGTAGAGGATTTCGTCGGGGCTCTTCGGCGCCTCTGCGGATTTTTCTTGCGGGAAGATGCGCATACTAGAATTGTTTTAAAAACCGTAAATCCCCGGAGTGAAAAAGCCGGATATCCGGGATTTTGTATTTCATCATGACAATGCGGTCAAGCCCCATGCCGAAAGCAAATCCTTGCCATTGTTTTGGGTTGTAGCCGGCGGCCTTGAAAACATTCGGGTGCACCATCCCCGCGCCCATCATTTCAAGCCATCCGGTTTTTTTGCAAGGGGAGCAGCCCTTTTGGTTGCAAATGACGCATGCGATGTCAACTTCAAATCCCGGCTCAACAAAAGGAAAGTAACTCGGGCGCAATCGTGTTCGCACTTTTGTTTTGAAGAGCTGCGAAAAAAAAGATTCTATAACCGCCTTGAAGTTTGCAATGGATACTGTTTTATCCACCATTAACCCTTCTACTTGATAAAATTGGAATTCGTGCGAAGCGTCGGTTGCTTCGTACCGATACGCTCTGCCCGGCGCGATAATACGAAACGGCGGATTGTGTTTTTCCATGTACCGGATTTGTACCGGAGAAGTATGCGTACGTAACAGTAGCCGTTCGTTACTTTTGACTTTTTCCGCCTGAGGCGGATTCGCCCCTGGCGGAGAATTTTGCCTTTTGCTTTCGTTTTGGCGAAGCCAAAACGTGTCCCACATATCTCGCGCCGGGTGGTCCGCCGGAATATTCAGGGCGTCAAAGTTGTAGTGTTCAGTTTCAACTTCCGGGCCCTCGGCAACCTCAAAGCCCATTGAACCGAAAATGCGCTCGATTTCGTCGAGTACGGTCGTGTGCGGGTGAAGGTGCCCTCTTTTTTGCCTGACGCCGGGGCGCGTTACGTCAATTCGTTCCGTTTTGAGCACTGATTCGATAGTGAGCGCTTCTAATTCGCGGCCCCGTTTTTCAAATAGTGACTCCAGGAGGCCCCGAAGCTTGTTAGCGTCTTTGCCGACGCGAACGCGTTCCTTTTCCGGCAGCTGTTTTAGCCCGCGAAGTATAAGCGTGAGCGCTCCGCGCTCTCTGCCCAAAAATTGTATTTTAAGTTCCTGCAGATCTTCAGCTGTTTTTGCTTCGGGAATTTCCGTTTTGGCCGATCGCTCGATTTTCTTGATCTCGTTAATCATAAGTCAAAGTGTATCAAAAAAGGGCCGTTTACGAAAGCCGCGTATTGTAAAAATTCAAGCGCTTTGGTAGGTTAAGGGAACAGTATCAGCAAGCTCTTTGTTAACCAAAATAAGGAGGACGTATGCCGACACTTGCCGAAGTTATGGATGGCCGGGGGCTTAAAGAATTGTCGCTATGGCAGCTTGTCGATGCTTTCAAGAGGTTCAACGACGGGTGGTCAAGGAATATTAGGGCAGAAGTTGCGTTTGCCCTTGCGGTTGCGATCAAGCGGGAATCAGACAGGATGGGTGAAGGGTTTCGCGATAAGAAGAAAGAGTATCTCGAGATTGCAAAGATGCACGCAAGGGCATGTGTGGATGCCCTGCGAGGACTTCCGTCCGATACTCTTGAAGACGTCGCTACTTTGTATGTCACGTTGGTCGGCGTGTCCCTGCCAGAAAAGTTTTATAGCGAGTATTTGACAAAGAGCGGCCGTTTTCCGGAATTTACAGCTCTACTCTCATAAGTTTTTCAATTATATAATAAAGCCCGCAATACTGTGCGGGCTTGTTTTTTTAGGTGTGTTTTTTGGTGTTAGAGAGCGGTTAGGATTTTACAGAGTTGATAATTGTTGATTGTTTACTGGCTGGTGCGTAAGGGGTCAGCTTTATGTAAAAAATAAAATTTATTTACTTTACCGCGTTACTGTTTTTCCACAAGACTTGCAACGTTGATGTGTTACACTGATGGGGTCTTGCATGTAGTGATTGTATTGTGTCACAGGCTCGCCAAGGTCATGCCGACGGAAACGTAGCCAGCAATGGCGATTAGGATCTTTCATGGCTATTGTAAATGCCCAGCCCAGAAAAGCTAGGCATGCAATGATGATGGGCAGCGTAATGGATAATGAAATAATTTCGTATATGGTCATGCTTAGCCCTCCTGGCGCCGGAAGTTTGTCTGTTAAGTGGTTATCAGGTTGTCAAAAAACGCTTTAAATTATTATAGTTATTAAGACATAAAAAGTCAAGCGGGAATAACCGTTCAATACGCGGTTTAATTTTGGGTTCTTTAGGAATTCAGGCCAAATAGTGTAAGTCTATACGTTTCTGGTTTGACTAATTTTTAAAACCAATATAGTATGCTAGTTACAAAATAAGGTTCTTTTGAAAAGCGCGAACGGAGGAGTTGCCCATGCAATACATCCTTACGGACAAAGCCCCAAAACCAGGATGTTACAGCCAGGCCGTTGCTGTTAAGTGCGGAGACCATACGCATCTTTATCTTTCGGGGCAGACGGGCAATGTGCCGGGCGTTGAGGGCGAACCCGTTATAGATGGCGGGGTTGGGCCGCAAACTACTCAAACACTGAAAAATATCCTTGCGGTGGTAAGGGCGGCTGGTGGAGACGTTCATGACATTGTTGAGCTGAAGGTTTTTCTTAAGGATAGTAATGGTGGTGGTTACAAGCAACTCCAAGAGTTGGGGAGAAAGTGGAGTAGGGAAACATTTGGTGCCGCCTATGAAGAATTTTTCAAACAGTACGCACGTTCTAGTGCGTTCGGGAATCTTCCGGCAAGAACAACGGTTTGGGTACCGGAAGTGCCGTTGGAATTTCCAACCGAGAATACGCTTGTAGAAATAACCGCGAAAGCGGTTATCCCAAATATCGTTCGTCACACAGCCGCGTTTTAATGCGCGTTATCCGCACCTCGTGCGGATTTTGTTTTGGGCGAAGTATCATTAACGCTTGTCCGGCCAAGTAAGCGCGGAAATTTCTACGTCAAAGCCGTATTTTTTAAGTTTGTTCATGGCAATTCCCATGCATCCGCTATGGCTTTTGTCTTTGTCCCCGGTTACATAAAATTCAAGCCCTCCGATAAGAATTTTTTTAACTCCGAGTTTTTTTAGTTCCTCGGCGAGCCACTGCCACATGAAAGTTATATCTTCTTCTCTTCTTTCCCGTTCTGCCTCATTTAAAACTCGCCAGGAGGAACCAGGTTTTTTGTGTAGCGGCAACGGGTCAGGGTTTGCCGGATACGTTCGAACTAAAAACAAGTCGTTGGCGGTCAGTCTTTCGAGGCGCTCCTCTTTTTGCTGGTAGTCGAGGCTCTCCCAGCCGTCTTCAAAAATAAATATTGGCGGTGTTGCCGTGGATTCTGAAGAAAGGATTCTCCTGAATATTTGTTCTTCCTGCCGCAGTTTTTCTACATCTTCCGGTTGTTCCTTTATGCTTTCAAATCCTGAATACCTTTCAAAGTCAGGATGGATAAAAACACGGATAAGCCCCTTTGCTTGTTTAATTTTTTCTTTAAGCGATAGTTCGTTCTTCTTATCCATTTCAAAAAACAGGCGCACCGCGCCGTGTTTTGGTTTTGCTTCTTTACTGCCTGGAGATTCTGGATTCATACTGTGGGGACCGATAGATGACGTTAGAAACTATTGGATGAATACCACCGAGAGCTTCTTTCTCCTCCCTAAGTTATCATTTAACGCCGTCATTAAATAAAAGGACGTAGGAATGCCTACGCCTCACTTTTCACCGAAACCTCAAAAAGGTTTGTTGTATCGAGATTTCTAATTCGCTCTGCGAATGCCTCAGCGATTTTTGTGGGAACTATTGCAGGGAACACAATAATTTCATTTTTATTTAT
Organism: Candidatus Sungiibacteriota bacterium; assembly: GCA_016186145.1. Lineage (GTDB taxonomy): Bacteria > Patescibacteriota > Minisyncoccia > Sungbacterales > SURF-37 > JACPMF01. Next base: position 139,977 of record JACPMF010000002.1, on the reverse strand, counting down.
CTCTATACGGCCACCCAAACTGCGAAATCTTCGAAACTCACGTTGTAAAGATGCGGACGCTATTAGCCCATTAGCTTCCATTGTGTTTACCTCCCTGTATTTTTCAAACATTAATTGCATTATAATCAATTTTCGCAAATAAGAAAGGGTTTGCGTTGTGTAGGGTTCTAACTTTCCTGTTGGGGTTAAAATCTAAGCATGAAATATAAGTGAAACAATTACGGGTCGCATGGGATTCGGCTGCAAATAAATTTCCTGACGGAAATTTTTCGCAGCCCGCCGCTTGCGGTACTCGCCTGCCGCCAATGGCGACAAGCGAGTACATCGTTCCGCGCTTCGAATCCCCGCGCGAGCAAAGCAGTTTGCTCGCTTTTGTCCCGCCGCTCACTTTGTTCGCTTCGCGGCCAAGGGGATTCGAACCCCTGGTCTCCTCCGTGACAGGGAGGCGCTTTAAGCCGGGCTAAGCTATGGCCGCATGTATGCCAATGTTGTTAAAATTTACGAGCTCAATGCGAAGTAAATTTTATTACAACATTGAGCACCCTGTTAAATGCCGCTTTGCGGCAATTTCGCCAAAGGCGAAATTATTTAACAGGGTAAAGTTTCGGCAGCTAAATTTTCTGCGTCAATGATTTGAAAATTTAGGCCGAGACCTTTATCTCCGAACCTATTTTTTTTCCGAGCAGTAATTTTTTAAGATTCCCTTTTCGGAAGGCGTCAAAGACGACAATCGGGATTTTGTTTTCCATGGCAAGGGTTATTGCCGTTAAATCCATGACGCGAAGACCGCGTTTCACCATTTCCATCGGGTTGATTTCCGAGAAAAATTTTGCGTCCTTCTTTACTTTGGGATCTGCTTCATAAATTCCACGCACATTCGTTGCTTTCAGGATAACATCGGCGCTAATTTCCGAGGCGCGAAGCGAGGCGGCGGTATCGGTTGAAAAATAAGGACTGCCGGTTCCTCCTGCAAAAATCACAATCCGCTTTTTCTCGAGATGGCGGACAGCCCTCCGCCGGATAAACGGCTCGGCTACTTCAGTGATGGTAAGCGAACTCATTACTCGTGTAAAGAGGCCGATTTTTTCAAGGGCATTTTGCAAAGCGAGGGCATTGATTACGGTTCCGAGCATACCCATTGAGTCTGCTGTTGGCCTGTCGACTCCTATCTTTGAGAGTTTTTCTCCCCGAATAATGTTTCCTCCGCCGATGACAATGGCAACCTCGGCTCCAAGCGAATACGCGTCTTTAACTTCCTTGGCAATATATTCAGCCGCGCTGACATCAAGTCCAAATTGTCCCTTTCCTCCAAGGGCTTCTCCGGAGAGTTTTAAAAGAATTCGCTTGTATTTTGTTTTTTTTGACATATCAATTTTATACTTTGCGGCGCTTGTTTTTGGACAGATGCTTAAAAAATTCAACTTGTTTCAGGCGTTTTTTCGCCCTAGCTGTTGTTTTGTATGTTCCGAATTTTCTGCCGGTTGTCTCCGAAAGCACCGTATATTTTCCTCTAATTTTTTTGATCATGCGAATTTTGTTTATGAGCTTTAGCGAGTAACTACAAAATTCAGCACCCTGTTAAATAGCGCTTCGTGCTAATTTTGCGGAGCAAAATTATTTAAAAGGGTAAAGGTTTTGTTACTACTCGAGCCCTGCGCATGCTCGTTCTCGCAGACAAAACTTTTTATGCCTCTGGGTGGAGTCGAACCACCTTCTAGGGTTTATGAGTCCCTCGTTCTAGCCGTTGAACTACAGAGGCAAATTATAGAAAGTATAGCCGATTTTTATGCTTTTAGCAAGATTTGTAAAAATCCAAATAAAACAAAAACCCGAATCGTGAAGTTTGATTCGGGGTACTTGCGCTATTTCCATTGAACCGTGAATTTGTGCTTTTCGCGGTCGTACTGGTAGCCCTTGATGGTGACCAGTCTCGGTCTCATGAACCACGAGAAGTGTGCCAACACTTCGCAGTCAATCGGAGGCAATTTTGGATCGATCTCTTTCGTCATTACAAGGCCGAGATTAAACAAAGGCGTTGATAGTCCATCCGTTGTCCAGCACGAATCGTGATCTGATTTTACTTCCCATTCCGTGAAGTCCCATACCGGTTTTCTGTTGTTTGTCGTCGCATTCCACAAGACTTTTGTGTAGTTATTCGGCCTGTGGAACATGAGATAAACGTACCGTCGTACCACCCTTTTTTGCTTGCCGTTTTTCGGTTTAAGCACGCACGCTCGTACATCCAAACTAATTAGAAGCAGAGAATTGTCACTGGAAAATCTTGGAAGCAGCTTTTCAACTAACACCTCCAGCGCGTCTTCTAGGCGCATTTTAATAATCACGCTGGCACCTCCGGTTGTTTTAAGTCAAGGAGCCGAGTTTTTAAAGACTAACATATAATATATTTTTTGTCAAATTAAAACCTTGAGCGGATGTAATCAAAAAATGGTTGGGTAATACCGCGGTAGCCCTTTGCCATGATCACCGTTCTTTTTTGCAGGTGCTTCGCCGCCTGCTCCGGGATTGAGCCCATGGTGATGGCTTTTGTGATGCGGCTTCGTGCGGCGGGCAGAAGCACTACGTCGTAATGGCCATCAGCGGCTTCTTTGATGATTGCGGAAATAATATGGTCTGACCGGATAAGTTTTATCTCCGGCTGGTTTTCTGTTTTAATCTTTAGTTCTTTTATCCGATCTTCAAGCAAAGAAAAATATTTTGCGTATTGAATGGTTGTCGTTTTTTCCGGTATTACCATGCCAACCGTCGATGTTGCGCCAAACCTGCGGGAAAGCGCGGTTGCCACTTTTCCGGTGAAGCGAAGGTTCGGGTTTTCATCGACGGAAACAGGGATGAAAACTTTTTTAAAGTGCGTTTCGCCTGTCTGCGGAAACTTTGCAACAATCAGGTCGCATTTTGCCCGGTGGAGAATTACGTCGACTTTTCTTCCAAAAATAAACCCCTTTGCATTCACGTAGCCGTCCCAGCCCATGACAAGGAGTTTGCCGTTTTCAACCTGCACTGCTCCGAGCAAGGCGTCCGGGATCGAGCGGGCTGCCATGACGCGGGTGTCGATATTTATTTTTTCTTCGGTTGCCGCTTTTTCGACCTTGTCCAATATCCGCCGTTCGTGATCGGCGCGGAAGCCGGCATTGAGCGGGAGCGATTGCGGCACTTCATGGATACGAAGCGCAAGGATTTCTCCTTCTTCCTGTTTAGCCATTGCAAATGACAGTGCGGAGAGTTCGTTTATATGTCCCTCCGAGGCGACCGGAAGGATTACGCGGTAGTCGGTTTTTTCGTGAAAACGCACGGCGTGCTCATATATGACTTCCCGGGTGAATTCTTCACGCTCCTGTGTCTTGGTATAGCCGAAATAGTTTATCAATCCGAGCAAAAACCAGAAAACGGTAAAGTAAATGCCGGCCGGGCTGACATGGAAAAGCGAGATGCCGAGGAGAAGGTAAAGGGCCATTGCAAGGAGCGGCACGGTAATTCCAAAAGGAATAATGTAGTGCCATCGCGCTTCCGGTTTTTTTCGGCGGAGTTGGATATACGCCATGTTCAGCTGAAAGAAAAGCAAGATAAATAAAATGTCTGCCGCACCCGCGATATCTTTGATCGGGAGAAGTATGGCGACTAAGATTATTGCAAGGGCCGAGAGGAGTACTGCGCGGTAAGGCGTTTGGGATAGTTCGTGTACTGCGCCGAGGCGCGAGAAAACGAATTTGTCCCGCGCCATTGCAAAAAGCACGCGTGACGAAGAATAAATGGTTGCGTTGAGGGCCGCAATGTTTGCAAGGAGTCCGCCAAAGACCATTACAAGGTGTCCAAGCGGGAGAAATTGTCTTGCCGATTCAATGATTGCCCGATCGCTGAAATTCCCGAGAATTTTCCAAGAGGGGGTTCCTTCATTTGCCGTTGCTCCGGTTATGACAAAAGCGATTAAGAGATAGAGAACGGAAATAATTGCCCATGAGCTGAAAAGGCCGATTTTGAGAGTGCGCGCGGGGTCTTTTGCTTCTTCGCCGGTTTGTGCCTGAATCTCCGAACCCTCAAAAGCAATATAGAAAAGCGAGGCCGCTTGTATTACGCCGAGCAGGCCGAACGGCAGGAGAGGAGAAAAATTTGTGCTTAAAAGCCCGGGAACCCCGATGATTCGTTTGATACCGAATATGATATAGAAAAACAAAATAGCAAGAAGGATGAGCGAGATGTATCCGCCGATTCGTCCGGTGAGCGCAACGCCGCGGTAGTTCACGATACTGAAAATAATAATGACCAAAGCGGTGAAAATTAACTGCCATGTTGTATGCGGAACGCCGAGATCGGGCAGTTTCAAGAGAGAAAAAACAAGTTCGCCGGCATAAATTCCGAAGCTTGCCGCATACAACGAACAGGCAACCGCGTGCGCCATCCAGGATATCCATCCGGCGAGAAATCCCTGTAAATCTCCGAGGCCGTCGCGCACCCAAAGATAACCGCCGCCGGCTTCGGGAAATGTCGTGGCAAGAGAAACGTAAGCGTTTAAATTGAGAAATGAAATAAGCGCACCAAGAAGCATAGCGAGCACCAATCCGCCGCCGGCAAACCCCGCGGCATGTCCCAGCAAAGTGAAAATTCCCCCGCCCAAAAGAGCGCCGACCCCGAGCAAGGTTACTTCCCAGACGCCGAGGGTGCGAGATAGGGTTACTGGTATTATTTTTGTCTTTTTATGGCTGTCCATAGGGCGTATTTTACATCCTGTGCGGTAAAAAGACTATGCGACAGAGTCCGTCAGTCTTTCTCCCGGCAGCTATTGACATTCCGCTTTAAGATAAGTACTAATTCAACTAACTTCATTAACAAAAGAAAAAGGAGGTTGTCGTGGCGGACAACTCGGTTGACACGCGCAACGATAAGTTGGCCGACAAAATCGTAGACACATTTTTCAAGGAGATGCGGAGAGAACGGCGTCTTAAGTACATCAGGACCGTACTGATGGTTATACTTTTCACGGCCTCTATGCTGGTCTATGTAGTTTTTAACAGCAACCCCCCATTCAGCTCCACTTCTGCACCCCAGCGTACCTATCAAACAATTTGGACAAACGAAAGCGGTCCTGCTCCCAAAGATGCTAAATTGGCTACTATCGCTGTTGTGCCGATTATTGGAACAATAGATGGCGATACGCTGGGTGAAGGGTCTTCTCCTAACATGGTTTCTAAGGTCAGAAATAGGTTGATAACTATTGACGGAGAGAAAGACAAAAATCTCACTGCGCTCGTGTTCTATATTGACAGTCCCGGAGGGACGGTTACGGCCTCTCACGAACTTTATCAGATGATTCTTGACTGGAAGAAAAAGCGTAATATAAGGGTTATTGCGTATTTGCACTCTGTTGCCGCATCCGGCGGCTATTACATAGCGCAGGCCGCCGATGAGATTATCGCCGACGAAACAGCTCTTACTGGTAGTATCGGAGTTGTGATGTCCGCCATGAATTTTGCTGAACTTGCCAAGAAGGTCGGAGTTAAGAACGAGGTCATTAAATCCGGCGAATTTAAGGATACGGGTTCGCCTTTTCGCGCGATGGCGCCGAAAGAACGGCAGATTTTCCAAGTGCTCATTGATGAGTCTTATGAAAAATTTCTTTCTGTGGTTGCCGACGGCAGAAAAGGGAAACTTACTGAAGAAGAAATTCGGGGGCTCGCTGACGGGCGCGTATTGAGCGGCAAGCAGGCCAAGGCCCTAAAACTCGTTGACGATAACGGAACTTTCAACGAGATGCTAACGGCCGAGGTCAAACGCATTACTGAAGAGAAGAAAGAGTTTGCCGGCGCGAAGGTTGTTCTCTACAGCACAAAAGAATATTCGCTCTTTGGCGAGATCTTTTCTAAATTTTCTTTCTCCGTGAACGTGCTTCCGTTTGACGAGCATACGCGCCGCCAGCGCTTGATGTATCTATGGCTTGGCGGCCTGCCTGCGCAGGCAGGCTTGAATTAATAAATTCGAAAGGACGGCAAACCCGTCCTTTTTATTGTTTCGTCCGCAAGAATATCCCGCTTAAAACGGGAGTGAATTGCGGCTACGAAACAATAACCCAGCACATAAATTTACATACGCCGGATATCTTAAAACGTAAGAAATGCTGGATAACTCTGAAATGCAAAAAATGACAGCTGTAAATTTATGTGCTGGGTGAACACCGCGGTGCGGTTATTCATTTTGATGCGATTGGTGAATCAAAAACCGAATGCCTCTGACATTCGGTTTTTGATCAAAGTTGTTGCGGGACCCGGAATTGCACCGGGGCCTCGAGGTTATGCATACCACTACGATTTACATCGCCCTAAAATTTAGGTTTGTGGTCCGGACTATGTCTTCACCCCTGCGGGGTGCCCGCCGTATAGTCTCTACACCTTTCCTGCTTTAACAGGATTTGGCTCGGCGTTGCCTCTAAATATAAGTAAAGGGGGTTCACCGAATTTGACGAGTGTCCATTAACCATTGCTGACTAACGAGCCCAAACACTTTTGAGCCTCGCGAGGTACTGCTCCTCCATCCCGCAAGGTCAGTATACGTGTAGAAGCAAAAAAATCAAATTTTGTATTAAAAAGTTGGTGCAATTCCGGGTCCCGCAACTATTTTATTAACTATGACTAAAAAGTGGTTTTCTTAATAAAAGGTTTCAGATCTGATTCTACTAGCACCCTCTGGACGTCAGAGTTATAAATCATTGTTTTTGTTGGTTTAGTAGACTCGTATAAATCCGTTTGCGGCATAGAAAAACCAATATATTCAATTTTCTTTTTTAGCCGCTTTCTAACCCAGTCTATGGCGGGGATGAGGTCCGCATCAGAACTCACAATAATGGCAGTATCGTATTTATCGTCCAGAGCACCGGCGATTAAATCTACAGCTATTTTAACATCAATGCCTTTTTCTCTTGACCTAGTATACTGTATTTCATTTATACCCCTGCTTAAAATTTGTTTGTAGTTGGCCACTCTATCATCAATTTTTATTCTTTCGGTTCTCGTCCGCAACTTGCTTGTTTTTATGGTCCAATCTTTTGATTTTATCAGCTCGCTAAAAAGTTTTGTTTGGTTTTCCATCGCTCTTTTACTTTCATGTCCATCTTGCATCTCTCTTACGGTGCCTACGTAGAACCTCTTCCCGCCCTGGGCAATTTGTCTCCCGTTAGAAAGTAATTTTGCAAATCCGTCAAAATCAAATTCTACTTCTGGCAGATTAAGTTTCTTCAAAACTAAATGATAAAAATTGCCAGAATCTATGAAAACTGAAACTCTATTCATATATAGTACTTAAACATATTCTTATTATTCAAACAAAAAACCTGCACACTACCGAAGTAGGCGCAGGCGACTTTCACTACCTTTATACACCCGCGGTTCTTATCAGTCAAGGGGCTAAAAACCCTTAATTTTATTAGCAAATTTTGTACCACTGTCAGTACCTTACAACCATCTTTAAATAGTGAATCGCCTCGTGGTGGTAAATTTCAGCCAACTAAGAAACGATTTTATACTTCACAAAAACTTTAATATCGTTATTGTGTGCTGGCCACGTAGCATTTATACTTTAAGTAGACTATGCCTTTTGTTTTTTTATACAGGTATCTTCTGTGGCACTACAGCGATGGCCTGAAGGCTTCTTTTAATAAGGCGGTAAATGCCGTTATCGGTTTTTTGAATTTTTTTTCTGTTCTGCATCTTTTTGGAACTCTCTTTTCCCCGTGGCATCGGGTTATTGAGTCCTACGGGCGCGGGTTTGACGCGGCGCGGTTTTTTTACGCAATAACCGGAAATGCCATTTCGCGCTTGCTCGGAGCTCTTTTGCGAAGTTTCGTTATTGTTGTCGGAATTGCGGCCGCCGCCTTGTCTGTTATCGCCGGCGTTTTTTTTATTTTCTTATGGATTTTCTTGCCTTTTTTAGTCCCGCTTTTATTTATCACCGGAATAATTTTTTTGTTTGCGTGAGATGGCCAGAAGCTATCTTGAAAATCCTCTTTTCCGCGTTTTTCCGCGTAGCATTCTGCATTTATCCGCGGAGTCTCCGCGGAAGAACGCGGATGGCAACGCGGATTTATGCGGAAATTTAATTTTGATATGAGTACTATACAGTTTCCAAAACATCCATTTTTTATCGCGGCGCGCATTGAGCGGTTGATTCCGCTTCGCCGTATCGCGCACCCTCGGAACGCGGTAGCGGCTGCCATTATTTTTATTCTCGGCGTTTACCTGGTTTCCGGCCACCCCGCGCTGCTCGGGTTTCTTCTTTTGATGCTCGCGACTTTCCTCTTCTTTTATCTTTGGTCCCAATTCATCCGTATGTATGCGGGCCGTGGACTTGCAATACTCTCGGGGGATTTCGAAAGTGCTGGTGATGCAATGGCTCCGGATGAATGGCCGTATTACCTCGCTTTTTCTTCCGCGACTATTTTGTCCGGCATCAACGACCACGATGATACGGAAGAGCTGATTCGAAATTTTTTGGAGCGCGGTTTCGGAAAATTTCTTTTTGGCCGGCTCGGCATCGAGAGAACCGAGTTTTTATTGGAGCTGAAAAGTAAGCACAAGGAAACCGGGCATGAGTTTCGGATCAATTTTCTTGAACTTATAAAAGAGGCCGCGCGCGCCGCGCTCAAGAACGGTCATTCGTTTATAACACCGGCGGATATTTTGTCGGCGATCGGTTTTTTGGATAAAACATTTTTACAAATACTGATCGCAAGAGAAGTAGCCCCGAAGGATTTTGATTATGCCATGCACTGGTTTGATATCGCGGAGGAGCATGGGAAGCATCGCACTTTTTTAGAGCGGCTTGAATCTTCTCCTGGTATCGGCAAGGAATGGGCTTTTGGTTATTCTCCCTTTCTTGACCGCCGGAGCCGCGAGATTACGGTTCGTTCCGGCGAAGAACTGCATATTCTCGCGCACAAAAAAGAAATCAGCGCCCTTGAGGAGGCGCTTTCAAAAGACAGTACAGCTAACGCTGTTCTTATTGGTGAGCCCGGAGTTGGAAAAATGACCATTGTTAAGGGTCTTGCGCGAAAAATTGGTGAAGGGAAGAGTGTTCCCGTACTTAATTACCGGAGAGTACGGAAGCTCGCGATGGAAGATATTCTTACGGAGAAAACGGTTGGCGGGATTGAGGAAACGCTCGGCCGCATTTTCCGCGACGCTGAGATTGCGGGAAACGTTATTCTGGTGATAGAAGACATTGAGCAGTATATAACGCCTGGTCTTGCGACAAATCTGATGGAATTGCTTCTCCCGTTTCTGCGTTCTTCGCGGATAAAGATAATCGGCCTTGCAAGCGATTCGGGTTATGCCAAAAGCGTTGCGGAGCATCCCGTTATCGGAACGCTTTTCCATGAAATTAAAATTGGAGAACCCGATGAAGAAGCGGTAATTCTCATCTTAGAAGATACGGCGCTTTTTCTTGAGAGAAAATACAAAAGAAACATTCTTTATCCCGCGATTAAGAAAATTTACGAACTCGCATCCCGTTTAATAACCGATGCCCCGTTTCCGGAAAAAGGAATAAGCATTTTGGAAGAAGTGTTCGCGTCTGCGAGAAGCTCCGGCGAATACGGGTCCATTGCCGCCGATGTTGTCGAGCGCCTTTTTGAACGGAAGTTCGGCGCAAAAATCGGGGAAGTGGGGGCTCCGGAAAAAGAAACGCTTGTTGATCTGGAAAACCGCTTGCACCGCCGGGTTGTTAATCAGGAAGAGGCAATACGGGCGATCTCGGATGCAATTCGGCGAAAACGCACCGGCATTTCCGCGGGAAGCAAGCCCGCCGGCTCTTTTTTATTCCTCGGCCCTACCGGGGTTGGAAAGACTGAAACCGCGAAAGCGCTTGCCGAGGCGTATTTTGGGGCTGAAGAGCGAATGATTCGGTTTGACATGTCGGAGTATCAGGCGCCGGATGATCTCGGGCGTCTCATTGGGTCGCTCGAGAGTCGTTCGGCGGGAATACTTGCCGAGAAAGTGCGCGCGAATCCCTTTTCGCTTTTGCTTCTTGATGAGGTTGAAAAAGCACATCCGAATATTTTGAATCTTTTTTTGCAGATTTTGGATGAAGGGCGGGCAACTGACGCCTACGGCAAAAAAATTGATTTTACGAATACTATCATCATTGCGACATCCAACGCGGGTGCCGAGCTTATCAGGCGGCTTTTGAACGAAAAAGTGCCGTATGCGGAAATAAAAAAACAGCTTCTTGATGAAGTTTTCCGATCGCGCGTTTTTAGTCCGGAATTCATAAATCGTTTTGATGGCGTAATAGTTTATGTGCCGCTTGGCAGGAGAGAGGTTCGCATGATTGCGGAATTGATGTTAGGCGCACTAAAAAAACGCCTCGAGGGAGAAGGTTACGGACTCCAATGGGGAGAAGAACTTTTGGATTGGCTCGCGGAGAAGGGCTATTCGGAAGTATTTGGCGGCCGCGAGCTTAGAAGAGTGATACAGGAACGGATTGAGTCTCAAATTGCTAAAGATATTCTTGCCGGAAAATACAAAAAGGGGGAACTGATTAAACTTAGTCCGTTATAAAGCTAATTTTGTCCACAGTGTTGCAGTGCGCAATTAGGCCTTTTTTGTTAGAATAAATGGGTATGAAAAAAGTAAACTTTACAAAGTTTTTTGCTTTATTTTTGGGTGCATTTTTTTTGATTTTTGGATATGCATCTGTTAGTACCGCAGACACTCAAGCTCCGACCCCGCCGGATACTTTTTCAGTCGGCAAAGTCTGGGAAGCGAGTGTTGCCTCATCAACCGCGCTGATTCTTTCATGGTCAGGTGCCACGGACAACGTCGGAGTTACCGGATATAAAATTTTTCGGAATAGCAGTTACATTACAAGTGTTACCGGCTTAAGTTATACTGACGTCGGTCTTTCTCCCGGCACTACATATCAGTATTATGTGAAGTCTTACGATGCGGCAGGCAACGAATCCGCGGCGGGTGCCACCGTAAGCGGTGATACTGCCGGGGGCGCTGTTCCTGCAGCTCCTAGCGGTTTGGGTGGGAGTGTATCGGGTTCAAGCGTTAGTTTGTTGTGGGTGGACAATTCTACTAACGAAACTTTTTCTTATGTTGGGAAGCGGCTTTCCGGCGGTACATGGGATATGACTGTTAGTGTTGGGGCCAATGTTACTTCTTATATTTTTAGTAATCTTTCCGCAGGAACATATGATTTTCATATTACTGCGTGCAATGTAGTAGGTTGTGGCAGTGACTCTAACACCTTTACTACTACCGTTATTGCCGCAACCAGCACAGATACCACTGCTCCCTCCGTTCCCACCGGCCTTACCGCCACGGCTATTTCTTCATCCCAAATTAATCTTTCGTGGACTGCTTCTACTGATGATGTTGGGGCAGTAACCCATTACTGGGTTTATAAAAATGATGTTTTTTGGTCTGAAACAAGTGAGACAAGTTATAGTGGTGTTGGTGTGACAGGATTGAGTTCAAATACAACATACAGTTTTTATGTAAAAGCGGTTGACTATGCAGGCAATGTATCTCCGGCCAGTACTGCGGTTTCAGCGACGACTTTAGGCACTACTGCAGATACCCAAGCGCCATCCATTCCGAGCGGTGTTTCGGCAACAGCAGTTTCTTCCTCGCAAATCAATCTTTCATGGGCGTCATCAACAGATGACGTCGGAGTTACGGGCTACCGGATCTATCGCGGCGGCACGCAAATTGCCACCGCGAGCAGCACTTCATATTCCAACACCGGCCTTACTGCCTCAACCGCCTATTTCTACACTGTTGCGGCGTATGATGCGGCTGGAAATGTTTCTGTCCAGAGTTCTTCGGCATCAGCCACGACGCTTTCCACAAGCGCGGCCCCATCGCTTGCCTGGGTTCGTCTTATAGGCGGAAATCAATCCGAATACGGACGGGGAACTTATGTTGATTCTTCGGGTTATATTTATGTTGTTGGCGACGCGTGGAGCACGATCAACGGCTATACCCCGCAGGGCTATGCTGACAGCATTATTGCTAAATATGATAGCGGTGCCAATCGTTTGTGGCTTCGCATGATCGGCACAACCGCCGGTGATATTTTCACTTCTGTGAGTGGGGATAGCTCCGGCAATGTTTATGCCGCCGGAGGAACATATGGAAATTTTGACGGTTATGGAAGTAACGGAAGTGAGGACGCCGTGCTTGTCAAATATGATAGTAGCGGTACAAAGATCTGGTCAAAACCCAGGGGTACTTCCGGGCTTGACCGCTATGAGGCAGTGAGCGTTGATTCGTCTAGCGGCAGTATTTATGCCGGCGGTCTTGTTGGCGGCTCTTTGATTGGGGAGCCGTACGCGGGAGCTAACGACGCTTTTCTCGTTAAATACGCAAGCGATGGATCAATTGCGTGGACGAGGATTTTTGGAACATCGGGTTTGGATAAAATTACGGCCATAAAAGTGGACGGCAGCAGCAACATATATGTTTCCGGCTGGATTGGCGGGGCTTTTGGCGGGCAGTCGTTCGGAGGCGGCTCTTATGACGCTTTTGTCGCGAAATATTCTTCGGGCGGGGATAGATTATGGATACGTTTTGCCGGCGGTTCGGGAACTGAAATCGGCGAAGGGATCGGCGTTGACAGCTCCGGCAATTCTTACCTTATCGGTTACACGAACGCTAGTTTTGACAGCCAAACATATGGCGGGCAGTGGGATATATTTGTCACTAAATTTGATTCCAGCGGAAATAAAATCTGGACGCGGTTTTTTGGAGACGCCGACAATGAATTGACGCATGGTGGAGCGGTGGATTCAAGCGGCAATGTCTATGTTGCCGGATACTATTATGGAAGCTCATTTTACAATCAGTCAAATGTCGGTAGCGGGGATATTTTTTTGATGAAGGTTGACTCTTCCGGCAATAAAGTTTGGAGTCAGGTGCTTGGGACTTCAAGCGACGAATGGCAACTGGGAATGGCGGCTATAGATAGTTCAGGAAATATCTATGTCGCCGGAAAAACTGACGGCGCGCTTGGCAGCCAGACTAACGCCGGGAGCGGTGACGCTTTTTTGGCGAAATTCGGCACCGGCGGAGCGACAACCCCGCCGCCACCTCCACCCAGTACGGACACAACGGCTCCTTCAATACCCACCGGTCTTTCCGCCACGGCAGTTTCTTCCTCGCAAATCAATCTTTCATGGGCGTCATCAACTGACAATGTCGGTGTCACCGGCTATAAAGTTTACCGGCAAGGGGCTTTCAAAACCGACGTTACCGGTCTTTCTTATTCCGACACCAGCGTGGTTTCTGACATCGAGTATTGCTATGAAGTCTCCGCTTATGACGCGGCCGGAAATGTTTCTTTAAAAAGCAGTTCTGTTTGCGCGAAGGCGCCAATTTCCTCCGGAAGCGCGTCATATGTTTTTATATCCCAAGAAGACGCCAGCCAATCGTTTAACTGCGTATCTATATCATGCAATGTCGCGCAGCAAATCGTGCCCGCCTCAACATTTACCGCCACGAAATTGGGATTCAAATTCGGTGGTAGCGGTACGGGCACAACCACTCTTACTATCAGAAGCTCACTTGACGGTACTGTACTGGCAACAACCGGGAGTTTGCCGATATTGACGAACGGCAGTTTTACCGAAGGTAGCCTTAGTACTTCAGTAACTCTTACACAGGGCGCTTCTTACTATCTGCAGATTAATACTACGATCCCCGATACAATTCGTTTTTCTTACGCTTACGGAAATCCGTATACGGCCGGCATTGCGTATGCCCAAGCGTATGGCGTATCGGGCGGCTGGAGCTGCAGTATTTGCAGTAACAATCCTCTTAATGGAGACTACGCGTTTCGAATATATTCTTCAGTTCCGCCGTCCGCGGTTGCAACGACAACAACTACAACTGCTACAACAACAACGGCAACCGCCACAACTACAACTGCAACAACTGCTACAACTACAACTGCTACCACCACAACGACCACCGCAACACCAACCCTGCCACCTCCTTCAGCGACACTTTACGGGTTTCAAGTCGACGCGTTTAACACATTTCCTCAAAATGGCGTAACCCATATTCCGACCAACGCGAAAATTCATGTCAAATTCACCAAAGAAATTGATCTTTCTTCCACAAAAGAACAATTTTTTATTCTTGCCGAGATCTCAACTCCTGATTTGCCAATTAGCGGCTCGTTCCAAATTTCAGGCGACAGTTTTGAATTTACCCCGTCGTACGCGGTAAAACCCGGCACCACGTATATCTACAAAGTTTTTACAACACTTAAAGATAAAAATGGCGCGAATCTTGTAAGCGCTTTCAGCGCGTCATTTACAACCGCCGGACAGCAACTTGCGGGAGCAATCATTGAAGGTGTTGTAAAGGACACGGCTGGAAAATCTGTTGCTGGGGCGGGCATACATATTTTCAGCGAGGACTTCAGCGCGAACTTCGGCGGAGTTTCCGGTAATGACGGAACCTTTCGTATTTCGGTGTCCGCCGGCGCTTATCTAGTTGAGGCATTTTCGCCGTCTGACCGGAAAGATCTTATTCGTCTGACTCCGTTAAAAATCAGCATTGCTTCCGGCGAGACGAAAAAGATTGATATCAAATTCGGATCGGCGGTAAAGATTATTACCGGCACCGTGGCCTTTTCCGATGGCACCATTATTAATGATGCCGAGATTGGAGCTTATTCAAGCGATAGAGGGCAGTGGGTAAGCACCTTTGCTGATAGCGCCGGTAAATACACTCTTAATGTCGGAGGAGGAAAATGGCAGGTCGGCGTGAGGCCTAAAGATCCGTCTACTGCCAAGTGGTCTTACGCGGGCATTTATACCGAGGTTAGTTTTTCGTCCGGCGGAATTGTTGAGGCAAGAATCGTCAATATTGAAATACCTTTGTCGCTTGACGCGAAACTTGTTGTTAAAGCGGTTGACCAAGACGGTAAAGCTTTGGCTGATGTTGGTATTGTTGTCGACACATTTTCTGCCAAAGCGTCTTTTACGGGAGCGCGCATGCACCCCGATTTTAGAAAAACCGATTCGACGGGAATGGCGACATTCAATTTGCGTTCCGCCACTTTTTACTATGTTCGCGCTTTTCTTCCGCCGGAATCCGGTTTTATAAATCCCGGGGAAGAGGCCGTGGCCCTCGCGGCGGCAGAAACCAAAGAAATTAAACTCGTCTTTAAAAAACCGGATGTCGCGACCTCGGCAAAAATCAATGGCATTACTAAACTTGATGACGGTATGGCGATTGATGCCTTCATCTGGGCTTGGTCGGAAAAAGGAAGATTTGTTGTCGCGCGTTCATCCGCAAAGGGCGAGTTTGCCATTGGTCTCGCTTTAGGGGATCGTTGGCATATTGGCGCCGGTAGAGAGGTTGGCAGTGTTCCGTATAAAGCAGCCGAGATAACTATTGATGTTACCAACCAAACCGTTGATTTAGAAATTATTTTGGTTAGAGTCGGCGTGGTACCGCTCGCGTCATCGGTCAGCGTTAGCCGGCCCGCCGCACAGTCGGTTGTCGCGCAGACACAGGATGGTGCCAAGATGTCTTTGCCGGGCGGATCCGCGGTCTCAAGCGGGGGCGTGAGCGTTGAAATTAAACCGACGGTTGAGGCGCCAAGTCAGGCCGCGGCTAAAGTCGTAAGCATTGTATATGACATCACTGTTAAAGACGCTGCGGGAAAAGAGGTCACCGCGCTTAGTCAGGATGCCGAAGTCATTCTCCCGTATAACAAGTTAGAACTCAAAGCGCAGGGGGTGAGTGAAGACAATATAATTCCTAGCTTTCTTGATGAAAAAACCGGGGCTTGGGTAAAAATTGATAATTTTACGATTGATAAGGAAAAAAATGTGGTTGTGGCAAGGGTTAATCATTTGACGCGCTTTGCGATTGTGGCCGCGGCAGATGTTATTGCTCCATCGGCTCCCACCGGGCTTAACGCGGCAGCCCTTGGCGCGGGAAAGATTAAAGTAAGCTGGAAAAATCCTTCGTCCGATTTTGATCACGCGAAAATTTATCGTTCCGAAGAAAAGAGTAAGCTCGGCATAATTGTGTCTTCGGAGACTGCTGGCGAAGAATTTATTGACGCGGATGTAACGGACGGAGTTCTCTATTATTACACCGTACGCGCGGTTGATCCGGCCGGTAACGAATCTTCAAATACAAACCAGGCAAGCATTCGCGCGGTAGGCACCTCGGCAAAGCCGAAACTAAAGACCGTGTTTCCTCCCGGGCAGGCGATAAAAGCCGCGATTCTGCGTGAGCTTGTTTCTGGAAGCTCGGGTGACGACGTCAAAACCATTCAAGAGCTTTTGGTTCGAGAAGGCGTTTACCCCGAAGGCCTTATTACCGGATTTTTCGGCTCGCTCACCAAGCAGGCGGTGATTCGTTTTCAGGAGAAATATTCCGAAGATATCCTAAAGCCCGGCGGCCTTTTTAAAGGAACCGGTGTTGTTGGGCCGGCAACAAGGAAAAAAATTAACGAGCTTCTTGGCGGTGTTGCTGCCGCGGAAAAGCCGGCGTTGCCTCCGGGCCAAGCGATTAAGTCCGAAATTTTGAAAACCTTGATTCAGGGAAGCTCGGGTGACGACGTCAAAACCATTCAAGAGCTTTTGGTTCGAGAAGGCGTTTACATTTTTCGGCTCGCTCACCAAGCAGGCGGTGATTCGTTTTCAGGAGAAATATCTCGATGAAATTTTAATGCCTGTCGGACTCAGCGAAGGCTCCGGATTTGTCGGCCAGATGACTCTCAAAAAAATAAATCAGTTGCTTGCCAAATAGTTTGTTGTTGATTGCCTCGGGATGATACTTGCCGTGGTTCTATTTGTTAGGTACACTCTTGTATGTAAAGGGTTTTGTCTAAAATTTGGATCCCGCTGTAAGCGGGAGAATAAATTTTGGCTACAAAACCTTTACCCTGTTAAATCCCCTGTTAAATAAAACCTTTGGTTTTCTTTTGCCTTCGGCAAAAGATTTAACAGGGGAATTCCGCCCTTGGCGGAATTATTTAACAGGGTGCTGAATTTTCTAACAGCTCGGCTTCGCGAGCGTAGTCGCTCGCCTCGCTGAGAAAATTCGCATGTTTCAAGTTGATCAAAAATTTCCTTCGTTTTCTCTCGAGGTTTATTTGCCGGATAAAGATGAGACAGGACGCCTCGCCTTAAAAGATCTTGCCGGCAAATGGACGGTGCTGATGTTTTACCCGGCTGATTTTACGTTTGTTTGTCCGACCGAGCTTGCAGATCTTAATAAACTTCATGCCGAATTTAAAAAGATGAACGCCGAAGTCGTGGTTGCGAGTACTGATACGGTATTTACCCACAAGGCATGGCTTGAGGTTGAAGAATTGCTCGCCGGATTCAGGTGTGTGATGGCAGCAGATCATAACGGCCGATTCTCGAAAGAGCTTGGTATTTACGATGAAGAAAAAGGAATGGCCCAGCGCGCAACTTTCATTGTTGATCCTGAAGGGGTTTTGCGTGCTGTCGACATTGTTGCCGATGCTATCGGCCGTTCGGCGCATGACGCGCTTCGTAAGTTGAAAGCGCTTGATTTCGTTTCGAGAAATCCCGGAAAGGTATGCCCTGCGAGTTGGGAAGAGATTGGCGCGCTTGAGCCGTCAATTAAGAAGGCAGGGAAGGTGTATAAAGAGTTTGGCCAAAATTTACGAGTGCCGCACACGAAGTAAATTTTGTCGCCAAACCTTTACCCTGTTAAATAATTTCGCCTTTGGCGAAATTGCCGCAAAGCGGCATTTAACAGGGTGCTCAATTTTATAGTCTCGCTTACGCTCGAATAAAATTGGCATGATCGAAATATCCATAGCGGCGGAAAAAATTTTTTCAGTCTTTGGTTTTCCCATAACGAATACATTATTAATGGGCTGGCTTGTGGTGGCGGCGCTTATTTTTATGAGCGTTATTTTTTTGCGGCGTCCCGCGCTTATTCCTGCCGGGGTCCAGAATGTTTTTGAGGTTGCTGTTGAAGGGGTGCTTGGTCTGATGGAGGGTCCGTTTGGCAGTAAACAAAAGGCAGAAAAATATTTTCCGTTTATTGCCACCATCTTTATTTTTATTCTCATTTCAAATTGGTTTGGTATTTTTCCGTTTCTCGGTTCCGCCGGCATTTATGAAGAGTCGCATGCATACCCCGGCGAAGAGGTTTTTGTTCCGTTTTTTCGGTCGAGTGCCAGCGATTTGAATTTTACCCTCGCGCTCGCGATCATCTCTGTTTTTGCAACCCAGCTTATTGGCATTTCCGCAATCGGGCTTTCGAAACATATCGGCAAATACTTTTCTTTCAGGGGGCCGATTCAGTTTTTCGTCGGCATCCTTGAAATTGTTTCCGAAATTGCTAAGATGATTTCGTTCTCGTTCCGGCTTTTCGGCAATATTTTTGCCGGAGAAGTTTTGCTGATTATCATCGGTTTTCTGGTGCCCGTTTTTGTCCCGCTTCCGTTTTTGATGCTTGAAATGTTCGTCGGATTTATTCAGGCCCTTGTTTTTGCTATGCTGACATTAGTATTTATGAGTATCGCCGTGGTCGAACATCATTAGCTAAGAAAATGAGAAATTAGAAATTGAGAAATTGCGGTTTGAAAATTTCTTAGTTTCTAAATTTTCTATTTCTGTAACAATTTATGGAAAATTTACCTGTCGCCCTTGTTATGGGTATTGGTACGATCGCTCCGGCCCTTGCCATTGGATGGCTTGCAGGGAAAGGGCTTGAAGCAATAGGCAGAAATCCGGAGGCGTCGAATAAAATTCAGACCGCGATGATTTTGGCAATTGCCTTTGCCGAAGCGATCGCGATCTACGCGCTTGTGGTCGCGCTTATTTTGAAGTTCGTCTAAATCAGTAAATCATCTGTGTTGATCCGCGTCGCATTCCGCGTTGATCTGCTTCTATGGTTGATAGAAGCGGAATAACGCAGATAGCTACGCGGAAGTGCACGGAAAGATAAAAGTTGTCTGAATTAATTCACCAATTCGGTATTGATTGGCGGCTTGTGTTGGCGCAAGCAGTGAATTTCGGAATACTTTTTTTTGTTTTTTTGAAGTTTGCGTATCGGCCTATTCTTGGCATGCTTGAAACCAGGCGCGAGAAGATTCGCGAGGGGATTTTGATGCGCGAGGAGGCAGAGAAGAAACTAAAAGAAGCAGATTCAGAAAAAGGGGCGATTATAAAAAAGGCTGAGAGTGAGTCATTAGGTCTTATTGCGCGAGCAGAATCATTGGGTAAGAAAAAAGAGGCAGAAATCTTGACTGAAGCAGTTAAAAAGAGTGAGGAAGTTATACGGGACGGAAAACGAAGGGTCGAAGAAGAAAAGCGGATAGCGGCCGAGTCGTTTTCCAAGGAAGCCGCCGAATTGGTGCGGCTTGCCGTTGCAAAAGTAGTTGAGCGTTCGCCCGAGAAAATTGACGGGGAGCTTGTTGATAAGGCTCTTCGTGAACTCGAAACAGTATGAGGTATACACCAGCAACATATGCTGCTGCATTTTGGGGGGCAGTGGAAAAAAAGAGCATCACCCACGAAATAACAGGAAATTTTTTAAGATTGGTGAGGCGAAGCGGCGATTTGCCAAAACTTCCGGAAATTCTTTGTCATATTGAAAAACTTTTTTATAAAAAAAGCGGCATAAAAAAAATCGAAGTAACTACGGCGCGGGATATGAGAAAAGAGCTTGAGCCCAAAATCCGTGAAAGATTTGGGAAAGCGGACGAGATAAATTTTTCAACCAAGCCGGAAATTGTAGGCGGTGTAATTATAAAAATAAACGATGAAACAATTATTGACGCGAGCGTAAAAGCAAGGCTACAAAAAATGTTTTTGTACCATTAAAAAGCCGCATTTTAGTGCGGCCGCAGTGGTGGATTTGTAGTGTATATAATAAGAGGGGTTGGGGCTAGGGTTAGTGGGGTATAGGTGTGTAGTGTTCCTTCTGAAACTAGCTGGTGTAAAAGTTCTGCGAGTTCCTGCCATGAGAAGGTGCCTGCTAAACCATCACCCGAAGGAAAGGTTTGGTGTTTAGCAAGCGAAGAGAATTTTTTATCTTGTTCGGCTAATTGAAGAAGTTTATACCCCATACCTGCCAGAGAAAGCCCGACACCCTTAGCAAGCAAGAGCGCACCCTCTCTCAATAGACCTTTTTCGCATTCCATGCAGTCCTCCTCTTGTTTTTGCGATGTATTAAAGAGCGATAATATCTTGAACATTTATATCAGAATTTACTTTTTATGTCAACAGAGATCATAAAAAAACTAAAGCAAGAAATAGAGGGTTTCAAGTCCGAAATAAAAGCCGAAAAAGTTGGGCAGGTCCAGGAAGTTGCCGACGGGGTTGTACGCATTTGGGGGCTTTCGGATGCAAAGTCGCAGGAGATGGTTGAGATTGAGACAGGGGATGGCACGGTAACCGCGATTGTGCTGAATCTCGAAGAAGATTCTGTAGGAGCGGTGGTTCTTGGAAATTATCTTTCGGTAAAAGAAGGCGATTCGGTTCGTTCGACGGGTCGGGTTTTGTCAGTTCCTGTTGGCGAAGAACTTGTCGGACGGGTAGTCAGTCCTTTAATGGAACCGCTTGACGGGCGTGGGCCGATTTTTACTGACTCGGAAAAAACCACCTACTATCCGGTTGAAAAAACCGCGCCGGGCGTAATTTACCGCGAGGGCGTGAACACGCCTCTGCATACCGGCATAAAGGCGATTGACGCAATGATTCCGATTGGCCGGGGCCAGCGCGAACTTATTATCGGAGATCGGCAAACGGGGAAAACGGCTATTGCGATAGACGCGATTTTAAATCAGGCGCAGGATAAGCGGCACAAAACGCCGGTTTGTATTTATGTCGCAATAGGACAACGCGAATCAAAAGTGAGAAAGATTGTTGCGGAATTGGAAAAACGGGGCGCGATGAAATATACAGTAGTGGTTTCTGCCGCTGCTTCTGTTCCGGCACCATTGCAATACATTGCTCCGTTTACAGGATGCGCCATCGGAGAATACTTTATGGACAAGGGTGAAGACGCGCTTGTTGTTTATGACGACCTTTCTAAACACGCCAACGCCTATCGCCAGGTTTCGCTTTTGCTTCGCCGTCCGCCAGGGCGCGAGGCCTATCCCGGGGATATTTTTTATCTCCATTCCCGGCTTTTGGAGCGAGCCGCAAAGATGTCGAAAGAGCGCGGCGGGGGGTCGTTGACCGCACTTCCGATTATTGAGACCCAGCTGGGAGACGTTTCGGCATACATTCCGACAAACGTTATTTCAATTACCGACGGGCAGATTTATTTGGAGCCGGATTTGTTTTATCAGGGAGTGCGGCCTGCGGTGAATGTCGGGCTTTCGGTATCCCGCGTTGGTTCGGCAGCCCAGACTAAAGCAATGAAAAAAGTTGCCGGAAGGTTGCGGCTCGATCTCGCGCAGTTTCGCGAACTTCAGGCCTTTGTGCAGTTTGCATCCGACCTCGATGAGGCAACACGCAAGAGAATTGAGCGCGGATTGGTTTTGACCGAGCTTTTGAAGCAAAATGATTTTGCGCCTGTGTCGTTTGAGGAACAAGTTGTTTTGTTGTACGCCGGAGTTAATGGATATTTTGACGGTATAGCGGCTCATGAGACGAAAGCCGTTGAAGCAAAATTTATTGATTTTATAAAGAAACTGCACGGAGATTTATTGGAAAAGATAAAAATTTCGGGTGAACTTTCTCAGGAAGTTGAGGGGGGGCTGAAAAAAGCTATAGAGGGGTTTAAGAGGTTGTAAAAAGCGCTGTTTGGTCAGCGCTTAATGAAAATGATTTCCGTCATCTCGTGTTGTTATGGCATCCCTTAAAGACATCAAAAGAAGAATACGATCGGTAAAAAATACTTCGCAAATAACAAAAGCGATGGAAGTGGTTTCGGCTACCAAAATGCGAAGATCGCAAGGCATTGCGCTTTCAGGAAGGCCGTATGCGTTGGCAGCGCTTGATATTTTGAAAAACGTAACGGCGCGGATTTCTGAAAAACCGGCAATCCTTCAGCAGCGGGAAGTGAAAAATACTTTAGTGCTTGTTATTACTTCTGATAAGGGCCTTGCCGGCGCGTTTAATTCTAACGTATTGCGGCTTTACGAGCGATGGCTCAAAGAAAATAGAGAAAATAAGGCGAGTGTTGTGACAGTAGGAAAAAAAGCGAGGGATTATTTTTTGACGCGCGGCGTAAAAACGGTTTCCGCATTTACCGGTTTTGGCGACTATGTTTCAAGGAGCGAAACCGAACCGCTTGCCGAGTTTTTGCTTCATGGCTACATGATTCACGATTGGGATCGCGTTTTGCTTTTTTACACTAACTTCCGAAGCACCCTAAAACAGGAAGCAAAAATGATTGAAGTGCTGCCTGTTAATCCCGGAAAGATTGAAGAGACAATTCGGGGCATCACACCAGAATACGGCCTATACGCCTCTGGCGTAAATTCAAAATTCAAAATTCAAAATTCAAAATTTGTGTACGAGTACAAATTCGAGCCGTCGCCAAAAGAGGTTTTGGAAAAATTATTGCCAACGCTTTTTAAAATCCAGCTGCATCACATTATTCTTGAGTCAAACGCTTCGGAGCATTCGGCGCGTATGGTGGCAATGAAAAACGCGTCGGAAAACGCGAAAGAGTTGATCGGCGAGCTGACTATCGAGTATAATAAATCCCGCCAGGCTAATATAACGAGAGAGTTGACGGAGATAACAGCCGGTAAAGAAGCGCTCGAATCGTAAAAGCTTTTAGCTTATAGCTTCATTAGCTTGTTAAGGGTCATAAGCTAACGAAGCTAAAAGCTAATGAAGCTAAGGAAGCTATGCGGGGTAAGATATTACAAATCATAGGGCCGGTCGTGGATGTTGAGTTTCCGGAAGACGCAAGGTTGCCGGCGCTTTTGAATGCGCTTAGGGTTGAGACAAAAGGAAGTCATTTGACGCTTGAAGTTGCCAAACATCTCGGGTCAAACCGTGTACGCGCGATAGCGCTTGGGTCAACCGACGGCTTGTCGCGGGATTTGCCTGTTGAAGATACCGGAAAGGCAGTGGCGGTTCCCGTTGGCCCGGAGGTTTTGGGGCGGCTTTTTAATGTTCTCGGCGAGCCGACTGATGCGATTGAAAAAAAAGATTTTAAAACTTTTTGGCCTATTCACCGTTCCGCGCCGTCATTCAAGGATCAATCTACAAAAACTGAAATTTTTGAAACCGGAATTAAAGTGATTGATCTTATTGCGCCGATGGTGAAGGGCGGGAAGGTTGGGCTTTTCGGAGGAGCAGGAGTAGGGAAGACGGTGCTTTTAATGGAGCTCATTCGCAATGTATCGGAAGTCGCAAAAGGAGTTTCTTTATTTGCCGGAGTCGGTGAGCGCACGCGCGAAGGGAATGATTTATATAGAGAAATGAAGGAGTCCGGCGTACTCTCAAAAACCGCTCTGGTTTTCGGTCAGATGAATGAAGTTCCGGGAAGGCGGCTGCGCGTTGCGTTAACCGCGCTTACCATGGCCGAATACTTTCGAGACGAGGAGGGGAAAGATGTTTTGCTTTTCATTGATAATATTTTCAGATTTTCACAAGCAGGGTCAGAAGTATCAGCACTTCTTGGCAGAATGCCGTCTGCCGTAGGATATCAACCGACGCTTGCGACCGAAATGGGTGAATTGCAGGAACGGATTACTTCCACCAACAAGGGTTCGATAACTGCCGTTGAGGCAATTTATGTTCCAGCAGACGATATTACTGACCCTGCTCCGGCAGCGACTTTTGCTCATCTTGATTCAACTATTGTGTTGGCGCGCGAACTTGCCGAACTCGGCATTTATCCGGCGGTTGATCCTTTGGCTTCAACATCCACGGCGCTTGATCCGAAAATCGTCGGCGAAGAGCATTATCGTATCAGTCGCGAAGTCCAGAAAATCCTTCAGCGTTACAAAGAGCTTCAGGATATAATCGCGATTCTTGGCATGGAAGAACTTTCGGAAGAGGATAAGCTGATCGTTTCCCGCGCGAGAAAAATTCAGCGCTTTTTATCGCAGCCGTTTTTTGTTGCCGAGACGTTTACCGGCAGAGCCGGAAAATATGTTAAACGCGAGGACACTATCCGCGGTTTCAAGGAAATTCTTGAGGGAAGGCATGATGGAAAACCGGAGGATGCGTTTTATTTGAAAGGAGGAATTGAAGAAATTTAAGATGCGGCTAAACATTCATACAATAGAAAAAACTCTTTTTGACGGGGAGGTTAAAAGCCTGACTTTGCCGACCGAAATGGGCGAGCTTACCGTGCTTGAAAACCATCTGCCGCTTATTGGTCTTGTGTTGCCGGGGGCAATGAGGGTTATTGACAAATCTGATAAAACGAGTATAATTAACTTGAGTTCTTTTGGATTCCTGGAGGTGAAACCTGAAAACGAAGGCATTACGCTCCTTGCCGCTTGAAACTATGCAGCACGATAAGGTAAAACTTCTTGAACGACATGAGGTTGGCGCGGTTCTCTTAACCTGTATGGACTTTCGTTTCAGGGACAGTTGCCGGCGGGCAGCTTTTAGCGGGGCGGTACTCAAAGCGTTCGACATCGGTGATTTCGACGAAATACGGTTAGCCGGCGGCGCAAAAAATATTTCTTCTCCGGATAAGCCGGGGAGATTGGAAACGGCGCTTGATGATTTGCGACTTGCCGTTGGAAAGCACCACGCTCGGCGAATCGTTCTCATAACGCATCAAAACTGCGGAAAATATGCCGCAGACGGTTATGTGTTTACCGATTCCGAAACGGAACGGGTTTTTCATGAAAGGGAGCTTCGGCTTGCCGGCAATATTGTTTTCAGGCATTTTCCCGAGACCGAAATCCTTTTAGGATACGCAAGACTTGATGACGACGATACGATTCATGTTGAACGCGTCAAGCATTCGGCCGCGAGCTAACACTCGCGGTTTTAATTATCTTAAATCGAGGATGTTCGTCGTGCTTTTTAACTATTCTCATATTCTTAAGAATATGAGAATAGGGGAGGAGGCTGTTGGAAATTTCTGCGTATACGCTGCAATGGGATTCTGCAGTATAATTCATGTATGTCAAGAAAACAGGCGCTCATAATTCTTTTCGCAATTTTGCTTTTTGCCGCCCTTCTTCGTTTGTGGGGGCTTTCCCGCGGAGATTTGTTGAATGACGAGGCGACGTATGCATTCCGCGCAGTCGGGCTCTTGGACTATTTCCGTTGGTCGTCGCAGGAAACTCCTCTTGCCTGGTTTGATCCCGGCATTCCTTCCTGGACTAAGTTTTCGTTTCACGACCATCCGCCGCTGGTGTTTTTAATCCAGCATTTTTTTATCCGGCTTTTTGGTGAAAACGTTATTGCGTTTCGTCTGCCGTCAGTACTTTTCGGGGTCGCTTCGGTGCTGTTTTTATATCTTGTCGCGCGCCGTTTTTTTTCGTATGAAGCCGCGCTCATTGCCGCCGGTCTTTTTGCAGTGAATGTTAATCATGTATTTATTTCGCGCGTTGGCATGCAGGAGTCATACGTCATTTTCTTCATGCTCGCGAGCATTTTTTTCTTTTTGAAAGCGCTGGGGCGGGACAGTTATTTTCTCCATGCTGGTATTGCCGTTGGTCTGGCGCTTCTTACCAAATATACCGCGGTGATTCTTTTCCCGATATTCGGGTTGTATCTTCTTTTGGTCCGTCCGCGGTTATTTTTAAACAAAAAACTCTGGTTCGGGTTTTGTGTGGCGCTTGCTGTTTTCAGCCCGGTGATTATTTACAATCTTGAGCTTTATCGCGCAACCGGATATCTCGATTTTCAGTTTTCAACCGTTTTTGGCCCGCGCCCCGAGGCGTGGAGGGTTGCGCCGGGAAAAGAAATCGGAACTTTTCTTGAACGGGCCGGGCAATTCATTCCAAACTTGATCGCGGGTAACTCGTGGGTTTTTCTTTCGCTTTTTGCGTCAGCGTTTGTCGCTTTTTTGGTTGGCGCGGCAAGGAATTTTAGCCATATCGTGCGGAGGTATTTGCTTTTAATCGTTTCTTTGCCGTTCGTCGTTTTGCTTTTGCTTGTTATTGGGCCGTCAAACCGTTTTTTGACGATGTTAACACCTTTCATCGCGATCGCCGTCGGTGTTTTTATGTACGCTTTTTACCAAAAGTTCCTTTGGCGATTTCCCAAAGCCGCCCTTATTCTTCTTATAGTCGTTTTCGCATTTGAGATTTTTTATACCGTCAACAATCAAATCAGGTATTATTCGGTCGGGCTGGAACCGTGGCTTGCCTCTCGGATCCGGTATGAAAATTATAACGCCGGCAATCGGGAACTTTCGGCGTGGATTGAAAATGAGCTTGAAAATAAAGTGCCGGCATTTGTTTTGTACGAAAAGTTCGGTTTTTTGAGGCGCATTCAGGAAAAAGCAGTGGCAGAGGCCGAGGCGGAAGGACGCGCGCCCTATCCCGCAGCAATCGTGCTCTACGGTAACTTTGACCAGGGGGAGCGCATGTGGAGTTTTGACCGTTTGCTGGTTTATCATGGCTGGCCTGTAATTCCGTTTTCAGATTACGGAGACATGCTTCGCGTTAATGGGTTCGATTATCTTTTTCGCACCGGCTTCCGGCACGTTTATTTTGTTGTTTCAACCAATTTTATTCCTTCGCCGGATTTTTTCGGACATGTTGAGGGTGTTGAGCCGGCGAGTATTCAAAACAAAAAAGGGGATGAGGCGTTTAAGATATACCGCAAGATTCTTTAAGGGGCGTTTGAAAACCACCCTTTTTTGTTATAAGATGCGTTCAAGAAATTTATTCCGGGATCGTCTAATGGGCGAAAAGTGTTTGAATAGCTTTTCGCGGGCGTTACGAGCACGCGAGCGAAGCGAGCGGCGCAGTACTACGCCCCGGAACGGATGCCGCTTTTTTCTCGCCCAGAACTCGGGGGTCGTCTAATGGTAGGACCCATGCCTCTGGAGCATGGTATCTTGGTTCGAATCCAAGCCCCCGAGTTCTGCGCGGGAAATTTCCGTCAGGAAATATACTTATAGCCGATTCCCTGTTCCGGAGTTTGGGCAATATTCTATGAGTGGACTTTTTGATTCAATATCGGCGTGGTTTAGAGAAAGAACGGCGAGTCCGTTGTACGGAGTTTTTTTAACCTCTTTTATTTTGTGGAATTGGAAAATCGTTTTTGTGCTGTTTTGGGAAAGCACAGACCAAGTCCGGATTCCTAAGATTGAATATATCCAGCAAAATTTACTATGGGGGACGGGATGGTGGGGTTTTGTTAACGCGGCGTGGATTTTTTTCCCGCCTGCTGTACTAACATAT
Source organism: Candidatus Sungiibacteriota bacterium (assembly GCA_016186145.1). GTDB lineage: Bacteria > Patescibacteriota > Minisyncoccia > Sungbacterales > SURF-37 > JACPMF01. The sequence continues at coordinate 112,668 of JACPMF010000002.1, read as the reverse complement.
CTAATTATTGAGTGGTTGCCGCCATTGCATAATTGGGCACATCGGGTGAGTACGAAGCATTATTTTTCTCGTAAATCAGTTTTTGATGAGATACGTCTTGAGTACGAAAAAAAGGAAAGCCAACAACTTAAACACCTTGCCGTAATAAAAACAGAACAAGCGGCGAGCGAAAGGACAATTCAAAAGAATATGACAGATGAAGATCGATGGCTTATAGAATATCAGGATTTTGCAAGAACCCATCTTTTTTATAAATTCAGAGATATTATAAGAGATATTTATGAAAACGACGGCTGGCCTAAACCGGAGACGCCAAAAGATGCTATTGCCTTTGTTCACGCCAGTGGTCTCACGACTCAATCCAGTGGAAGATTAGAGTTAACTGGAAAGGGAAAATTTTTTGTACGCGAATATTTAAGGAAATTTCCTCTTTAAAAATTTAATTTTCTTTGCAATAGCGGGGCTCTAACTTTGTTTAACATCCCAGAAATGCTGAAATCAAAAAATGAAGAAGTGGTTAAAGAATTTTATGCTCTTAAAAAGCAACTCGATTTGTTGTTGGAAGATCGTCAAAATACATGGGGCTACCTACAAAATTATTTATACTTTACTTACATACCGGTATTCAATTATACCGAGGCAATAATCATTCTCTGCAATAGTGGGAAGTATAATGCGGCAAGCGTTTTGCTCAGGAGTCTTTTTGAGGCTCACATAAATATTATTTATCACCAAGTCGGTGACTCAGAGAAAAAACTAGCAACATCTGTCAGCACCCAACTCGCTGAGTTTAGGAGGAGTTTTGAAGGGGTCAGTAAGCTCATTGAAGAACATCCGTCCCTAGTGTCTGTTGATGAAAAGAGCCTTTTTAATCAAAAGTATTTGAAGAAAGCCTTTAACAAGATTGATTCAGATCTGGCAAAACTTTCATTAAGTAATAAACCGGTTGATGGTAAAAAGAGAATTCGCTTAATCGATAAAGCAAAAGACTGTGATGACGCTAAAATTTTTTCTATCCAAGTCGGTCATTTTCAACGGATGTATCATGTTATCTACAGGCAGTTATCGCCAGCTGTACATTTAGACATAGGAGGCTTAGATTCTTTCGTTGATAAAAGTGGAGACGGAAGATTCTTTACCAGAGAGATGTATAACGGCGATATATTAATTATTCAGGCTATTGAAATCTGTGTGGCTTTAGTAAAAGATTTATATGAGCACGGGGTTTTAAAAGAAGACATTTCCAGAACTGTAAACAATGTTGAAAATTTAATTGGAAAATCAAGCGCCTATGAATGAAGGGCAAAAAGGTACATATTTCGTGGCGGTAAAGGTTTTTCTGGAAAAAGACGGAAAGCTTTTGATATTGAAGGACAACTTTGGCGATTGGGATTTGCCGGGCGGGCGGATTAAAAAAGACGAGTTTGAAGTGCCGCTGGATCAGATCATCAAACGAAAAATGTCAGAAGAATTAGGCGATGACATCAAGTATACTATCGGTGAGCCGATTGTTTTTATGAGGCATGAAAGGGTTGAACAAGCGCCGGGGAATCCCGTGGTTAGAATATTTGCTGTTGGCTACGAGGGTAAATTAGAAAGCGGTGAAGTTAAAACTTCAAAAAGACATCCCGAATTGCTTTGGGTTAGCCTGTCCGGTTTCAAACCCGAAGAGTATTTCAAAGGCGGCTGGTTAAAGGGCGTTCAGGAATATTTACAGTTTCGCAACGAAGACGGAGACTAGTTTTTTTGCAAAGCCTCAATTTGTTCAGTGCCAATTGGTATGTATATGCTTTGGGCGGCTGAATTATAAGGATTTAGCCGGATTGTTAAAAATTAATATTATGAAATTACTTTTAACTTCAGGCGGGTTGACCAATAAATCGATAACAGGCGCTTTGTTTGATTTGGTCGGCAAAAAGCCCGAAGATACGTTTCTGGTTTTTATACCAACCGCCTCTAATGTTGAGGTTGGCGATAAGGGTTGGTTAATTGACGATTTGAGTAACTTAAAAAAGCAGGATTTTAAATCAATAGATATTGCTGATATTTCAGCTGTTTCGGAAAAAATTTGGAGACCGAAAATTGAGGCAGCGGATGTTTTATTTTTTGAGGGAGGGAACGCCTTCCACCTCATGGAGTGGGTAAATAAGTCGGGATTAAGGGAAATACTTCCGGAGTTTTTAAAAACAAAAGTTTATGTTGGTTCAAGTGCGGGCAGTATGGTGACTAATAAGGACCTGGCTTTAAAGCTTTCTCAAATAATTTATGAGGAAGATTTTGATAAGACCGAGGATATGCCCGGCCTCAATTATGTTGATTTCTATTTTCTCCCGCACCTCAACTCGGAATATTTTCCAAAAGTTCGAGAAAAAAATGTTCAAGAAGCTATAAAGGGCATGACCGCGAAGATCTATGCTTTAGATGATCAGTCAGCGCTTAAGGTTGTGGATGGAAACGTCGAGGTTGTAAGCGAGGGACAATATTTGATATTTAACTAGTTCTTCGTAGAAATCGGGGTGAGGTACCATGACTTGCTGCCAAAATTGACAAAAACAATTTTTAGGTTTATCTTTAGATAAAGGTTTCGGGCCGCGGGGAGGGCCTATTTTTTATGTCACTGTCTAGGGCACTAAAGACAAAACTCGCTATCTAAATATGGAAATCAGGAACATTGCGATCATCGCTCACGTAGACCACGGAAAAACCACTTTGACCGATGCCATGTTGCGCCAGACCGGCGTTGCCAAAGAGGGGATTTCCATGGATTCTAACGCGCTCGAACTTGAGCGCGGCATTACTATTTATTCAAAGAATGCCGCGGTTTTTTACCCCTCGATAAACTCGGGGCGAGTTCCTACAAAAATTAATATCGTTGATACTCCGGGGCACGCTGATTTCGGTTCGGAAGTCGAGCGGGTGCTTCGTTCGATTGATTCCGTGCTTCTTGTGGTGGATGCGCAAGAGGGGCCGATGCCCCAAACGCGTTTTGTGCTTAAAAAAGCATTGGAGTTGGGTTTGAAGCCGATAGTTGTCGTCAACAAAATAGATAAGCAAGCGGCAGACCCTCATCGCACGGAGGAACAGGTATTGGAACTTTTCCTGGAGCTCGGCGCTTCCGAGGAACAGGTGAATTTTCCGGTGGTGTATGCGAACGGGCGCGCTGGCATCGCGAAAACAAATCTTACTGATGAATCCACCGACTTAGCGCCTCTTTTTGACGTCATCATTTCTCATCTTTCTTCCGCGTCTTCTCCGGAGCTGGTTACAAAACCGCTTATGCTTCAACCTTTTAATTTAGGTTACGATAACTTTATGGGCCGTTTGGCTGTCGGAAGAATATATGCGGGAGTTTTAAAGACCGGCAGTAATGTTTTTGTGAAAAAACCTAATGGCGAAACCCGTTCCGGGAAAATCACCAAAATTTTTACGTTTAAGGGTCTTGAGCGGGTGGAAACAGAAGAAGCAGGCGCGGGAGATATCGTGCTTGTGGCAGGGCTTCCCAATATCGACATCGGCGAGACGGTAACCACGGACGAAGAGGCAAAAGCGTTGCCCGCCATCGCGGTTGATGAGCCGACTATTTCGCTTGATTTTTTAGTTAACAATTCTCCTTTTGCGGGGCTGGATGGAAAATACGTTACATCGCGCCAAATCGAAGAATATCTTCGTCGCGAGCTTGAAGTTAATGTAGGGCTCCGCATTGAATTCGGTTCCGGAGAGGCATTTCGCGTTTCCGGAAGGGGAGAACTCCATATCGCGATACTGCTTGAAAATATGCGGAGGGCCGGGTACGAACTTCAGGTATCCCAGCCGCAGGTTATTATTCGGGAGGAAAACGGTTTGAAACAGGAACCTTTTGAGGAAGTAATTATCGATGCGCCGGAGAAACATCAAGGCGCGATCATTGAGCGATTGGGACCCCGCGGATTTGTTTTGCAGAATATTGCGCACCGGAATCCTAACGTGCGGATGATTTTTGAAGGGCCTACTCGGGGCATTCTCGGGTACCGCAACCAGTTCGTGATAGATACGAAAGGAGAAGGCATTTTTTCCTCCCGCGTTGTGGGATTTAGACCTTATACCGGCGAGATACGGAAACGCATCGTGGGCTCAATGATTTCTATGGCTGGCGGAAAAGCAACCGGGTATTCTTTGTGGGGTCTTCAGGAACGCGGAACTCTTTATATAGGGCCGCAGACCGAAGTATATGAAGGAATGGTTATTGGGAATACTTCCAAGGGTGAAGAGATGAGCGTAAATCCTACCAAAGGCAAACAATTGACGAATGTCCGCGCTGCGGCGTCAGACGAGGCGATTAATTTAACGCCCCCGTACGAACTTACCATAGAGCGCGGACTTGAGAGCATGAACGAGGATGAACTTCTTGAAATTACTCCCAAAAACATCCGGCTTCGAAAACGGTATCTCACGGCTGTTGAGCGTTCAGGCGCCAGGAGGAAAGGGTAGGGCCGTTGCCGGGTAGCTTTGTCGGTACAGAAAAGCGTAGTATGATTATTTTAAAAAGATGAAACTTATTTCTCTTAATATATGGGGCGGCCGGTCTCTCTATCCGCTTTTGGAATTTTTTAAAAAGAAAGGGCCCGATTTAGATATATTTTGTCTTCAAGAGGTCCACCACGCTGATCAAAAAGGGCTTGATGAAAGGCACCCTGAAGAGCATGTGCGCGGGGACATCTTTTTGAAAATCGGCGCGGTTCTAAAAGACTTCGAAGGTTTTTTTGCTCATTTTGACGATAATCCTTACCGTTCAAGTTTGGCGTTTTTTATAAAACGGACGGCGCCGATAAAAATAAAAGAAGTTGGCGATTTTTTGGTATATGAGCCAAAACAAGTTAACGAGCGGGGGAGTCGCGTGTTTTCTGCGCGGAAATTACAGTATGCAAAAATTTTAGATCAGGAAAGGGGGTGTACGATAATGAATTTCCATGGTTTATGGAATGCCGGCCCGAAGACGGATACGGAAGATCGTATTGCTCAGTCGGTTACCATAAGAAATTTTTTCGAAAAAACTGCAGGCACGAAAATTTTGTGCGGCGATTTCAATTTGCTTCCGGAAACGCAATCAATGAAAATTATTGAGGCCGGGATGCGCAATTTGATCAAGGAACATGCCGTGCAATCAACAAGAACCGTCCTTTATCGCCACTATGATAACCCGGACGAGCCGAATTTTGCGGACTATATTCTTGTTACTCCGGATGTTATTGTGCGTCGCTTTGAAGTATTGCCGGATATCGTTTCTGATCACTCGCCGCTCTACTTAGAATACGAGGTGTCCGGTGTGGTATAATAGATGCAAAGGTCGGGAGACAGGGTTTTAACGCTTTTTCAAATATGATGGAAGAACATGCGGGAGGAATGGTATGTAAGTGTCCGCATCACAAAATGCCCGGAGTGTTTATTGTGCTTTTTGGGCTTTTGTTTCTCGGCGGTAATCTCGGCTGGTGGGGAATGGGAGTGGTGAATGTCGGTTGGCCGGTGTTGGTCATTCTTGCAGGGCTTATGCATTTCGGCAAAGGGTGGTGTAAATGCTGCTAATCGGATTTGTTTTTTTTGAAAACCGCCTTATGGCGGTTTTCGCTTTTGTCGGTTGCACCGGTTAAGTATTTTTGTTATCATAACAGCGTTATGGATACATTTACTATTCCTAAAGAATTAGCCCAAAAGGACGATCTGGTGATTGTTCCTCGAAAAGAATACGAGGCGCTTTTAGAATTGAGGCGGATAAAAGAATTTATACCCACAGCGGCACAAAGGCGCGCACTCGTTCAAGCCGAACGAAATTTTAAAAGGAAAAAAACTCTCTCTTATAATGAACTCGTCAAAAGGCTGGGACTTGCAAATTGATTCCAGTGTTTTTCGGGCGTTCAAAAAGATTCCCCGGTCTGACATCGAGAACCTTCTTGTTGCCATTCGCCTTTTACCAGAGAATCCTTATTTCGGCGACATCCAAAAAATGAAAGGAGAAAACGGCGCTTGGCGGCGCCGTATTGGTTCTTATCGCATATTTTATAGGGTCAAGATTGCTGAGCGTGTAGTTTTGGTTTTTCATCTTGAACGGAGGACATCAAAAACTTATTAACTTGAAATATTGGAGAGTTCAAAAGATATGGAGACTATCGTATTTGGCGGCGGGTGTTTTTGGTGCACGGAGGCGGTTTTCGGAATGCTAAAAGGGGTTTTATCGGTTACGCCCGGTTATGCGGGCGGTTCGACTTCGTTCACCGCAAGTGGCGGGATAAAACCTCCAACTTACGAAGAGGTCTCAATCGGTGACACTGGATATGCCGAAGTAATAAAAATTGAGTTCAACCCCGCAGAAATTTCTTTTCGCGACCTTCTTACCGTTTTTTTTGCAACGCATGATCCCACAACTTTGAATCGCCAAGGTTCGGACGTTGGCGCGCAGTATCGTTCAATCATTCTTTACACAAACGAGGCGCAAAAGATAGAAGCAGAGAGCTTTATCAAAGAAATCGATGCTTTACATTCTGGCGGCGCTCCGGTTGTTACAGAAGTTAAGCCGCTGGAAAATTTTTACGAGGCCGAAGAATATCATCGCGACTATTACGCGAAAAACAAAGAAAAGTCATATTGTCAGCTCGTAATAAACCCGAAACTTGAAAAAGTTCAAAGGGAGTTTGCGGAGTTGTTAAAAGAAAAAGGTAAATAAAAAAGCAATGTCAAACTACAAACTAAGAGTTCAGCCATGGAAGAAGATGCGGTACTTAACGGCCGGAGACTACTATAAAACAAAGTATGGGTGGGAAATCGTTACCGCTGACATGGGAAATTCAGATTATAATTTTTTGGTGCTTATTCATGAGTTGATTGAGCTGTACCTTACGCAGAAACGGGGCATTATTGAGCCTAAAATAAAAAAGTTTGATGAATGGTTTGAGCGAGAAAAAGCGAAAGGGCGTTTTAAAAATATTTTAAGCCCAGGCCGTCATCCGAAAGCTCCCTATAAACAAGAGCATATGTTCGCGGTAAAAATAGAGGATCTTATCAGAAAAGAACTTGGGGTAAGTCGTAAGAAACAGTGGGCGGCGGAAGACCGAGTTTTTAAAAAGATAAAAAAGTTTATCCAAAAATGAAAAAAGACGAAGAACTTCCATTGGAACTTTATCGGGTGGCTCGTCAAAAGGGGACTGAGTTGCCGTTTAGCGGTAAATATGTGGACAGCCACGAAAAAGGAATGTATAAATGCGCGGTCTGCGGAGCAGAGCTTTTTTCGTCTGACACAAAATTTGATTCAGGAACAGGGTGGCCAAGCTTTACCCAGCCCGCCAATCTCGAAAATATAGAGCTTCGTGAGGACACAAGCGGAGGCCCTCCTTCGCCTGACGGCTTCGGGCGGGCAAGAATGCGGCGTACCGAAGTTCTTTGCAAAAAATGCGGCGCGCACCTGGGTCATGTGTTCGATGACGGTCCTAAAGAAAAAGGCGGCAAGCGGTATTGCATAAATTCAGTATGCCTTGATCTGGAGAAGGGAGGGTGAACCGCCAGCGGAGTATGATGAGAGAAAAAGCAGCTTCGTTTGCTGCTTTTAAGGTGAGAATTTTTTTAAAATTTTCGGAGTGAGCTTGCCGTCGTATTGCTTGCAGTGCGGTTCAACGCTAATTTTCTTTCGGTGGAGCAAATTATAGGGACCATGTTTGTCGGTATGGTGCATGACTTTGTCGGTCCTTTCCAGGAGCAAACGATTGTATTCGGCTACAATCAAATCGGCTGCGTCAAATAGCTCGGCGGTTTCTCTGCTGGTATAACCAAGCGGCCAAAACATTTCGTTTAAGACGCCAGTGAGATCTGTTCGAAAGCGTTGGAAGAGATTGCCATTTATAAAAATCTGGTTTGTTTTTGCGTTTGTTGGGTTAAAAGCATAGATTGAAAAACTGTAAAGCGCGCAGCCGGTGTAGTCTTCCTCTATTATCCATCCATCGACGGTACCCTCTTCAAAAATGGCATTGATACGGGCACTTTGAAGTTCATATACGCTTTTTCCGTATCCGACAAGGACATGGCGGATAAGGCGGGGCGATGACTGGCGTTTTTTTTGATTGTCAGCGATAGTTTCTTTTTCGGTCAGTTGCTGGGAAGCAGGCAATATTGTTGGCGCGGCCGCGCAGGATGCGGTAAAAAGCGGGAAAAGCGCCGTCGCCAGCAAAAGCTTTCGGATGTTCTTTTTTGGCAAATTATCCTCCCGTTTCTTGTCTTCTATTTTTAAACTGCTGACCGTATTATATGTCGCATTTTTAATAAGTCAATTAAATAAAAATTTGCGCATTGTTTACTAATTTGTTAATGTTTGCAGTATGGATTTCACGTCTAAAAAATTCATGGTTGTTTTGACTCTCGCTGTTTTGTTTTTCGGGGGTCTCTATTTCACTTTTGATTACCGGAATAAGCAGGCCGAAAACGGTATTAGCGCGATTGGTCCGGCAAATGATGGTATGAGTAAACCTGAATTAAAAATCGAAGTTCTGGCAGAGGGGGGCGGCGAGGGCGCAAAAAGCGGGAACACCGTATTTGTTCATTATGTGGGAACGCTTGTTGACGGCAGGAAGTTTGACTCAAGCCGTGATAGGGGCCAGCCGTTTTCTTTCAGTCTCGGCGCAGGTGAGGTGATTCCAGGATGGGATCAGGGCCTTCAGGGAATGAAGGTCGGTGAAAAACGGCGTCTTACCATTCCTCCGGAGCTCGCATATGGGGAGCGCGGCGCTGGCAACGTTATCGGACCGAACGCGACTCTTATTTTTGAGGTGGAGATGCTGGAAATCAGGTGATGGTGAATCCTCGGTAGTAGAAAGCTTTGCCTTCACTACGGGGCAGGCAGGAATCATGAATAAGGAATCCGGAGTTGTTAACGATGTGGTTCTCGAAGTTAATTATCTTACTAAAGCGTACGGCTCTCTCGAGGCAGTTCGCGGTATTTCTTTTGTCGTGAGAAGCGGCGAAATCGTTGGTCTTGTCGGCCCAAACGGCGCGGGAAAGACAACGACAATCAGCATGATTTTGAATGTTCTTGAGCCGACCGCCGGATCTATCAGAATTTTAAACAGGGATTCAAAAATCGATCGCGTTGAAGTAATGGAAGCGGTGAATTTTGCAGCCGTTTACGCCGAGCTTCCCGGCAATATGACGGTGCGACAGAATTTGCATATTTTTGGCCTGCTCTATCGGGTAAAAAATATTCAAGAACGGATACGAGAACTCATAAAAGAATTTGATCTGGAACGGTTTGCGGATACCAAAATCGGTCTTCTTTCATCCGGCGAACGGACGCGGGTGCATCTCGCAAAGGCCATGATCAATTTTCCGCGCCTACTTCTCCTTGATGAACCGACCGCATCACTTGATCCGGCTGCCGCGTGGGTGATTCGGAACAAAATCCGCGGTTATGCCGACCGCGACTCCGGAGGCGTTCTATGGACTTCTCATAACATGCACGAAGTAGAAGCGATGTGCGACCGGGTTCTTTTTCTGTCACACGGGAAAATTTTATTGGAAGGCAGTCCGAAAACTCTTTTACAGGAAAACGGGAAGAAAGATCTTGAGGAACTTTTTATTTCTATCGCCCGCGAGCCCCTGCTCTCGGAGTAATTTTTTATGAGTGTTTCCCGCATTTACGCAGTTTTTCTTCGGCAAATGCTTTTGATCCGCTCGAATTGGGCGCGTTTTTCAAACATTTTCATATGGGTTGCGGTTGATGTCGTTCTCTGGGGATTCATTACCCGATATCTTGATACGGTAAGCAGGTCAGGATTTAGTTTTGTCCCGCTTCTTCTTGGCGCAATTCTCCTGTGGGATTTTTTGGTGCGCGTCAAACACGGCGTAATTCTGGCAATTTTGGAAGACATTTGGTCGCGCAATTTTCTTAATTATTTTGCTTCCCCTCTTAGGGTTTCAGAGTATATCGCGGGCCTTGTGCTCACGAGTGCCGTGACGAGCATGACCGGTTTTTTGGGAATACTTTTGATCGCCTTTGTCGCATTCGGGTTTACTATTTTTAAGCTGGGAGCAGCGCTTGCGCTTTTTTTGTTCATTCTTTTTACCTTCGGGCTTTCGTTCGGAATAGCCGCCGCCGCGGTTATTTTCCGGTTTGGCCCGGCCGCCGAGTGGATTGTCTGGCCTATGGCGGCACTCGTCAGTCCCTTCGCGGGAGTCTTTTATCCGGTTGCCACGCTGCCGCTGTTTTTGCAGCCGGTCGCCAAGATTATTCCTGCTTCTTACGTTTTTGAAGGCATGCGGGAGGTGATATTTTCGGGGACGATTCCGTACTCCCAGTTTTTCATCGGCGCGCTTCTCGCGCTGATCTACCTTTTTTTGAGCTATTTTATTTTTTTGAGAGTGCATCAGGCGGTAATTCGATCCGGAGCCATTATCAGGTTTAGCGCGGAAGACATGTCGTGATGTTTAAGGGCGGGTTGGAAATTTTTGAAAATCGTGTAGAATTGTTTTTATGAGACGTATTATTTTTTGGCTTTCTGTTTTTGTCTTTATCGGAGGGGCCGTTTTTGGCATGGTGAAGCTTCTGCAAAATTCTTCCGGCGGTGGGGGAGCCGCGTTGATTAGCGCGGTTTTTTCGGGCGATAACATGAAAGGCAGTAAAGAATCAAAAGTTGTTTTGGTTGAGTATAGCGATTTCCAGTGTCCGGCTTGTGCGGCGTATTACCCGTTGGTAAAAGAGGCCGCTAAAGAATTCGCGGATGACGCTCAATTTGTTTACCGTCATTTTCCTCTTTCACAAATTCACCGTAATGCAGAATTGGCCGCCCGGGCTGCCGAGGCGGCGGGAAGGCAAGGAAAGTTTTGGGAGATGCATGATATTATTTTTGAAAAGCAGTCTGAGTGGGCTTCGGAGAAAAACGCGCGTGAATTGTTTCGGCAGTATGCTGAAACGCTCGGCCTCGATTTAGAGCGGTTTTCGCAAGACATTGATTCGAGCGGAGTTATCTCAAAGGTTGCCGATGATTATCGGGGCGGTTTTGATTCCGGCGTGAATTCTACGCCGACATTTTTTTTGAACGGGCAGAAGCTCCAAAACCCCAGAAGCTATGATGAATTTAGAACAATCATTAGAAAAGCAATCGAGCAAAATCCCTAAATGGATTGTATATGCCTTTCTTATTGTCAGCGCAGCAGGTTTTGTTGACGCGACGTATCTTGCTGTAAAGCATTATTCCGGTTCGCCTGTTTCCTGCTCGATTATTCAGGGGTGTGAGAGGGTGTTAACGAGCCGTTATGCCGTCGTGTACGGCGTGCCGGTTGCTTTGCTCGGGTCCATCTACTATACGGTTATTTTTGTATTGACTGCGGCGTTTATTGATACAAAACGGAGAGCTGTTTTGTCTTATGCGGCTCGCTTTACGTTTGTCGGTTTTATCGCGGCGCTTTGGTTCCTTTATCTTCAGGTATTTGTCATACGGGCAATTTGTTTTTATTGCATAGTTTCTGCCGTATCCTCGGTTGCGCTTTTTATTCTCGGCATGCTCGTGTTAAGCAGAAAATAACCTTGTGGATAAACCGTTTTGGAAAATCAGCTATTTTTGTTAACATTTATTATTATGAAAAGAATAAACAAAATTACACAAATTGTCGTTAGCGCCGGCGTTTTGATCGGCGGGTTTGCTTTTGTCGCGCTTGCGCACAGCGAAGATGAAATTGCGCAAGAAACAAGAGGGGCTGTTCTTCAAGAACAGCGGATGGAGGTAAAAGATGTTCGTCAGGGGGCGCGCAAGGAAGCGGGGGATATTCGGCAAGAGACACGGACTGACGCGAAAAACTTGCGGCAGGAGGTAAGAACCGAAGCCAAAGGGGTTCGCCAAGAAGTTCGTGCGGGGACGAAGAGTGTTTCGGATGCCCGTGAAGTAATAGAGGTGAAACGGGAAGAACTTAAACGAGCGTTTGAGACAAAACGAGAAGAAGCGAAGAGAAAGATCGAAATGGTGCGCGGGGAAGCAAAAGAACGCATAGCGAATGCGCGAGAAGAGCTACAAAAGAAATTGGAAATACTGAAAGACGAGCGGAAAAAAGCAACTGCCGTCCGTCTTGAAGAACAGTTGAATCGTTTGAATGAGCGCTGGACAAGTCATTTTGCAAACGCGCTTGATCGGCTTGACGAAATCCTGGGTAAAATTCAACTGCGTCGCGAAAAAGCCGTTTCGCTCGGTAAAGATGTGAGCGTGGCAGAAAGCGCAATTGCCGCGGCAAGAACAGCCATTGCAAATGCGCGTGTTGCCGTTCAGGCGCAGGTCGGAAAAGTTTATACGGTTACATTTGCCTCTGAAGAAGAGCTGCGTATTGCTTTTCAGCAAGCCAAAGAACAGCTGAAAAAAGACCTGACGGCAGTCCGCGATGGCGTTGTCAAAGCTGCGCGAGACGCCGTCCACCAAGCGGCACGGGCGCTCGCGGGGATTCCGAAAGTAGACGAAGAGCCGGAAGAGGCAACGACTACGCCGGCCGCAGAGACTAGTTCAGGGCAATAATTTAACTTCATCAGAAAAACATATGGAATCAATGCAATCTAATCTGTCATCGTCAATGGTATCTTCAAAAAATAAGCGGGTCGTGTGGGTTGTTGCCGCGGTAGTGATTGTCGCAGCTGTTTTGGGCTGGTGGTATATGTATCGCCTCGCGCCAACTTCGGATAAGGCGCCAACTTCCGGTGAGATGCAGGAGCCGCTAAGCGGCGGGGATACAACGGCGGATATCGGGCAGGACCTTGAGACGGTTGATTTGGGAAATGTTGATTCGGAGCTCGACGCGCTTGATCAAGATATCAACCAGCTGTAAAAGAATGTCTTTTCGTGAAAACCGTTCCGGCTTAGAGCCGGAACGGTTTTTGTTTCATTCGCGGCACGGGTTATAATCAAGACAACATGGCTTCGCAGGACCTTGTATTAAAAATTAAAGAATTTTTCAAAGGCGACGTGAATACGGATGCAGAAACGCTTACAAGATACAGCCGCGATGCGAGTTTGTTTGAGGTGCGTCCGGAAATTGTCGTCTTCCCGAAGGACAGCGGGGATATTAAAAATCTGGTGAAGTTTGTGAACGAACAGAAGAGACATGGTGTTGGCATATCGTTGACGCCGCGTTCGGCGGGGACTGATATGAGCGGCGGTCCGCTTTCTTCGTCGATTGTTGTTGACGTTACAAAGTATATGAATCGGATAAAAGAAATCGGGGATGGTTATGCCGTTGCTGAACCCGGCGTCTTTTACCGTGATTTCGAAAAAGAAACCCTTGCGCGGGGCTTTTTGTTGCCAAGTTACCCGGCATCCCGGGAAATGTGCGCTCTTGGCGGCATGGTGGCAAATAATGCCGGCGGCGAAAAATCTCTCTCATACGGTAAAACCGATCAATACGTCGAGGAGCTGAAAGTGGTGCTTGCGGACGGCGAAGAGCATGTTTTCCGGCCGCTTTCCATGCAAGAACTGGAAGAGAAAAAACAAGAAGCGTCGTTTGAGGGCACGGTGTATAAAAAGATCGCAGATCTTGTTGAGAATCATGCCGAAGTTTTAAGAACGGCGAAGCCGAAGGTCTCAAAAAATTCGACCGGCTATCTCTTATGGGATATTTATGATAAATCTGCCGGAACGTTTAACTTGTCGAGAGTTTTTGTCGGCTCACAGGGGACGCTCGGTATTATTACGGAAATAAAATTTAAGCTGATCCGGCCGAAGCTTCATTCCCGCCTCCTGGTTATTTTTCTCCCGTCGGTTTCCGCCCTCGCCGGCATTTGTGGCAGGGTTTTGGAGCACCATCCGGAGAGTTTTGAATCATACGACGATAACACATTCAAGGTTGCGTTGAAGTTTTTTCCTGCGGTTGCGAAAAGTTTTCATGCCAGCCTGCTTCGCCTCGCTATCGATTTTCTTCCGGAATTCAGAATGGTCTTGACCGGCGGTATTCCGAAACTTGTTCTTATTGCTGAATTTACCGGAGATACTCCGGAAGAGGCAACACGGAAGGCCGAGGAGGCGAAAAAAGACATCCTTTCTTTTGGTTTTCCGGTTCGGGTGACGAGAAGCGAGCGAGAGGCAAAAAAATACTGGACCTTGAGAAGGGAAAGCTATAATATTTTGCGGCATCACGTGAAAGGCCTTCGGACCGCCCCTTTTATCGATGATTTTGTGATCGAGCCGAATCGTCTCCCGGAGTTTTTGCCGCGGCTTTACGGAATTCTTGATAAATACAATTTGGTTTACACCGTTGCGGGACATGTTGGTGACGGGAATTTTCACATCATTCCTCTTATGAATTTGGCGAGCCCCGATGTCCGGCAGACCATAAAAAATCTTTCCGGGGAAGTATATAAACTGGTTTTTGAATTCGGCGGTTCAATGTCCGGGGAGCATAACGACGGTTTAATCCGTGGCGCGTTCCTGCGGATGATGTACGGCGATGAAGTTTTCCGGCTTTTTGAGGAGACAAAGCGGGTTTTTGACACCGACGGAATTTTTAATCCCGGAAAAAAGACAGAGGCGGCGCTTGAATACGCATTGGATCATATTGTAAAAAAGTGATGCTGGCCGCATGCCGGAATTTTTTATCCTGCGGCGTAAATAAATCACGCTCGTTATCCCAAAAATTTTCCAGCTCCGATGCGGACAAATTTTCCTCATTTTATGAAAAAGCCGCTAGACTGTGCTAGCGGTTTAAAGGATCGATATTATCCCGGGTAATCTGTCATGGTCAATTTATAATCCGGGTGAAAATCCGGATGAATAACCAGCCCCAGATGTGATTGCGGAATTTTCCAGTAAATTACAAGCGGATGTTCCGCGCGCATTCGTTCATAATACATACCTCCAAGATCTTCCGGTTTTCTCCATTCATGACCATTGTATACCAACGGGTTATTGGAAAAACCAAAATATACTCCGTAGTTTTCTTCCCAGTGCGATACATAGGATCCCATCGCAAAAGCATCGCGCATCTGCTTACCGGAGAGTTGCGGTAAAGAAGTACGAGTAAAGTCTATAATTGCGCTGCATGCATCGGGATTGAAGCCAGCCAAACTGATTTTTAAGATTATACCCCGCAGAAAATCGTCCAGATCTTCGCGATTTTTAAACGATCTATGCAGTTTAGCTACGCCGTCTCGAAGAGAAGCTTGGAGGGCGGCATCGGCTTGTGCGAGTAAATAACGGTCGTATTTCCATCCTTCATTCGGTTCCACATTCTTCGGTTTCACCCACCAGGACAACAAATAGGAGTTTGGGATTTGGAACAGCCCCAAGTTTTTATCAACATTCGTAATTCCGTACCAATACTTTTCTTCTTGTGTTTTTGAAGGTACTTTTTTTTCCTCGGTCGTTTCGTCTGCCATATTCCCTCCTCGGAATATGTTTTTCCGAGCCCAAATGGCCTTTTGCCATTGAAATCCTTTCGGATTCGGCTCGGTAATCAATGTATATAAAATTGAAGTTACCTTGTCAACTATTCTTGATCGTGGTGTTGACTTTGTCTCGGTTTAGACCTATAGACCCAAGGTCATACTCTTGGACTTTTTGGGTTTAAAAAAACTGCCCGTTGGCAGCTCTGTGTTTGTATTAGACCCCTTCGGTGCCGTCGCCGGCATAGAATAGGAAGCTCTGTTCGCGTTCTGTCGGCGGAAGATTCTTGAAAAACTCGACAGCCTCCATAACATATCCCGAAAAAAGCACCTTGAAACTGCTCATGGCAGGCATGAATTTTCTGACTTCGAGCATTGTATTATCCCCCCTTAGTTCTATTAAAGAACAACCATCCGGATTTGTATATAGCGGTCTGGTGCGGGGTTTACCTTGGCGGGCGGGTTCTGAATTGGGTTTATCTTCCACCCGCAATCCTTGCGAACACAGCGCGATCCACCAGGAACACACCGGTTCTTGTCTATAAAACTCTGGTCCTTTTCTATCGCTTCGGTTTTGTGTTGCCCAAAAAGACACAGCACTCTTCCGAACATAAAAATCACCTCCTTTCTTTGAAAAGAGTACGTTTCCCACTTTATTTTGTCAAGGGCATGGTTTAAGAATATTGGAATATATTCATATTTTTGGATCGGATAAAACCAAAAATTCTTATTGCAGTGAATAGTAAAGCAGCTATGAGCACAATTGATGCGGCGTACGAGAAGGCAAGTGGCGCGCCGAAGCGTTCGGCAAGGAATCCGAAAATAATGCTTCCCGGAAGGAGGGCTGCTCCGGTGAATGCGTTGAAAAATCCATACGCGGTTCCGCGAATTTCCGGCCGCACAAGATCGGCAACGATGGCTTTTGCAACGCCTTCGGTAAGAGCCTGATATATTCCGTAAAAAATGAAGAGCATCCATATTGCCGAAGAGGTTTTCAGGAAAGCAAATCCGAAATAGGTCGCTCCCAGGACGGCGAGCCCGACGGTAAATACCCAGCGTTTTCCGATTCGGTCGCCGAGCATCCCGAGAGGTGTTGAAAAGAGGGCAAAGGTAATGTTCGCGGCAAAATAAAGGATGGGCAGGAGGACGAGGGCAATTCCTATCTCGCGCGCCTGTAGGATTAAGAATGCGTCAGAGGCCTTGCCAAGCGAGAAGAATGTTGCGATGCCTAAAAAAATGAAAAACGGAGTCCCCAGTTCCTTTATGCCCATCCGTTTTAATTCAAGAGGGGCGATATGGTTTGAGTGTACCTCGCGTACAAAAAATATAACGATCAGCACGGCAAAAAAGCTTGCTATAAATGATAAAAGAAAAAGAGTGCGGAGGTTATTGTCGATAAGCGGCAGGATGAGAAACGCGGCGAGCGGCCCAAGGGCGGCACCCAGCGTATCCATGCCGCGATGGAAACCGAATGCGCGGCCGTAGAGTTTTTTATCAACGGAGAAACTGATGAGCGCGTCTCGCGGAGCGTCGCGTGTTCCTTTTCCAACGCGATCAAGAAATCTGACGGCAAGCACGTGCCATGGAAGGAGGGCGAAAGCAAGCATCGGTTTGGCGACCGCAGAAAGTGAATAGCCGAAAACCGCAAATGGTTTTCTTTTTTGGGCTTTGTCAGAAATTCGCCCCGAAGCGATTTTTAAGATGCTGGCTGTTGCATCGGCAAGCCCTTCGATTAAGCCGACGAATGTTAATGAAGCGCCGAGCGTTGAGGTCAGGAAGATCGGGATGAACGGGAAAATCATATCCGAGGAAAGATCGTTCAAAAAGCTGACAAAGCCCATGGAGATGACGTTTCGTGAAAGCCACGACGTTTTCTTTTCCGGAGCCGCCTTATTGATTGTTGAAGATTTTTCTTCCGGCATAGTTTGATTTTACTCCTTTTTGTCCCGAAAAACCTCTTTGCAGAATAGTTTGCGTTTCTATATAATCCTTATTATTCGATGGTGTTCTGTTTCGCGGGTAAAAAAAGCGGCTGGTATGCTACCAGCCGTGTGAGAAGTATATTTCAGCGATAGCCATAATCAGGATTGTTGCCGTGAATACGAGGATGTTGATTGTGAATACCGCCAGGTTAACTCGTCGCCCGCTTCTCCGGGTTAGCATTTCAGTGATCCTTACCAGCCAACGAGTTTGGCGGCAATGCTTCCGAGGAAGAAAAGCGCCGGCATTCCAATCATCCAGAAATCTTTTTCGTGTTCATAGCCAATTCCTAAAACAGAATTACTTCTGCCGGTTGCCACAGAAACGGCGGAGAGAATTATTAAAATAGTCGTCATCGCAGAAGCCCCCAAGCCCCACCAGAAGAGAAAAGATGATATCATTTTGTTCTCCTTTTGCGCGTTGTTAAGGTGCTGACTGTGTAGAAAAATAATATCACAAACTATATAAATTATTCAAGATGCGAGAAGTTTATCTAGACCATGCGGCAACAACTTATTTAGACCCCCGCGTTAAAGAGGCGATGGAGTTGTATTGGAGGGGAGAATATGGCAATCCTTCAAGTTTGTATAGACAAGGGCGGCGGGCCAAAGGTGCCCTTGATGATGCGCGAAGAACAACAGCGCGGCTTTTGAATTGTAAGCCGGAAGAGATTATTTTTACCGGCGGCGGTACGGAGGCGATTAATCTTGCAATTTTTGGCGCAGCCCGTCACTATTCTCAAATTCTTAAGAATTTGAGAATAGATGCGGATACGGATGCGGAAGGCATGTCGCGAGGGCACCTGATTACTTCAAAAATAGAGCATCATGCCGTGCTTCATTCAATAGAGGCGCTTGAAAAAGAGGGTTTCGACGCGACATATCTTGATGTTGATGAATATGGCCTTGTCGATCTTGAAGATGTCAGGAAGGCATTGCGGCCCGATACTATCCTCGTTTCCATAATGTATGCCAATAATGAAATCGGCACCATTGAGCCGATTCAAGAAATTGCCAAAGTTATAAAAGAATACCGCAGAGAGAAGACACAAGACGGGAAGAACCTACAACCTACAACCTACAACCTACAACCTCCGTTTTTCCTGACCGACGCTTGTCAGGCCGCCGGTACTTTAGAGATGGATGTTCAAAAAATCGGTGTTGATTTGCTCGCGATAAACGGGTCAAAAATGTACGGGCCCAAAGGGGTTGGTTGCTTGTTTGTAAAAAAAGGTATTCGGTTGAAGCCGCTGATCTATGGCGGCGGGCAGGAAAATAATATGCGTTCCGGAACAGAAAATGTCCCGGGTATAATCGGTTTTGCGAAAGCGTTTGAACTTGCTCAAGAAGGGCGTGAAAAAGAAAACGCGCGGCTTGCCGAGCTCCGCGATTACTTTATCGGTCGGATTTTGAAAGAAATTCCGAAGACTGTTTTAAATGGTCATCCGATAAAACGCTTGCCAAATAACATCAACGTTTCGGTGCTCGACATCGAAGGAGAGGCGGCGGTATTGTATTTGGACAAGGAGGGTATTTCGATCTCGACCGGTTCCGCGTGTACCTCAACCACGCTTGATCCGTCGCATGTGATTCTTGCGATTGGTCGGCCGTATGAGTACGCCCACGGTTCGTTTCGTTTTACGCTCGGCAAGCAGACGACAAAAGAAGATTTGGATTATGTAATGAAAGTTTTACCGGGAGTAGTTGAAACGCTGCGGAAAATTTCTCCGGTGCGGATGGAGGTTGGGCAGGAGGAAATTTCCCATCCGGAAGCGTTTGCGGGGCAGGGGTCGAAAGTAAAGATCGGCGGTAAAAATTACAAATAAAAAACTCGACGGGAGTCGAGGTTTATTGAGCCGGTATACGTTTATTTTACCACCCGCGCGTCCAAGGATCTGAAAGCTGCGGGTTTCCGGGGCGCCAGAAGTTGGGGATGTTTTCGTGGGGGGTAAAAGTGGCCGAGTTTACTGCAAGATCAGGAGCCCCCCTTAGTTCTTCGGGCAGGACTTCTGGGGTCGCAGTGACGCTGATAAGCTCATTCGGTGGCTGATTGGCGAACTGGCGCAGATACAGGGAAACAATTTTTGCGGGCTTGTCTGCCTTGGTAATAAGACGAGAAAGATGGGGGTCGCTGATTTTTACGCGTATGCGCGCGATCTCCGCATCGCTCAACAGAAAAGTATAAATTGAGATATCAATCCTTTCGGCCGGGTGGTCAACGAATTCAAGTCCGGTTTCAAATTGGAGTTGTGTGATGGGGGTTGGTGCTTGGGGGTATCGGTTGGTTCGATAGGTTGCCGTAAACTTCCACATGGCGTTCTCCTTGTTCCGGCACAGTTATATAATATAAACGAGCAATTGATAACATAGAACGGAAAATAATTTTTGTCAATATGGCGTTATGGAAGACTCTAAAAAAGAAAATATAGATGTCGTTAATCAGTTTACGGGAGAAAAGTGGTATTACTCCGACATTGTTAAGGATCATTTTTTCAACCCCCGGAATTTGATGCTGGAGGATCCTGACGAATCGCAATATGATGCGGTTGGGATGGTGGGAAGCCCCGCATGCGGCGATATGATGAAAATGTGGCTGCGGCTTGAACCGGAAACCGAACGAGTTAAAGAGATGAAGTGGAGGACTTTCGGGTGTGCCTCTGCGATTGCCGCAACCTCAATGTTTAGCGTGATGGTGACAGAGAATGGGGGAGTGGCGATTGATGAAGCGCTAAAAATTAAGCCGCAGCATATTATGGAGCGTCTCGGCGGTCTGCCGAATCGTAAAATTCACTGTTCTGTTCTTGCAGATAAGGCGTTTCGCAAGGCGGCGAATGACTATTTTCGGAGGAGCGGCCAGCACCATCGTATTATCGTAGAAGGCGCGCGGGTTATTGACCAGAAGCTTAGTATCACCGATCATGATATTGAGGAGGCGGTTTTGGAGGGCGCAACCGATTTGGAATCGGTTCAGAAAAGATTGAAAGTCGGCGTCGGCAGTCCTGAAATAATTGCCGAAGTCGAACAGTTGATAAGATTCTATAAGGAAAAATATTATGGTTAGCCCAGCACAAATTTTGCGAGACAATCTCTAGGCGAAGCGCTGCGCCCATAGAGGGAAGAGCTATTCGCTCGCGCGCTTCGCGGTAAAAGAGTAGACGAATTTTACTAAATTAAGTAAGACTATGCTGCTAGGGGCAAAATTTGTGCGGGGTTCAATATTTGTTGCTAAATTTTCTGCTCCACTGGATTGAAAATTTAGACAAATATTGAAAAAAATATTATGGATAAAGAAAAAGCGAGATTTGGGGAAAGAGAAGTTAAACCACAGAAATCTCTTTCAGAGATCGATGAAATGATTGCAAAGAGACGGCGCGGTCGAGTGATAGGAGAAAGTGTTGTACCATTTGAGGAACGAATGAAAGAGCTTGAATCCAAAAAGGCTGAACACGGCGGTGTTCTTCCGCCAGCCGAAGAGGACGAACTGCGAAGGCTTGAGTTAGATTTAAAGGGCCCAATGCTCGAACGGCGAGGGGACAGATAAAATGGAATTCTATGGAGAATGAGTTGTCGTCCGAAAAGAAGTTAAAAATCGGTAAAATTGTGGTTGACCGCAATCTTTGTATTGGCGCTGCGTCTTGTATTGCCGTTGCGCCCGGCGTTTTCGAACTTGATTCCGAAAATAAAGCGGTGGTCTATAACGATAAAGGCGCTGATGACGAGACGATTCTTCTTGCTGCCAAATCATGTCCCACGCAGGCGATTTTAGTGTTTGATGAAGAGGGAAACCAAATATATCCGTGATATCAACGAATTACGAATCGGTTGCGAATATACGAATTGTTTCAATAGGATGTGCATTATTCGCAAATTCGTAGAAGATTCGTAATTCGATGATGAATAAATTCATGATTTATAGTCCCAAAAACTACGACCATCTTCTCGGCACCCCCGGTTTTAGCGATCAGCTGTTGAAAAATCATTTCACGCTTTATCAGGGGTATGTTTCTAATACTAACAAGTTAGCCGATGCTCTTCGTGAAATGGCGGAGGGTGGGAAGATTGGAACGCCGGAGTACACCGAGTTAAAACGCCGTCTTGGGTGGGAGTTTAACGGCATGCGGTTG
The DNA here is from genome assembly GCA_016186145.1 of Candidatus Sungiibacteriota bacterium. Classification (GTDB taxonomy): domain Bacteria; phylum Patescibacteriota; class Minisyncoccia; order Sungbacterales; family SURF-37; genus JACPMF01. The sequence continues at coordinate 91,201 of JACPMF010000002.1, read as the reverse complement.
CATGAATTGTATTTTGGGAATATGAACAGCGGAGGCGCGGCATCCGACCATGACTCCGCACTCCATAAAAAAATCGTTGCTGACTTCGGAAGCTATGAAGCGTGGGAGAAAGATTTTAAAGGTACGGGTACGATGCGTGGGATCGGATGGACGATTCTTTACTATGATCCCGGGGCCGAACGGCTGTTTAATGTTTGGGTCAACGAACATGATCTTGGCCATCTCGCCGGATGTAAGATTCTTCTTGTCCTTGATGTCTTTGAGCACGCCTATATGATTGATTACGGCTTGAAGCGGGTTGATTATATTGAAGCGTTTTTTAAGGCGGTCGATTGGGATGAAGCAGGTAGACGTTTTACGGGTAGTTACTAAAAATGGAACGCGCATCAATTCGTAAAAATCGGTTTTTCTTTCTCGCGGTGATTATTGCTATTCTTAATCCGGTTTTTTCCGGGCTGGTTCTCGGGCTTTTCATGCTTTTCGAGCCGGATTTCAAAAAGGAAGGGAGAATAGTATTGTTGTTTAGTATTGCATGGGGGATTATTGCCATGCTCCTGCTCACGCGGTTTAGAGACGTTTTATTGATGTAAATGGAGCAGCAAATAGAAAAAATCCTTGAAGAAGTCCGGCCGATGCTCGCGTTGCACCGCGGCAATATTGAGTTTGTTAAGTTTGAAAAAGGTGTTGTATATGTTCGTCTGCTTGGGACATGCCAGGGGTGTCCGCTTTCGCAGTTGACGCTGAAAGCCGGAATAGAAGATTTGCTGAAATCAAAAGTTAAAGGTGTTGACAGTGTTGAGGCGGTGTGATACTGTAATTGTACAGTATATTTCGTAAGTGAATCACTGGCAGGAGGATTAATATGGGTTCAGCGCGTGAACTTGTCAAAGTGGTAATGAGGCCTGTGAACTTTGATGAACAACGGGAAAGGTGGCGTTTCCTAAACCACGTGTTTACGGGCATCGTCCCTTACGCGCAACTGGATTTGGCTCAAGGGAATTTGCTCTTGTCCGTGCTTCAAGAAGTTGTGTGTGGCATGCATACTGCTATTTTGAGCGATAGACAGCGTAGCATGCAGTGGGCAATGCAAATTGCCACATGGGTCAATAGCGCTCACGCCGCAACACGTTAATAGTATTTATAACAGTGCCGCCCAAAAGAGGATCTTCCACGGGCGGCTTTCTTTTTACCATATGAGGAATTTTTATTTTTGATTTTGCTGTTTTTTCATTTATAATGCGTATGTAACTATGGATAATTTAACAAAAAAGCAAATTGTAATTTTAGTATTGTTAGTCGCCGTTGTTGTTTCTGTCGTAACATCTCTCGGGACGGTTTTTTATATCACCAGCAAGGGTCCGGCATCTATTGTTGAGCGTATTATTGAACAACCGCAAAAGGAAATTCAGCGGGAAATTAATGAGAAGATTTTGCGGCAGGACGAATTAGTTGTTGCTGTTGTAAAACTTGCTTCACCCGGAGTTGTCAGTGTTGTTGCCACTAAAGATGTTCCGGTGGTTGAGCAGTTTTTTGTGGACCCGTTCGGCGGCGATCCGTTCTTCCGGCAATTTTTCGGAGAGGAGTTCCGTGTTCCGCAATTCCGGCAAAAGGGGACGGAGCGGCAAGATGTCTCGCGCGGCTCCGGTTTTGTTGTGTCGGCAGACGGCCTTATTATTACCAACAAACACGTGGTTTCTGACGAAAGCGCCGACTACACGGTTATTTTAAGCGACGGCACAAAACTTCCGGCTAAGATCCTTGGCCGCGACCCCTTTTTTGATTTGGCTGTTTTAAAAGTTACTCCGCCATTATCCGGTTTAACCCCGCTTCTTTTAGGAAACTCGGATGGCATCCAAACCGGCCAGACCGTTATTGCGATCGGCAATGCTCTGGGAGAATTTCAGAATAGCGTTTCCGTAGGGATTGTTTCCGGTCTTGATCGTTCTATTATCGCTGAAGGTCCTACAGGGTCTGAATCTTTACAGGAGCTTATTCAGACCGATGCCGCGGTGAATCCGGGAAACTCCGGCGGTCCGCTTTTGAATTTGCGGGGCGAGGTGATCGGTCTTACGACCGCGGTTGCCCGCGGAGCGGAAAACATAGGGTTTGGTATAAAAATAAATAAGGCGAAACGCGATATCGAAAGTGTAAAGGCGGTAAATCGGATTGTGTATCCTTTTGTTGGCGTCCGCTACATTACGGTGACTGAAGAGGTTAAGGAGTCCAAAGGCCTTTTAGTTGATTACGGGGCTTTGGTTTTGAAAACAAGCGAGGGCCCCGGTGTTGTTCCGGCGTCTCCAGCGGAGAAGGCAGGGCTTCGGGAAGGAGACATAATTTTGAAAATCAACGGTGAAAGGGTTGGTTCCAAAACGCCTCTTTCGAGCCACATGCTGAAATATAATGTTGGCGAAGCAGTGATGTTGGTGGTATTTCGCGATGGAAAGGAAACCGAGCTAAAAATCGTATTGGAAGAGCGGAAATAAAGCTCTTTTGGGAGGGTTTGCAAACAAAACGAGGTTTTTGGTAAAGGCGTGTGCGAGAACAATCTTGCCACGCCGTTTTTTATTTGTTTCTCCACAAGAATAAAACCTTGCAAATAAGATGGAAAGTACTATAATTAGCAGTGTAGATGTATGACTGCTAAAGGGCTTGGCCTGCGATTTCAAGCCAAAGGCGCAGAAATCGTAGCTGCCAAACCTTTACCCTGTTAAATCCCCACCCAAATAAAGTCGTAGACTTTATTTGGGTGGGGAATTCCGCCCTCAGCGGAATTATTTAACAGGGTGCTGAATTTTATAGTTTCATTTACTCGCTTCGTTCGTAAATTCAAATAAAATTCGCATGACTCCATTCAACAACTTTACTGTTAAAGCCCAGGAAGTGCTCAAAAAAGCTCATGATTTGGCATTGGAGCGCTCGCACCAGCAAATTGAGCCGGTTCATTTGCTTTCGGCGCTTGTTCTTCAGGAGGAAGGAATTGTTGAATCGATCTTAGAAAAGCTTGAAATCAATGTTTCCGGCCTTGCCGATGAGCTTTTAGGTATCCTCGATAAGCTTCCAAGAGGAGCGGCATCTTTTCCGTCCGTCGGAACGCTGTATCTTTCGCAGGATCTTGGGAAGATTATGGAGCAGGCCCATCGTGAGGCGAGCCAGATGAAAGATGAATTTATCTCAACAGAGCATCTTCTTCTTGCGCTCTCCGAAGTGCCGAGTCGGGCGCGGGATATTTTACAAAAAGCGCGGGTTACTCACGAAAATGTTCTGAAGGTTCTTGCCGGGCTTCGCGGAGCAGAGCGAATAACCGATCCTGAACCGGAAACAAAGTACAATGTGCTTGAAAAATACGCGCGAAATCTTACAAAACTCGCGCGCGAAGAAAAATTGGATCCGGTCATCGGCCGCGACGATGAAATCAGGCGGGTAATGCAGGTTTTGAGCCGGAGAACAAAAAATAACCCTGTTCTTATCGGCGAGGCGGGGGTCGGAAAGACTGCTATTGCAGAGGGCCTTGCCGAGCGTATTGTCCGGGGCGAAGTGCCGGAAACGCTAAAAGAAAAAGAGCTTATCTCAATTGATATCGGGTCGATTGTTGCGGGGACAAAATACCGCGGGGAGTTTGAGGACCGTCTTAAAGCAATCCTGCGGGAACTTGACCGGTCTCAAGGGAAATACATCATCTTTATTGATGAATTGCACATGATTGTGGGAGCGGGTGCCGCAGAGGGCGCAATTGACGCATCGAACATGCTGAAGCCGGCTCTTGCAAGGGGAGAACTGCGGGCGATTGGCGCTACAACACTGAAAGAGTATCACAAATATATTGAAAAAGACGGAGCGCTTGCTCGGAGATTCCAACCGGTCTATGTAGAGGAACCGTCCTTTGAAGACACTGTTTCTATCCTCCGCGGGTTGAAACATAAATACGAACTGCATCACGGCATAAGAATCAGCGATAAGGCGCTCGCCGCTGCAGCAGAGCTTTCCAGCCGTTACATCACCGATCGGTTTCTTCCGGACAAGGCAGTCGATTTAATGGATGAAGCGGCTTCTTCAATCCGCCTTGAAATTGACTCGTTGCCGAAAGATCTCGATCAGGAAAAGCGGGAGTTGATGAAAATGGAGTTGGAGCTTGTGACCGTCAAGAATGCCTCCAAAAAGGGCGATTCGCATGCCGCATCGGTTCTTTCCAAGCGCGTCGAAAGCCAAAGAGCGCGTATCAAAAAGCTCGAAGAAAAGTGGCTTCGTGAAAAAACAACGATTTCGGAAATACGGACTATAAAGAAAGAAATCGACGATATGCGCCAGGAAGCAGAGCGAAAATGGAGAGAGGGTGATTTTGGGGCCGTTGCCGAGGTCAGAAACGGGAAAATTCCTCTTGCCGAAAAGAAACTTCTTGACGCAGAAACAAGGCTTCGACGCTTGCAAAGCAGGCGGAAAATGCTAAAAGAGGAGGTTGATGAGGAAGATATTGCCGCCGTAGTAAGCCGTTGGACCGGAATCCCTGTTACTAAAATGCTTGAGGCGGAAGGCGAAAAGTTGTCACGGCTTGAGTCGGTGTTGTCTCTTCGGGTGAAGGGTCAGGATGAAGCGATCAGTAAGGTGGCGAATGCGGTTCGTCGTTCGCGTGCCGGCATTCAAGACGAGGATCGGCCGATAGCATCTTTCATTTTTCTCGGTCCGACCGGGGTCGGTAAAACAGAGCTTGCAAAGACTCTTGCCGAATTTCTATTTTCGGACGAAAAGTCCCTGATTCGCGTTGATATGTCGGAATACATGGAACGGCATACCGTTTCTAAATTTATCGGCTCGCCGCCCGGTTATGTCGGTTATGAAGAGGGGGGGCAGTTAACCGAACTTGTTAAGCATCGTCCGTACTCGGTTGTTCTCTTCGACGAAATTGAGAAAGCGCATCCGGAAATTTTTAACGTTTTGCTTCAGATTTTAGATAACGGTCGTTTGACTGATGCGAAGGGGAGGATTGTTAATTTCAAGAATACCATTATTATCATGACGTCAAATATTGGCAGCGAGCTGGTGAGGGAATTAGGACGATTTGGGTTTACCGCAGAGAATGACGCGGGGAAGGAAACGAATGACGGGGATCTGAAAGAAAAGATTGAGAAGGCCCTCGAACGGAGTTTTCGGCCGGAGTTCTTGAACAGGATCGATGAAATTGTTATTTTTAATTCGCTTTCTCATGAAACCATCCGTAAAATTGTTGATATTCAGCTTACCAAGGTTTGCGAACGGATGGCACGGAAACGAATCACCGTCGGTTTCAGCGACGGCCTTCGGGTTTTTCTTTCGGAAAAGGGTTACAACCCGCATTATGGAGCCCGTCCGTTGAAGCGGACCATACAATCTTTAATTCTTGATCCTCTGGCGTCCAGGATTGTTTCTGGCTATGTGACAGAAGGCGATTCGGTCTTTTGTGACCTAAAAAACGGCGAGGTGCTTATCTTGAAGATTACAAAACGATCGGGGACAAAGCTTAAAAATGAAGCCGTGGCGGCGCTGTAAAAATGTTTTGAAATCTTAAAACTGTTGTTACAAACCGCGCCGATGGGCGCGGTTTGCGTTACGGTCTTGATTACATAACTATTACCGGCGAAGGTCAACTTGACCACGCGGCGGCTCCGGTCTATCCTGTAAAAGGATTTTTAGGCAAATGTATTATGGAAGAGTTGAGAAATGAAGTTTTTAATTTTGTTTTCGCGGTTTACCGGGTGACTGATCTTATAAATCCGAACGAAGCGATTCGGCACCAGTTAAGAGAGCAGTCCGGTGAGGCTCTTTTGCGAACAGCGCAAATTAGCACCAGCCGTAAAGGAATCGGTGGTTATCAGAAACACCTCGACATAAAGGTTGTTTTTGATTCACTGCTTCTTTTGCTTGAAATCGCCAGGAGTACCGGTCTTATAAAGCAAGTGAATGCGGAGGTGCTTATACGGGAATGTCGTTTCTTAGATGCCTATTTAGAGCATGTTCCCAAAAATGACATAAATGAGGAGCGGGGGCAGATGGGTAGGTTAGATAGCGAATTAAAACGACATGAAACTCAAAACGACATGCAAAACGACACCATTGAGAGAGCTTCAGTGGGGAGTTTGATAGGATCAGGAGAAACAACAACAGTAGACAAAAGCAAGCAAGCCCTAAGCGGTGACGTTAATGGTCGTCAAACGGCGATTATTGATTACTTGCGGGTTAACAATGAAGCAAAAATAAATGACCTTACCACTATCTTTTCAAATCGGTTTAGTGTTAAGACTCTACAGCGGGATCTTGCCCGCCTTATGTTGGATAGGAGGATAGTACGGCAGGGGGACAAGAGGTGGGCGGTATACAAGTTAAATTCTGAATTATAAATGATGAATGCTGAAATACGGTTTGTTTCAGATTTTATTCAGCATTTAGCATTTGGCATTCATAATTCGCAATGCAAATTCGTAAAGTTATCATTCCAGTAGGTGGGCTTGGGACGCGGTTTCTCCCGGCAACAAAGGCGCAGCCGAAAGAGATGCTTACCATCGTTGATAAGCCGGTAATTCAATATTTAGTTGAAGAGGCGGTTGACTCCGGTATCAAAGAGGTGATATTTGTTACCGGTAAGGGGAAGCGGGCAATTGAAGATCACTTTGATCACGCCGGAGAACTTGAAGCGCACCTTGAGAAGCAAGGGAAAAAAGAAATGGCAAAAAAGGTAAGAGCTATTTCTTCTTTAGCGTATTGCGCCTTTGTTCGCCAGAAAGGGCCGCTCGGCGATGGTGACGCTTTGCTACAAGCTCGTCATTTAATTGGAAATGAACCGGTTGCCGTTTTGTACGGAGACGATGTCGTTTATTCAAAAGGACAGCCAGCGCTAAGGCAGCTCATTAATGTGTTTTTAAAATATAAGCGCCCGGTTTTTGCTTTAGAGCGCGTTCCAAAAAGCGTTGTTCACCGCTACGGCGTTATATCCGGAAAAAAAGTTGCACCGAGAACATGGTTGGTCGATAAGCTTGTAGAGAAACCGACCCCAAAAGAGGCCCCGTCTAATATTGCGATCATAGGAAAATATATTCTTACCGCGGATATATTTGATGAATTGGCGAAGGTAAAAGCGAAAAAAGGGAGAGAGCTTCATTTAACCGATGCGTTTGAACGTGTACTGGCGAAGAAAATGCCAATATACGGCTATGAAATAGAAGGGACACGGTATGACTGCGGCGATAAGCTTGGGTTCCTCCGGGCAATCGTAGATTTTGGGCTTAGGCATGAAGAAGTAAAGAAAGGCCTAAAAGCCCACTTGAAAAAGGTAAGGTAATTGTTTTATAGTGTGATTACACGGCGCCTTTGGAGTTATCCACATTGTTGGGTTTGCAAGAGGGTGCCCAAAAATTTATACTGAATATGTGGAGAAAATAACTAATTAAACCGCTGGAAAGCCAGTTTTTGGCTTTGTTGATGTATTCCAAAAGGTAATTTTTATCCACAGGGAGCTTTTGCAGGGCAGATTTCAGGCTGTTACAATGAAAGTTGAGTAATTATCTGAAATCCGATTTGCAATGGTGAAATGATTGCCGAGGAGGGTATATTCGGGAAATGGGAAGAACCTTGAAAATTTAATACGCTATACTGTTATATACTTTTTGTATTACCAACAGGGTTTCGGAAAGGTCGATCTAGCACCGTTACTAGTAATCAGTTAAAAGTTTTACTAGCTTTGCTAGTATCTTATCCGCGCCTTGTAGCTTGGTTCAGAAAAGAAATTTTCAGGTTGTAATTTATTAAATTCATGGGTGGTTCCAATATTGTCTTATGCTTTGCTCACGCCGATGACATCGTTATCTTTTTGCGCAAAGCCTTCTGACATAGTCGGTTGGGACGCACATGATTATATTCCTTGTTTTTTATCGACAGGGAATTAAGAAAAGTTAATTTGCTTATGACTCAATTAATTGCAAAACATAGGAGAGTGGCTATTGCCATTGCTACTGTGTCAACTGCAGTTGCGATGTCTGGAGTTCTCGCGGTTATTCCGCAAGTAGCTTCAGCCCTCACCGCTGCGGATGTAGAGCAGCTCATCAGCTTGGGAGTCATCTCTGCTGATAAGGCTGCTGCTGCACGGGCGTTAGTGGGAGGAACAACTCCTGCGGCACCTGCGGGTGCATGTTCATTTACTCGCGACCTCACCATGGGTGTTCGCGGGGATGACGTGACGTGCTTGCAGAATTATCTGACCTCAACCGGTCACTTCACATATTCTGGCGGCGCAACTGGCTATTTTGGTTCAATAACCAGATCAGCGGTTAGCGCATGGCAGGCGGCAAACAGTGTTTCGCCGACAGCCGGGTACTTCGGCGCAATTTCGCGCGCAAAGTATAATTCAGTTGTTGGAGGAACGGTGGTAACACCAACAACTCCGACAACGCCGGGAGTAACTCCTGTCGCGGGCGATGCGCTTCAAGTAACGAAGCCGGATCAGCCGGGTGATAACTTGGCTCCTGGAAACGCTACGCGTATTCCGGTAACAAAAGTTACCCTCACCGCTGGAGTAAAAGATGTAACAGTACGATCTATTACTGTCGAGCGAATCGGTCTCGCGACTGATTCCGCAGTCGACAAGGTATTGCTTATCGGTTCAGAAGGATTACAAGTTGGCTTGAACAAGACACTTGGTTCGAATCATCGAGCCATCTTGAACGAGCCGTTTGTCGTCAAAGCCGGTGAGTCTAAGACTTACACCGTAGCGTTCAATCGTCCTGCAGCAAACGAGGCAGGAAACGTTTTGAGCTTTGATGTTGTCGCAATTGATGCGACTTCTCCATTGACCGGAACGCTTCCGATTCGCGGCTCGCAGATCACGATGAACAGCACGCTGACTATTGGATCGGTTGATTTGACACGAGGTGTAAATGACCCGGGAGCAGCAGCAACTTCATCCGCGAAAAATATCGGAGACACTGGATACAAATTCGCAGCCCTTCGTTTGACTGCGGGTGCGGCTGAAGATCTCAGCGTTAAGTCAATTAGTTGGTATCAAGCCGGTTCTATCGGTGCGGGCGATTTAGGTAATGTCAAAGTTATTCTTGACACAACTGAATATCCAACTACCGTTTCTTCTGACGGCAAATATTATACTGCTAAATTTGGAGACGGCGTGACCCTTACCAAAGGCAATCAAGCCGAGATTTATGTTAAGGGCGATCTTGTCGGCGGAACCAATAGGGATATTGAGTTTCAACTTTTCCGCGATACCGACCTTGACGTAAAAGGCAAACAGTTTGGATTCGGCGTTAAACCGGGAGGTGGTACTGCCACAGCCGGAAGCGTTGCGAATGGCGCGCTTTCGTCCGACACTGAACCGGCATTCCGCGGCTTTACCGTGAAGGTTGGTCAGGGCACTGTTACGGTGTCTAAATCGACCGCTTCCGGAGGCGCTGCGCAAAATATCGCAGTTAACCTTAACGACCAGCCCCTTGGTGCGTTTGATGTTGATGTAAAAGGAGAAGCAGTTACATTCTCAAGCATTGTCTTCAGGGTTTCAGCGAATGCTAACGACAGCAGTGTTACCGAAGCTGACTTCACGAACGTTACGCTTTATGACGAAGCGGGAAATGCAGTAGCGGGTCCGAAAGATGGTTCCGGTACTACTGATGCCGAAGCGACTATTACCTTTACCGATGCGGTTGAATTTCCAGTTGGCAAGAAGACTTACTTCTTGAAAGGTAAGCTTTCAACTGACTTTGATAACAACCGTTTGGTTTCGGCATCGAGCACGCCTTCATCCGACTGGACTTCCGGTGTTGGAAGAACATCCGGAGTAACCATTACTCCGGCAAACGTCGGAACGGTAACCGGTAACTCGATGACTGTAAAGACTGCCGCACTCACGGTTTCCATTGGCAATACGCCAACCGCGCAAACCGTAATTCGCGGTACAACAGCATTTACTTTTGCTAACCTCATCTTTGACGTAACCGGCTCCGGAGAAGATATTCGCATTACATCAGCTCAAGCGCAGCTCTTTGGTTTTGACGGCAATGAGGTTAAGAACTGCAGTCTTTATGACGGTACGGTATCATTGACAACAGGTTCAAATGCTGTTAACGCGACCGGCGAGGGCGATCAGACATTCACTTTTGACAACGCCTTGATTGTTCCGAAAGGAACCATTAAGACGATTGCTTTGAAGTGCGATACCCTTGCTTCCGGAGATGCCGGACAAGGTATGTGGTCTTTCTCCAACAACGAGACCTTTGGCGCGACCGGTATGACTTCCGGGAACAGTGTTACTGCTTCAGTGGCTTCATCTTCCGTTACGAACATCATGACCATGGCCGCGTCAGGTTCGCTCGCTGTTACGCTTGACGGTTCAAGCCCGGCAGTCCGCATGGCGCAAGCCGGTGAAGAGGTGAATCTTGCTGTGTTTCGCTTCACCGCTACAAATGAAGCTATGGACGTTAAGCAGATTCTCTTGCAAATCACCAATACCGCGTCTAACACACCATCTGATCTACAAAAAATCACGCTATGGGATGGCGCGACAAAGGTTGGCGAGATCACTGCAACTTCTTCTGACACGGGTCTTGTCACTACGGTCAATGGTTTCGTAGTTCCGAAGAATGGAGATAAGCTGATGACGATCAAAGGCTTGCTGTCGCCTATCGGTGTTGACGAGGCGGGCAGGCCGGGTCACTTGGTTTCGGTTGACTTGCAGGTATCAAACGGAGGCTCTGGTCTTGGTTACACTTATGCAGTTGGCCAGGGTTCATCGCAGAACATTGAATCAACTTCTGCAAGTACCGCATCCGCTGGTGTTCGTGTTGTACGCGGCTATCCGACGCTTACCGCGCTTTCCGTGCCATCAAACGCTCTTGTCAACGGGACCGATAAAGTTCTTTATCGCTTCTCGGTGGCATCCCCTGCGGGAACAAACGGCGTTTCGCTCTACAAGTTCCTCTTCAATATCGCAACGACCGGCATAGGAAACGACCTAACCGTTACGAGCTTGAAATTGTTCGCCTACACCAGTTCCGGCTTCTCAGGCGGCGCCTATTCTGCCGATGGGCAGTTGAACAGCGGTACAACGCTCTTCACAGTTCAAGGCAACAAGACGGCGCTTAACCGCTCGACTACCTCTGACTTTGCAATTCACTTTAACCCGGCAGCTCCGACAAGCGCTGATCCGGAAGCCATCCACATTCCTGCCGGCTCAACGTATTACTTTGAGCTTAAGGGAACAGTGTCTGGAGCAAATTCAAGCGGAGACAGCGCGACGGTTCAGCTGATGGGCGACCCGACATGGGTAGACATAAATATTGGTGAAACCAGCGAGACCGTACAGGATACCGGATTTACTGCTGGAACAACCAATGCTCTCGTAGCGGATTATCCGTTTGCCCGCCCCGGAGGAGTCATAGACGCGTCAACCACAATGAGCGCCGCTGTTTCTGGAACTAACGGAAACAACGACCTTGATGCTAAGTATCCAGGCAACGACTTCATTTGGTCTGGCAACTCGACTTCTACCCATACTGGAGCAACCGGAGACGGCGGTCCTGACTGGTATAACGGCTTCCTCGTCCCCGGTCTTCCGTCATCAGGCGCAACAGCACAGTCGTTCTCGTTCTAATCTAGTTCCCTTCGATACGGTTCAGGGTTCTGAGCTTGTCGAATGGATCCTTGTGACTAGAGCAAAATCCCGCCTCTCCGGCGGGATTTTGTGTTGGGGGCTATTCCTTAGAAAAGTATTACCATCTAAAACAAGGCCGGGCGATCGCCCGGCCTTGTTTTAGTACTTGTTATTGCAGAGAAACGTCTATTTTGCTACTATTATTTCGATGCAAAAATTCGGTTTTTATCATTATCTAGCCATAGGAATCATAGTGTTGCTTCTAGGCATCACCGGTTTTTATTTTTTTGTTTTTTGGAGACAAGAAAGTGCTTCAGAAGTTGTGTTTGAAACGCCAGGGCTGGCTACAAGCTCAATTGGCGGAGAAGGCGTGGATCCGGAGCTTAAGATACTGCCTGCCGGAGAAGCAGATCAGCAAATGTCCTTGCCGTCATACACCGGTGAGCCGATTCGCGAGTTAAATCCCTCCCCCCAAGCTGCCGCGTCAGTTGGCGTTTTGTATATTGAAAAATATCAAAAAAATCTTGCGGAAATCGCCGAACGCCTTGAGAAAAACCCGAGAAATTATGACGCGTGGCTCGGAATTGCCTATATCAAAAAACTTTTCAGTAACTATATTGGAACGCGGGATGCGTGGGAGTACGCGAAAATAGTGAGCCCGGACAGTCCCACTGCCTATTTTAATCTTGGCGAACTTTACGGTTACGAACTGAAAGACCCGATGAAAGCCGAGGAAAATTATAAGTCGGCCTTGCGCTTAAATCCGTATAATTTTGATTATTATAGAGGTCTTGCCAACTTTTATGAGGATGTATTAAAGACCCCGGAGAAAGCCGAGACAATACTTCTTTCCGCTCTTGATAAAATTCCGCATACGGAGGTATATCTTTTCGCCGAAATCGGGGCCTTTTACCGGGATCAAAAGAATTACGCAAAAGCCATTGAATACTTTGAAAAAGCGCTTGTCGCGGCAGAGGCAGCGCTCGACCCGGCTGTCAAGAAAGCTGTTGAAACCGAACTAAATTATATCCGTTCAAAGCAGTAGTCTTGTTGCCTTTTGCTTGCCTGCAGAGTACCAAGTAATAGTCATGTCAAAACTGCTTATTACCGGCGGCACCGGTTCTTTCGGCAGTGCCGCGCTTAAACATTTTATTGAAGATCCGACCGTAACTGAAATTACGGTTTTTTCGCGAGACGAGAAAAAGCAGCATGATTTAAGAAATCACTTCAGAAGCGAAAAAATACGTTTCATCATCGGGGATGTGAGGGAGCGCGAAAGTGTTACCCAGGCTGTTCATGGAGTAGACGTAATTTTTCATGCCGCGGCTTTGAAGCAAGTTCCAACCGGAGAATTTTTTCCTATGGAGATGGTGCGGACAAATATTTTTGGTACGGAGAACATATTTAGGGCGGCCGAAGAACAGGGGGTAAAAAAGGTGGTGCTTCTAAGCACTGATAAGGCTGTATATCCTATAAACGCGATGGGCATGTCCAAGGCCATGGCAGAGAAATTGATGGCATCGCGCGTAAACAAAAAGAGCAATACCGTATTTTGCGCGGTTCGTTACGGAAATGTAATGGCCTCCCGCGGATCGGTCATTCCTTTGTTCATAGAGCAGATTAAGGCCGGGCGGCCGTTGACAATCACCAACCCAAACATGACGAGGTTTATGTTGTCTCTGGATGACTCAATTGGTCTTGTCAAAACAGCGGTTTCTCATGGAGAACACGGAGATATATTCATACGCAAATCTCCCGCTTCTGTTGTTCAAGATGTTGCAAAAGCCGCGCTTAACATTTTCAGTTCGAGTGCGGGGGTGAATGTGGTTGGGATTCGGGCCGGAGAAAAAATACATGAGGTTTTAATGACCGGCCTGGAACACGCCAGAGCCGAAGACCTCGGTGAATATTTCAGAATCAGAAACTCGGCTGACGGGAATTATGATTATAGCCGCTTTTTTGATAAAGGAGAATTTCATTCGGCTCCGGAGGATTACACGTCGGAAAACACCAAACGGCTCTCTCCCAAAGAAACCGAGGATTTGCTTCGTTCCCTTGATTATGTCAAACAAGAACTCGAAACCCATAAAGGTGGGAATCACCGGAAATAGCGGATTTTTGGGATGGCATCTTTGCTGTTTTTTCCTGTCCCATCCTGACATGGAGGTAGTACCGTTTGAACGGTCATTTTTTCAGGATCAGACAAAACTTGCGGATTTTGTTAAAAATTCCGACGTTATAGTGCACCTCGCCGGTTTAAATAGAGGGGGCGATTCAGAGATTTATGAAACGAACACTGGGCTTACCAAAAATTTGATTAACGCTTGTGAGAAGGCCGGAGCAAGTCCTTTTATCATATATTCTTCTTCTACTCACGTTCATCGCGATACTACCTATGGCCGCTCTAAACGCGATAGCGGAGAACTTCTTAGGGATTGGGCTCAAAGAAATAGTGCGAAAACGGCAAATCTCATTTTTCCAAACATTTTCGGAGAATTTGCCAACCCTTTATATAATTCAGCGGTAGCGACATTTTGTTATCAGCTGGCGCATCGCGAAAAGTCAGAGGTCAACAAAGAAGCCGTATTGCCCCTCATTTATGCGCAAGACGCGGCGCGAATTATTTACAATCTTATTTGTAATCCTCAATGCGGCGATATTGCGGTTGAGAGTCAAGAAGTTAAAGTGGGGGAGCTATATGATACTTTGACGAGCTTTAGAGATGATTATTTCCGCAATGTTTTTCCGCGTTTCAAGAGCGATTTGGAATATAATCTTTTTGCGACCCTGCTTTCTTATTTATGGATTGAAAATTTTCCTGTTAAGCTTGGCGAACGAAAAGATGAACGCGGCTCGCTTTTTGAGATTGCGGGTTCGCATCAGGGCGGACATGTATTTTTTTCTTTTACCGAACCCGGAATGACGCGGGGAAATCACTATCATACCAGAAAGATTGAAAGATTTTGCGTTATAAAAGGCGAGGCAGAAATACGTATCAGGCGGCTTTTCACCAAGGAAGTTAGCGTTTACAAAGTGAGTGGCGATAATCCGGTTTTTATTGATATGCCCCGTTTTTGCGCCCATAATATAACAAATATAGGAAAAGAGCCCTTAGTAACCTTGTTTTGGATCAATGAAATTTTTAATGCCGACGACCCCGATACATATCGGGAAGTGGTGTAGAACTCTTTACAATGAATAAAAAACTTAAAATTCTCACTGTTGTTGGCACGCGGCCGGAAATTATCCGGCTTTCTGAAACCATCAAAGAACTGGACAGATATGTTGATCATATTCTGGTTCATACCGGCCAGAATTACGATTACGAGCTGAATGGGATATTTTTTAAAGACCTCGGTTTAAGAAAGCCCGATCATATTCTTGATATCGCTGGTTTAACGCCAGCCGAATCGGTAGGGGATATTATTCGTAAAATAGACCCGATTCTTGCCAAGGAGAAACCAGATGCTTTTTTGGTTTTGGGCGACACTAATAGTTGTCTTGCGGCATACGCGGCAAAGCGCAGGAAAATCCCTATATTTCACATGGAGGCCGGCAACAGATGTTTTGACGAGCGCGTTCCCGAAGAGGCTAACCGAAAGATTATTGATCATATCAGCGATGTGAATCTTGTGTATAGCGATATGGCGCGTCAAAATCTTCTTCGTGAAGGCCTATCGCCGGAGAGGATTATCAAGACCGGCTCACCGATGTTTGAAGTGATTCAGGCGAATTTGAGCGGTATAGAATCTTCAAAAATTTTGGAAGAGCTTGATTTGAATCCGATGGGATACTTGATATTAAGCGCACACCGCGAAGAGAATATAGATAGTGAGGAAAATTTTAAGAGGCTGGTAGATACAATTGGGGTTCTCTCTCAAGAATACAAAAAGAGAATAGTCTTTTCTGTTCATCCGAGAACTAGAAAACGGATTGGAGAAGGCGGCGTTGTCTTTCCCCCCGAAGTTTTAATGTCAAAACCGCTTGGTTTTTTTGACTATCTCAAGCTTCAAAAAAACGCATTTTGTGTTCTTTCTGACAGCGGCACCATTAATGAAGAGGCGTCTATTCTCAACTTTCCGGCAGTGAATATCCGTGAGGCGCACGAGCGCCCGGAGGCAATGGATGAGGCATCAACTGTTATGTCCGGTTTGAATCCTGAACGAGTTTGTCAGGCCGTTGCCCTTGTCGCTAGGCAGGGTCGCGGTAGTGAGCGGACGGTTCGTTTAGCGAACGATTATGCCGTTCCTAATGTTTCGGAAAAAGTAGTGAGAATAATTTTAAGCTATACCGATTATGTTAACCGGAAAGTTTGGCTTAAAAATTAAGATGTTTTAGCCCGCCAGCGCCACTATATTTGCCGATCTGGTTTTACCGGGTTTTGAAGAGAGTATATCTGCTTTGTTTAAGTTGCGAAATCCATTTTCAACAGAGTAGAATTTATACCCAAACCTTTCAAGAAATGAAACCAAATCCTTAAGAGTATCGCCTTTTTCTTTGAGCGTGTTCTGGTCCATCTCCACGATAAGGATTGGCGTGAATTGTTTTAACGTTCTCGCGCCTCCGTGGAGAACCCGCAGTTCATAACCGTCCGTGTCTATTTTGATCAGGTCAACTTTTTCAACTTTACGCGAATTAACATAGTTATCCATTGTTGAAAAATCAATTTGCGCTTTAATCAATTTTCCTTTGTGAATAGGGTGAAGCCGGTTGGGGGGGGGGGCATTATGAGTCCGTACCGGCCAGCTTGCCGCAATTTCTACTTCAACATTTTTTGCTGGCTTGTCCGAAAGCCCCATTTTTTCTAATACTATGTTGCCAAAATTATTGAGAGCCATATTTATTTCCAGTTTTTCCTGTGCCCACGACACGGGTTCAAAGGCGACAACTGTTCCTGTCTCACCTGTGAGTTTTGCCATTCGCATGGTATGGCATCCGGAATTCGCGCCTATGTCAAAAATCGTCATACCCGGCCTGACAAGTTTCCGCAAGGCATAAGTAGTATCTTCTTCAAAAAACCCTTGAAGATAGATTTCAGAATCAATGTATTCGTTAAGGCCCAAGCGGTAGCGGATGCCGTCAAAGTAGGTCGTTACATTTGTTAGGCCACAGGCTCTTCGCATTTTTAAAATGGCTCGTCGCATGATATTTGTGGTGTTCATAGTAACGCTATTTAACGGTATATTTTAGTCGGTCAACGGCCGCGTATAATGCTTTTTTGCATGTTTCGTACAGGTGTGGCGTTTTTCTTTGAAAAGCATTTAAGGTGAAAGCTGCCCTTGAGCGCAGAGCATATATACTATGCGGGGAAATAATGTTGCCGCCGTAGCGTTCGGCAATTATTCGACGCTCTTCGGCGAATTTTTTTTGTTGCGTCGTTGTTTTTGAGCCTTCCCATACGCGGAACGCGCCGATTGTTCCCGGGATGTATTTTACTTTTCCGGATTGAAAAATCCTGTGCCAAAGCTCCAAATCCATGCAGTAGCGAAAAGATTCGTCAAGGTAGCCAACCTTGTCAATTATTTTTTTGCTGAAAAAATTGAATCCGAATGAATTGCCGCGTGTTCTTAAGCTTTCAAAAGTTTCATCCGGTCTTGGTTTCGGTTCGGCCTTTGGCGGTCTGCCATCCTCAAAAATTTTCAAAGAATCTCCGTAGAGGAAATCAAGTTCCGCGTCATCCGTAAAAACCTTTGCCACTTTTTCAAAAACCCCGGGCATGTAATAGTCGTCGGAGTTCATCCATGCCAAGACCGAGCCCTTTGCGGCCTTCAGCCCTTCGTTAATGGCACTTGTTTGCCCGCCATTAGGCCTTGTCCAGTATCGGTAAGAAATTTCTTTGCATTTTATCGGGTACTTGCCGGTTTTCATGAGTTTGTCGTATTTTTCAATGACCTCAAGCGTATTGTCCGTTGAACCGTCGTTAACAATAATATAGTCAATATAAAAATCGCCCTCTTGGGAAAGAATGCTCTCAACAGTCTGACCAATAAATCGAGCTTGATTATATGTCGGCGTAACGATGCTTATCGTGATCGGTTTCATATACGTTTATATCTTACTTGGTTTATTGCGAGACGGTCAATTGATCCCACACATAACTTGACATAATGTCCCGTGTTTTAAATCATAACATACTTTTTAGTCTGACAAATCGCTACCAATTCTTTCGTGACTGAAAACAAAAACATGTCCAGTTATGTGTGGGATTGACGAGTTTCTACAACTCGGCTACGAATAAAGCCATGCGGAGTGCATGGCTTTATGTTTTATTGGCGCTGGCGGTGTTGGCTTTGGCCCAATCGGCATTGGCTTCGGTGGTGATTAGCGAGGTCGCATGGATGGGAACAGGTGTTTCTACGGCCGATGAATGGGTTGAGTTGAAGAATGATGCGGGTTCGCCGGTTGACCTTTCCGGCTGGCGCCTTGAGTGGCGAGGCGGCGAATACGGCCTTACTATCAATTCGGATAAATGCGCGAATACCGTTCTGTCGGCAGGCGGATATTTTTTATTGGAAAGAACAAATGACGACACCGTGCCGAATGTTGCGGCAGACTGTATTTATACCGGCGCGCTTTCGAATAGCGGCGAGGTGTTGATACTCAAAAATGACATCGGAGCAGCAGTCGATCAAGTTGACGCATCCGCCGGCTGGCCTGCAGGTGATAATACTACCAAAGAAACTATGCAGCGCGTATCTTCGGGGTGGATTACTGCCGTCTCTACTCCGCGCGCCGCAAATGCTTCAGACGAGAATAGTGAAAGCGCGCCGCCCGATGATTCGCCGCAAGATCTGCCATCGGAAGAGGTCGCGGTTTCATCCGGCGTGACGCCACTGCCATCTTTGAAAGCGTATGCCGGTAAAGACCGCACCGCGGTTCAGGGCTCATTGGTGGAGTTTCGGGGAAGTGCCGACGGCATAAACGGTGAGCCGCTGATTTCGGCGAGATTTTCCTGGAACTTCGGCGATGGCACAACAAAAGAAGGAAAAATCGTATCGCATGTTTATTATTTTCCAGGCAGTTATACTGCAAGTCTGAATGTTTCCTCCGGTGAATATGCCGGCGCCGATTATATCAAAATCACCGTAGTAAGCCCAAATATAATAATCAGCGAGGCAAAGTCTGGCGAGCGTGGTTTTCTCGAAGTTTACAATGGTACTGCTTATCGGCTTGATCTCGGCGGGTTTCGTTTTGAAAGCGGCGATTCTGCTTTTGTGATTCAAAAAGATACGTTCATTGAGCCGAAGTCAGCCCTTGTTTTTCCAAATGCCGTTACTAACCTTTTTCAAAACGGTTCATACATAGTATTGAAGAATGCGTTGGAGGAAATTATTGATTACGGTGATTTTAAAGAACCCCTCCTTATGGAGGAGAGTTTTACGCGCGCGTCAGGCGGGGGGCAAAAGTTTGTGAAAACAAAATCGTTGACCCCCGGCGTATACATTGTTCCCGGCCCCGCGGTTTTGGTGCCAAATACCGCCGTGGTTTTACCGGAAAGCGTATCTGCCGAAGGCCGACAAGGTAAACTTTCACTCGAAAGCGATGTTCCAGTGGATGGGCGCGACTCTCTTTTGGTTGCTCCTGTTATTGACGATAAAGACAGTAACGGCGTTGGACCCGGCTATCAGCAGGAATCATCTTCTTTAAAAGAGGCGGCCAGTCCTTTGGCTTCAGGTGGTTTTTCCCCGCTTTGGTTTTTTGCCGTTGCCGCGGCTATTGGCGTTATTGTCGCTGCCGGATTCTTGTTTTTACGGATTTGATTGCTGATACTTTGTAGCGTTCGGCGTGGTAAGATTATAAGGAATGAAAGAAGAAAAGCAGGGTGAAAAGCCGGCAGTTTTTGTCTTTACTACTGCCTATGACCCTTTTATCGGCGGGGCAGAAATAGCGATACAGGAAGTGGTGGAGCGGCTCAATAACGAGTTTCGTTTTTTTATTTTCACGTCACGCTTCAGAATCGATTTGCCAAAGTACGAAGAGAAGGATGGCATAGCGATTCGAAGAATCGGCTTTGGTTTTTGGTTTGATAAGTTTTTTATTCCGTTTCTCGGTTTTTTTGTTGTAAAGCGCTTCTTGCGAAAAGAAAAGCCCGTTCTCTTTTGGGCTGTTATGGCAACGTATGCTTCCGGTATTCCTTATTTGATTAATATTTTCCGCCCCGCTAAACCCACTCCGGTTGTATTAACGCTTCAGGAAGGAGACCCCGTTCGGCATATAAAAAAAGCCAAGTTCGGCCTTATCGGTTTTTCATGGGGTAAAGCATTAAGTCGAACCTCGTATCTTACCGCAATAAGCACTTTTTTATTGAATCTCGGTAAAGAATTCGGTTATAAGGGTGAGGGCGCGGTGATACCAAACGGTGTGGATGTCTCGGAATTTACTAAAGAATTCCCGCAAGATGAATTACGATCTCTTAGGAAAGAATTAGGTATTGCCGCAGATGAAAAAGTCGTTATTACTACCTCCCGTCTTGTTCATAAAAACGCGGTTGATGTTGCTATTAGGGCAATTGGCATTTTGTCGCGAAGCGGTTACAAGGTGAAATTTTTAGTACTCGGCTCCGGCGGTGAAGAAGAAGCGTTAAAAGCACTTGTTAGAAAAGATGGGGTTGGGGATAGCGTTATTTTCCTTGGCGACATCTCGCATAAAGACATTCCTAAATATCTCAAGATATCGGATGTTTTTGTGCGTCCCTCGCGCTCCGAAGGCCTCGGAAACTCATTTATTGAGGCCATGGCCGCTGGTTTGCCGATTGTAGGCACAATGGCCGGCGGCATACCCGATTTTTTGGAAGACGGAAAGACCGGCCTTGCGGTTAGGATTGATGATGCGGAGGATTGCGCCGATAAAATGGAAACGCTTTTTAAAAACGAAGAACTTCGAGGCCGAATACAGGGGGAAGGAAAGAAAACGGCAGTAGCCCGTTTTCAGTGGGACGCGATTGCGGAAAAATATGGAGAAGTATTCAGATACGTCACAGAAAGCGCTAAGAAAATTAATTTGCTCATCGCAACCGGAATTTTTCCTCCTGATATCGGCGGCCCCGCGACGTACAGTAAGTTGCTGGTTGATGAATTACCCAGTCGCGGTTTTCGAGTTGAGGTTTTAAGTTTTGGAACAGTGCGCTATCTCCCAAAAGTTATCCGCCATTTTGTATATTTTTTGAAACTTATTGCAAGGGCGCGGAGGGCCAATATTATCTTTGCGCAAGATCCGGTGAGTGTCGGGCTTCCGGCGGCCATTGCGGCAAAATTGCTGAAGAAAAAATTCATACTTAAGGTTGTTGGCGATTATGCGTGGGAACAGTACCAGCAAAAAGCTCAAAATAGCGGGGCAAGATTTGTAAATGTCGATGAATTTCAAAACGAAAAGTTTGATTTTATTACCGAGCTGAGGAGGAGAATTCAAAAATTTGTGGCGCGGAGGGCCGGTAAGATTATCGTGCCGAGCGAGTATCTGAAACGAATTGTTTGTTGTTGGGGAGTTGAAGAGGATAAAATAGTTGTTATTTACAATGCCGTTGATGCGCCACCAGAAAAAATCACAAAGGATGGTGCGCGCCAGGAACTTGGCTTATCCGGAAGTATTGCAGTATCTGTCGGGCGTCTTGTGCCGTGGAAAGGGTTTTCCGCGCTTATTGAAAGCGCGGCAGTTATAAGGAAGAATCTGCCCGATTTTAAACTTTACATTATTGGATCTGGTCCTGATGAAGAAAAATTGAAACTGGAAATTAAGAAATTTGGTTTGGGATGTGTGGTATTTATAGCCGGTAGTGTGCCGCATGAGGTGGTCTTAAAGTATCTTGCCGCGGCAGATGTTTTTGTATTGAATACCGCGTATGAGGGGTTTTCGCACACCATTCTTGAGGCAATGGCAGCCGGTATTCCGGTGATTACTACTCCTGTTGGCGGGAATCTAGAAATCGTCAGAGACGGCGAAAACGGAATTTTGGTATCATATAATGACAACGCAGGAATCGTGGATGCGGTGCGAAGATTTTTAGGCGACTCGGCGTTCCGTGATCAGCTTTCTGCCCAAGCTCGCGCGACTGCCAGTCGGTTTACTAAAGAGAAAATGCTTGCAGAAACAGTAGAAGTGTTAGACATGCGGTGTCTAACATAAAGAAAACGCCGCGACTCTGTGGGTCGCGGCAGGAGCCGCTTTGTGGCGCTTATGATCAGTCGGCGATTGTGCACCGACCTTCAAGGTTCGGTCGGTGGCCGTACGGATAGACCTCGATGGCGACGCGGCTGATGCCATCGTCGTCGTGGTCGTCAACGGCAAGATATTCCTCGACTACCAACATTTGCATATTACCGAGTTGCTTCGCATTGAATCCACTTGTGCTTCGCTTTCGGGGGGCCATGAAAGTTGTGCGACGCAACTTCCGCCCCGTAAATCCCTCTGCCACCTCGAGGTTCTCTACCTTTTTCGGCCTGATGCCGAAGGTCCGGAGGGCCATGATGAAGGCGTCGAACGCCTCGAATTCAACCGTCGTATGGTTGTAGGACATTGGCATCTCCTTTCGGTTTGTTGGTTGGACTGCGCTACAGTTCGATGCGGCGTCGGTTTTCAAGATCCGGTCTTTTGCCTTCAGAATATACTGCGATGTCGACGCGGCTAACACCAATGGGGTTTTTGTCATCTATCGCTACATACTCCTCAACAACCATTCGCTGCGGTTCTCGACGTGGTGGCGTAGCAATAAATGTGGCCTTTCGGAGCTTCTCTATGCCGGGTTCCGGGTCCAATGTTTCTTCCTCACTTACAATCTGAATCCACGCAGCCCGAAGGCCCCTCATGAATCCATCGAATGCTTCGAAGTCAGTAGTTATGTGGCGACCGTTGCTAGTCGGTGTAACAAGAGCCGAAATAGGCCAGAATAAGCCATTAACTTCAATGAATTTATTCCGTATGACCTCACGATAGATTTGCATAAGTTCATCACTGTTTTTAAAGGGCACATCTTCGTAAGGCATTTTTACCTCCGGTCACATAATTTAGTACTTTGCTTGTTTTTATAGTTTAACATAAATAAATTTATATGTCAATAAGTGCTGGGAAAATATTAATAATTGGGACCGATATTTCCATGCTTGATCCGAATTCTCCTGCGGGTGCAAGAATCCGCGAATACGCCGGGCTTTTTGAGGAGTATCATATGGTTATTTATACCGGCCGCGGATTCAAGCAGGAACGCGCAATGCCTCTTTTTCTTTATCCTACAAATTCGCGGTTTTATTTTATGCGGCCGTTTGATGCGTTTCGTATCGCCAAGAAGATTATTAAAGAGCGAGGTATTAAAATGGTGAGTGTTCAAGATCCGGCAGAAACCGGAATAGCCGGTTGGTTTTTGAAAAAAGCGCTTGGTGTAAAACTTCATATTCAAATTCATGCAGATTTTTTCTCACCGCGCTTCAGAAAAAATTCATGGAAAGAGCGATTGAGGTATTGGTTAGCGCGATTTATTATTCCCAGCGGTGACAAATTTCGAGTTGTTTCTAAACGAATTGCTAATTCGTTAAATTCAGCATTCAGCATTCAGCATTCAGCATTGTCTGTATTGCCTATCTTTGTTGACTGCGCACGAATTGCTGACGCAGGACCAAGCTTTAATCTTCATAACAAATATCCTCAATTTGATTTTATTATTCTAATGGTTTCGCGACTTACGCGTGAGAAAAATATCGGCATGGCGCTTGAGGCGTTTTCGGAGTTTGTTAAGTCATTTCCCAAAAGCGGCCTTGTTATTGTCGGAGACGGCCCGGAACGTAATGGTTTAGGGTTTTCCGCCAAAGGCGGATCCGCCTCCGGCGGAAGAGTTTCGAGTTTAGGGTTTGCGGACAAAGTCTGCTTTGAGGGTTGGCAGGACGATCTTGTTTCATACTATAAAGGCGCCGATATCTATCTTCTGACTTCAAATTTTGAAGGTTATGGCCGTACCGTGCTTGAAGCTGCGGCCGCCGGCTGTCCGGTGGTTATGACCGATGTTGGAGTGGCGGGGGACATAATTAGGGATGGAGAAACGGGGCGGGTGATAGGGGTAAAAGATGCCCAAAAGCTTGCCGGTATTTTAAAATGGGCCAGACAAAATAATCAGAAAATGAGACAGATGGCCGAGAGGGCGCAGGAAGAAGTTCTTGCTTTGTCGCCAAAAACTCAAAATGAGTATTTGTTAATGTATAAAGAGTCTTTTGGGTCCATATGAGGCCAGTGCATAAAGAGCTATTTTTGATATTTCACGGCAGATTTCCCGGCGAGAAAGCGGCGGCAGTTTTTGCCGCAAAAAATGCGGAGGCGTTTGCCGATGCTGGCGTGTCCGTTACTTTTCTCGCGCCGAGGCGTCTCGGCAGATCAAGAAACACTCCTGCGGAATTTTACGGTGTAAAAAATAATTTTAAGGTTGTTTATCTTCCGACCATTGACTTACTTTTTCTGCCTTTTTTTAAGCGGCTGGCTTTTGCGGCAAGTTATATCGTGTTTTCAAAAATGGTTTTGCTGTATCTTTTGTTTTTTGCAAAAAAAGATGCTGTCGTGTATTCAAATGAGGCGTTGCCGCTTCTTTTTGCCTCGTTGAGGTTCCCAAACACTGTTTACGAAGTGCATGATTTCCCTCGTAATACAAGATTTTATAAAACGCTTTTCAGGCGCGTCCGTTTTGCGGTTGTTACAAACCGGTGGAAACAGGGGCGCATTGCCGAATTGTTTGATGTGCCCGCAGAGAGGCTTTTCTATGAGCCAAACGCTGTTGATGTTGAATCTTTTTCAGGGGCCGGCAATGGCGTATTGTTAAGAAAATCTTACGATATTCCGGAGGAGACCTTTTTGATCGGCTACGCAGGTTCGTTGCGGACTATGGACATGGAAAAGGGTGTTGGAACTCTGTTTAGCGCTATGAAGTTGCTTGGCCCCGATTTTAAGGCCCTTATAATCGGAGGAAGTAAAGAAGATGCGGACTATTATAAAAGAATGGCGTCCGGTATGGGCATAGAGCGGAAGCTTATTTTTACCGGTTGGGTTAAACATTCCAGCGTTCCCCAGTATCTGAAAATGTGCGATGTTTTGATATCGCCGTTTCCTAAAAACGATCATTATAATTTTTACATGTCGCCGATGAAGATTTTTGAATACATGGCAAGCGGCGTGCCGATTGTCGCTTCTGATTTGAATTCTATAAGGGAAATTATTGACGATGCTTCGGCGTTTTTGGTTGAGCCGGAAAACGCCGAAGCATTGGCGGAAGGCATAAATCGGGCGGTTACTGATCGCACGGAGTCAAGAAGGCGCGCCGTCCGCGCGCTGGAAATAGCCGGAGATCATACGTGGAAAAAACGGACCGAACGCATTATCGGCCGTTTGAGTACTTTGTGATGCTTTTGAGGGTATTACGGAATAGACAGAAGTATCACTTCTTTTGTTTATGAATCCCACACATAACTAATGCGCTATGCTTTATTGTGTATATCTCTTACAATCTAAGAAAAATCGCAGTTTGTATATAGGATGTACTTCTAATTTGCAGAAACGACTTTCGTGGCATAATAGTGGTTTTTCATACCACACCAAAAAGTATGCTCCATGGCGCCTTGTATATTTTGAGGCATACTCTTCAAAAATAGATGCATATAATCGGGAGAAATCTTTAAAGCTACATGCGCAGGGACTGCGGAGGCTCAAGGAAAGACTTCGCAATAGTTTTACGCATTAGTTATGTGTGGGATGAAGGTCATAATACTTGCCGGAGGCAAGGGAACGCGTCTTCCGAATTCGGCAAAAGATATTCCGAAAGCGCTTGTTAAGATTCGCGGCAAGGCGATGCTTGATCACATCGTTGAGGGCCTTGAGAAGCACGGTCTTAAAGATATACGGCTGTCTTTGGGTTTCCGGGCGGATCAAATAATTGCGCATCTGACCGACAACGGCAAGGGTTATATTGAACATGTTGTTGAACCGGAGCCGCTCGGGACGGGGGGTGCTGTTAAGTTTGCCACAAGCGATATCGGCGAGGATTTTATGGTTTTGAACGGAGATGTGATGAACGATATTGATTTTACGTCGCTTTTAAAAACGCATAAGCCGGGAATGCCATGTATAGTTGGCGCGTGGCGCGAAGATGCGCGCGATTTCGGACTTTTGGAAATCAAAGACGGTCGCATAAAAGCATTTTTAGAAAAACCGGCCGAGTTGAAGCCGGGATATATCAATGCCGGTTGTTACATTTTACATCCAAAACATTTTGAGGGAATTATGGAAAAAACATTTATGATCGAAAAAGACGTATTTCCTCGTCTTGCGGAATCTGGAAGTCTCCACGTTTTTTTGCATAACGGTTTTTGGCAGGATGCTGGAACAGAGGCGCGATTGGAAGAGGTGCGCAGAAGTTAGGTATTGTTATGACATTGCTGAAGTATAAAAAGTGTCATGGTTCGTAGAGGCAAAGATAAAGAGCCGTAGGAACGGCTCATTGAATGGAAGGATATTAGAAGATGACGTGTTTTGTAGTGGTTGACGGAGGATATTTCTTACACATTCTCTTTATCCAAATCAAATTTGTACAAAGGATGGCAATGCCAAAGATCATATACCACAAGCTTTGGAAATTTTGCGAAGTAACCATTTTATAGGCACCAAGAATCCCGAAGAACAGACCAACAAGGGCCAAAGATAAGGCCATCCAAACCCAATATCTGCCCATGGTAACCCCCCCCACGAAAAGCAAAGAACTGATTTATCTTAAGGATAGTCGAATGGGAAGATAACCGCAATAATCACCACGGGACACCGTTGAAGTAACAGAAATGCCACGGGTCGTAGAGAGCCATGGCACTGGGCGATTATCGCGATTTATTTTCGGGGACAGCTCCGAGCATTAAGGCAAAGGGCATAGCAATTAGGGCGAGGGCACCGAATATACTCATAACCACGGATGCCTCGAAAAACAGGAAGAGAACAAAACGAGGAAGCCAGAAGCCATCAAAAGGGGATGCCCACCACGTCGCAAGACCGACTGCAACAGATAAAACGATAAGTAGCAGTAATCCCTTAAATGTTTCCATGACAACCTCCCCGTTGGTTAAATGTACTGATACTAATATCATCCAGTAGAATGGAAAAGTCAAGAGTCACCACGGGACACCGTTGAAATAACAGAGATGTCATGGGGCGTAGGGATATGAAAAGGACCCGACATTGCGGGTCCGTGACGAGAGCTAAGCAACTTTCTGATAGGCGGTATTGGGCAATTCAGCGAATTCTTTGAAATCACATTGAGTGCAGGACATCACAACTTCGCTACCAAGTCCCCCGTCCTTAAGGATGATGGCCTTTAATCGACCATGTGATTCGTTATGACCGCAAACAGGCACCCTGGCCCTCGGCTTCTTAGCCCAACGATTGATACGCTTAACCACTTCGCGGTTTGTCAGCATGACAGCCCCCCTATGGAATTCGAAAGTTCTATAATGAAGTTAACTGATCTGTGCGTGGAAGTCAATAAAGCGTAAAAGTGTCATGGGTCATGGGATAGTTAAAAAGCAACTTTATCAGGCTCTTTTGGGTATTATTTGTTGCAGATGGTTGAAAATCATAGACCCGGTATTTGCTATATTCTTCCGATGTATGATCCTGCCACCGGCAGCCATTTTTTTAATTTGTATCAATTATTGGAGCGCGCGCGAGAGAATCTGGATATTTTTTTAGTTATTGAAAAAGCAAAATTATTGCCTGGTAATGCGCCTTTTCGTTTTTATTGTCAGAGGTTTTCGTTTCCGCCGCTACGATTTGGAGAACTTCTTTTTATTTTGATGCGCGAGCGTATGAGGGGCAGAAGATATTTTTACACGCATTATTCGTTTTATGGAGCATTGGCGTCGTGGTTTGTTACGGCATTTTTTGGCGGCGTTTCGTATTATTGGAATTGCGGGGCGCCATGGCTTTATCGCCGTTCATTTTTTGAGGAAACCGTATTTCGGTTTGCAATGCGGCACAACATTTTAGTTACCGGAACGGCCGGTATCGCATCAGAATACGGCCGCCGTTATCGCCTGGATCGAAAGCGTATAATTATCCTGCCGAATTGGATTAAAATACTTCGTTTTGATAATGGTCATGATCGTGGCTCTGCGAAGAAAAGATTCGGAGTGGACAGTAATAGGAAAATAGTTCTTTTTGTGCACCGTCTGTCGCGGAGGAAGGGGGCGCATGTGATCGTGCCCGTCGTTAAATCGGTTACAGGGCAGTCTAAAAATGTTATATTTGTTATTGTTGGCGACGGCCCGGAGCTTGAAAGGTTAAGGTTGGAAGTTAAAAACCAAGGGTTGGGACGATTTGTTCGTTTAATCGGGAGTGTTCCTAATGCGGAAATTGAAAATTATTTTGCGGCTGCCGATGTTTTCTTTATGCCGTCCGAGGAAGAAGGATTCCCGCATGTTCTTTTGGAGGCAATGGCCGCAGGCGTTCCGTATGTTGCAAGCAACGTTGGCGGAGTAGGAGAGATAACGCCACCAATACTTCAGAAATATATTGTCAGGAGCGGGGATATTAACGGATTTGCGGCAAAAATTGTTGAGTTGCTTACCGAGCCGACTTCTGATATGCGCCGCACTTCGGAAGAAGAAAAGGGGTGGGTTAAAAAGTACGATCTTAATAAGGTCTTGCCGAAGTTTATTGCACTATTTTCCTAGTTTCTATTTTTTTTCATGAAAGCGCGTATTATTATCCCAACCTACAACGAACGGGAGAACATCGTTTTGCTTATTACGGAAATTTTTCGGTATATGCCCGAGGACACAAGAATTTTGGTGATTGACGATGGGTCTCCTGATGGCACCGCCGGTTTGGTGCGCGAATATGCCGCAAAGGATTCGCGCGTGTCGGTCATGACGCGTTCGGAAAAGCTTGGCATGGGGTCGGCTTATCAAACGGCGTTCCGGAAGGTTTTAAGCGAAGAGGGTGATGACTGTGTTGTTACTATTGATGCTGATTTTTCACACAATCCAAAGTACATTCCTGCATTGGTTGGGGCGGCAGAGAACCGTGATCTTGTTATCGGGTCGCGGTATATGCAGGGTGGCGGGATCGAGAATTGGGAGTTATGGCGAAGGATTCTTTCTTGGGGTGGGAATATATACGTGCGGTTTATTACCGGGCTGCCGATTCGGGATTGTACTGCCGGTTTTTCCTGTATGAGAACCGACTTTCTTAAGATGGTGCCTTTCGAAAAAATAAAACCGTCCGGTTATGCCTGGTGGTTTACGCTTCGGACAATGTTTTACCGCCGTAGCGCGCGTATAAAGGAAATCCCAATTGTTTTTACGGAACGCAGAGCCGGCCAATCAAAAATAAATACCCATATAATTTGGGAAGGGCTTATTGAACCATGGCGTATCCGATTTTCAAAATTATAAAAAGGCCGATTTTCTGGATTCTTTTTCTCGCGCTATTCTTGCGCCTCGGGGGAATTGCTTACGGCTTCCCGCTTTTTTTGGTTAAAGATGAGCCCGCGCTCATATACGGCGCACTCAAGATGGCGGAGTTGAAAACTTTAGTCCCCGCGTTGCATCAGGATGAGTTTAAAAAAGTTCTTTACTACCCTCCCGGGCCGTCTTATTTTTATTTGATCGGTCTTGCGCCGTTTGTCGGCATTCATTATTTGCTTTCCGGTCTGCCGCCGTTTACTGACTATAAGAATACTCTTGCGGTTGATCCCGGTTTTATATGGCTTATTGGAAGAGTTTTTAATGCTTTTTTTGGAATTGCCAATATATTTCTCGTTTATCTTCTTGCCAGAAAACTTTTTCAAAGCGAAAAGGCGGGTCTTTTTGCGGCGTTGTTTCTCGCGGTAAGTTTTTATCATTTACAGCTTTCCCAGGTGGTTCGGCATTGGATGCCGGCGGCTTTGTTAATCTATGCGGTTTGGTTTCTCTCGGCAAAAATTGCTGCCGGCGAGGGCGGCTCAAAAATATATGCCGCTATAGGGATTCTTCTTGGCGTGTCTGTCGGTGGGATAAATACTGCAAGCGTCGTGGGGCTTGTTCCGTTCATGCTTGCTCACTTCTTTCGGCCCGCAACTACTCCCTTTTGGAAAAAAATCGTTGATCGGAAGTTTATTTTTTCGATTCTTTTGTTCGCGTTAATCTCGCTTATCTTTGTAGCGCTTTATCCGTACGGTTTTACAAGGGCGGAGGGCGCTTCCGGCCCAAGCGTGGATGTCGTTCAGAGGCTTTCCGGCCTCGCTGATAAAAGTATTTTAGGCCTGATTGAGTTCGTGTGGTTTTACACCAAACTTCTGCTTCGTTACGAAACGATTCTCTTTGTTTTTGCGCTTCTTGGGGCCGCGTTTCTGTTTTTTAAGAGAAACCCTCGGTGGGTTTTGGGTGGTGCGCTTTTTGTCGTTTTGTACTTAGCACTGTTGTATTCTTTCTTTAATCCCATCCCGCGCGGTCTGATTTTTATCCTGCCACTCTTTGCCGTTTTTGCCGGCCACACCGCCGACGTATTGTGGAATAAATTGGTAGCCTTAGCAATACTTCAATACAGCGCTGTATTGAAGTACTTGATTACTGCTTTATTTGTTATTTTGTTTTTTGGCTGGCAATCCGTAACTGATTTTCGCTATGACTGGTTAATTTTTCAACCCGATACCCGGTTGGAAGCGAGCGCGTGGGTAGCGCGGCATATCCTTGAGGGTGAAAAAATTCTTGCCGACTCCCAGTATTTGCGAATTCCTAATACCAAAGAAGGGATTAAGAATCTTGAGCGGATTGATTCGGGCGCTCTTCGCGCCGCCGATTACGCCCGCTTGAGGTTTTCGGATGAACTATATCCCAAACCGGCGTATCATTTTTTAAACTTGCACTTTGTATCGCGTGATTCGCAAGAAAGAAAAATCAGCGACGCTGAATTTTTCAGAAAACAAGGATTTCGCTATTTCATAGTGGAGTATGACTATTTTGACAGACGCGATTTAGATCCGCGGTCGGCGGCATTGGTTCGGCAAAGCCGCCTGGTCGCGCGTTTTGATAACGGCGCCGGGCAAAAATTCGAAACGGCGACGGACGCCGGCGGAGAGATTGCGACGATTTCGTTGGCGGATCTTTTTCGGATACAGCGCCTCGGAAAATTTGTAGAAATTTATGAATTATAAACCGCCTCATTCTTTTGCCGAACGCTTTGTGCGGGGAAACCTGCTCGGGCGCCTTTGGGGATCGGCGAACACCTTCGTCGGCCTTACCAGTTCTTTCCTTACGCTTACCGCGCTCTCGGTTTACGAGTTCGGATTGTATCAGTTGGTGCTTTCTGCTCTCGTGCTCTATGGCGTGTTTTCCGTAAACCTGTTTGACGAAGTGGTTCAAAATGATATTACCCGGGAGCTTGGTGATAATCGTAAAGAGAAAGCAAAACGGCTTTTTACCGAGATCGCTTTTTTAAAAATTGGATTTGGCGTTGTCGTGACGTTCGCGCTGTTTTTCGGCGCCGACATTGTTGCAAAGATATACGGTAAGGATATTGGTTCATATATTCAAGTTGCAAGTTTTATTGCGGGGCTTCGGGCAATCCGTTCAATCGGCGAGCTTTTTTTAGGAGCAGTGGTGTCGCTGCGGGGGCTTGGCGCCGCGGCCGTAGAAGAAGCGTCTAAGCTCGTTCTTGTTTCCTGGTTTTTCTTTTTCGGAGGGCTCTCTATCAGTACCGTGCTTGCCGCGACACTTGTCGGTGTTTTGATTTCGCTTGTGTATGTAGCTATGCCGTTCTTTCGGGAGTATCGGGGGTTTTTACGGGGCGTAACGGCGTCAAAAGAGTTTGTGTTTAAGTCGATTGTTAAGCGCTACGGACCGTGGCTGTTGCTTCGCTCCGCGGTAAAGAAGGCGGCAAAACCAGTTCAACCGTGGCTCATCGTAACCTTTTTGGGAACGGAAGCGGTTGCTCTTTATGCCCTTGCCGCAAATTTGATAACTATGGTAAAGGGCTTGTTTCCGGCGGCGGCGTCATCACTGCTCGCGTGGGAAGTGAATGATTTTAAGCGCCTTAGCTATATTTTTGGCCGCGGCATGAAGTACTCCCTTTTGTTCGGAATGGTCCTTGCGGCGGCCGCTTTTTTCTTTGTGCCGCTGGTTGTTGGGTTTTTATTCCCGAAGTATCTTTCTGCAATACCTCTTTTTACCGTCTTTCTCGTTTCTGTTCCTTTCCACGGGATGCAGCAGCTGGAGATGGCTGTTCTTACCGCGCTAAGAGAGCAAAAAGTTTTGGCCGCGAGGCTTTTCGCGGAGATCGCGATCAATTTCGGACTTTTTATTCTTTTGGCCCCGTTCATAGGAATTCTTGCTGCGGGAGTTGGTGGGGTTGTTCCTGTTATTTGGCGGACCTGGTTCTTATACCGCCAAATAGGGAAAAAGTATCCCGTCTTGGGGTTCCCAGTCGGAATGTTTTTTTCTTTTGACGAAGACGATCGGCTCTTGATGAGAAGAGCCCTTCTGGAGGGCAGGTCTTTTTTTAGATCGGCAACCGGGAGACGGCGCGGCGGGTAAAGAAATATGATGCGTATTTGCTACCTAAATCATGACTTAAAAGAGGATACCGGAGCCGGACGTTTTGGCTTGTCTTTCATAGCGGGGATTTCCGCGGCATGTCCTGCAGTACGGCCGGTTGTTCTTACCGTGGAAGATTGCGGGCACCCCTTGGAGGCGCCGGTATTGCATTCGGATATGTTAAAAATGATTTTTAGGATTCCCCGAATCCGATCTTTTTTTAAAAAATGTGATATTATTCACGCTCTCGACGGTTTTCCCTATGGCGTCATAGCCGCGGTTGCTTCACTCGGCCTTGGCAAGCGGCTTGTAATTACTGCCGTGGGAACCGGCGCGATTCAACCACTTCAGAATCCGGTAAAAAGACTGCTTCTCGGCTGGGCGTATAGGCGCGCCGATCGAGTTATTGCTGTTTCAAATTACACAAAAAGAGAAATTTCCTTGCGGGCAAAAGGTCTTGATATCTCCGTCATCAGTCATGCGGTTGATTCGCGTGAATTTGACGGAAGCAATCACGATGAACTTATAGAAGAAGAACGCGCTGTGATTCAAAGAATGAAGCCGTATATGTTAAGTGTCGGCGGCGGTAAAAAACGGAAGGGATATGAATATTCTTTTTTGGCATTCGCCGAGGTGATAAAGCAATTTCCCCGACTCAATTATGTCGTTGTCGGGCACGATATTAAAAACACGCCGGCAGAAAGTCTTGGCGTTGCCGATAAAACGTTTTGTTTTTTCGGGATACGCCGTCCGTTTCTAAGGGCTCTTTATAGAAATGCCGAGCTCTTCATGTTGCTGCCTTATGATGACCGGGGAGATGTGGAGGGGTTCGGCCTCGCTTTTTTGGAAGCTGCAGCAGCGGGTTTGCCTATTGTCGGCACATACGGAAATGGAGCTGAAGATGCCGTTGAAAATGGGGAAAATAGTATTCTTGTTGAGCCGAGGAATTCTGGCGCTGCGGCGGCTGCGGCTGTTAAAATCCTCTTGGACCCGCGTCTGAAAGAAAAGTTTTCGAAAGGGTCGGTTGATTTTGCAAAGAGAATGAGTTGGGATAAGGTGGCAAAGGAATATATCGAGATATATAAGGCAGTATTGAAGTCAAAAATCAAACATCAAAATGCAAAATGAAAAAGGAAAATTCAAAGAGAATTTTGTTGAGTACCACGGGGTGTTTTTTGCATTTTTATATTTCATTTTGATATTTGCATTTTGAATTTTGATTTATGAATGAGCCAATAGTATATATTGTTCCCATCATTGATACTGAAGGCCCTACAACCGGGCGGAGTGATTTGTTTGATAATTGGAATTCTCTCGGCGCGGCAATAGAAAATTTGACTGTTGGATTGAGAAAGAAATTCAGAGACTCTTTTGGCGGATATTTAAAGTATAGCTGGGGAATACTTGACTGGGCGGGTTTTTCGTCGGATGATCCGGGGTTTAAAAGAAGAGGGCACGCCGGCGGGCTTCATGCTGTATGGAATTTTTATCGCGCGAACATTTTAACCGATAGCCGCCTTCGAGAGAGCGGTGACGAAATTTATTGGCACTATCATCATCCTCCAAAAAACGGCGCGTGGGGATGGAATGACGACTGGAATGATTCTCGCTGGCATGAGTACGTTATCGCAAAACGAATGCTTGATTTCGGATTTTTTCCGGCCGTATATCGGGCCGGCAAATATGTCGAGAATGATGAAAGTTCTCGTTGGCTTGAACGGTGGATTCCCTTTGATTTTTCGAACATTGCCCCGGCGAAGCGGGAGTTCTGCGATTGGTCAAGGGCTCCGGCGAATTGGCAGCCGTATCATCCGAGCATTGGAGATTATCAACACCCGGGAACCATGAAGCGACTGATCGCGCGCTCTTTGCCTGTTGCGGCAAAAGGCGGTTCGGGAAGTTTGCAGGAAGAAGACGTTGAGGGGGCTTTTCGCGAGGCAAAAGAAACGGGGTTGTCGCTTTTTTCTTTTCACAGCCACGATTATTATAAGAGTATTTCCGATGAGTTCGCGATGGTTTGCGGGATGGTCGAGAAAAGATCGCGGATGTCCGGCATCCGGTATAAATTTTCCAATGCGCTTGATGCGATTCGAAGTTATATAGAGCCGATACCAAAAGATCTCTCGTTACGGGTGGAACGCGATGGTTGCAATGTATCGGTTTGGGCAAACCACGACATTTTTGGGGATATGCCGTTTGTTGCGGTTGAGTACAAAGATGGAAATGTGAGACGTGAAGATGTTGAAAAAAAAGGAAGCGGATGGTTATTTACAATTCCCGAAGGCGCTTGTCGGACTGCGGTCGGCGCAGCTGATGCGTATGGGAATACGGGCGTAACGGTTTTAAGAGTTTAAACTATTATAGCTATGGCAGAATTGCTTGGTTGGACAGCGACAACCTTATTTACACTTTGTTATATTCCGCAAATCATTAAAACTTACAGAACCAAAACGGTTGAGGGGTTAAGCTTCCTGTTGCTCCTTATCTCTTTTGTCGCCAATATTATAGCGCTCGCGTACGCAACCATAATTGCTCAACGGCCATTACAAGTTAAATATATACTCGCCATGGTTTTTCTCGCCGTTTGTCTCGTACTTTATGTTAGAACGTATATAGATACCGGCGGGAGGCACCCTAAATGACGAATAACAATCAATAACTGATAATCATGCATTATCGTCCAGACTTTTTAATAGTTGGTATGGAGCGGAGCGGCACTCATTGGGTTGCAGCGCTTTTAGACAATCATCCGGACATTGCATGCTTTCCCACGCTTCCCTTTTATAACGAAATTGGGGAGCAGCGAGTCGGCGAGATGCATTTCTTCAATACCCTCGCGAGTTTAGAGGGTGGGGACGAAAGGAAGTTTGTTCGGCCGTTTTCCGATTTTGCGGTAAAGTACAACAAGGTATTTTCTGATTTGGTGCACTTTAAAGATGAGCTGCCAAAAACAGAGGTATATCGGATATTTCAAGAACGCTACGGCGAGATTTGCGATATGCAGAGAGGCGACAAAAAAATTGTGGGTGAGGCAACGCCGGCGTATGTTTTTCATCTTGATTTTATTGATTCGCTTTATCCGGAGATAAAGAAGCTCTGTATTTTAAGAGATCCTAAAGATAAAATTGTATCGTGGCATTTTAACATGCTTCGAAAGGGCAGAAAGGAAGATGCGGTTATCGATCGTGAGTTTGCCATTGGTTACCTGGAGGAGCGGATAATACCCGAATACCAAGCGCTCCTTGCGTATCAAGGTCCGGTTCACTGTTTAACTTATGAGGCGCTTGATGAGTATACATACGGTGTGGTAGGCGATATGGTTCGCTATTTAGGCATGCCGATTTCACCCAAGATTCTGGCGTATATGATTGAAGAAGCGTCATTCGAAAAACAGACTGCGCGGGACAGCCATTCCGCCGGCAGGGGACGGGGGGAAGAAAATGTTAAAAGCGGATTTCGAAAAGGAGTTGTCGGCGACTGGAAAAATCACTTAAGCGAGGACTTGGCAGACGAAGTTGACCGGATGGCTCTCGATTATCGGAAAAAAATTGTTGAAAGGTTTGATATCAGGAACAAATATGAACAGGAATGAGGATAATTATCAAAGTGCCACTTTTGATTTCGAGGCATTGGACGCGTGCCCTTTTTGCGATGGGGCAGCGATGGTTCCCAATGGAAAGATTGAATGGTTCGGGGTTGATTTTTGGTATGTTTTTTGTCCCGCGTGCGGTTTGAAGTTTATGAATCCGCGGCCGACCAGGGAATCATACAAGGATTTTTATAAGAATTTGTTCTGGCAGCAAAAAATAAGAAATGCCGGCTTCCATAAAGAAGGCCAGATGTGGCAATCGGGGAAATACAAGTGGGATGATGAAAAGAAGTGGGATCCCAAGGAGGGTTTAGAAAATCGCCTGGAAAAACATCGCGAGCAGAGGGCGAAAACAATAATTCCGGTTGTTGCAAGCGCGATTAGTCTTGGCGCGGACTCTCGCGTTTTAGAGGTTGGTTGCGGTTTTGGCGTAACACTTTCGGAATTTAAAAAAAAATACCAGTGCAAAGTTTTTGCCGTAGAGCCGTCTGATGAAGCTCAAAAAACCATTAAGGACTTTAACATTGAACTTCTGGGAAGTTATGCGGAAGACCTGGAAAATATCGGCAAACGGGGCGAGAAATTTGACGCGATTGTCTTTTCGCATTCTCTGGAAAATACCATTGACCCGGTAAGCATAGTTAGGTTTGCAAAAGAATGTCTTCTGAAGAGCGGTATTATTTATATTCAGACGCCGAATTTGCTTGTTTTTGATCAAATGAATCCGTATCACCCGTACATTTTTTCCCATGCCAGTTTGCAATTTTTGGCGCAAAGACTTGGACTGACGTATAAAAGGGTTTCGGAGCCTAAAGATAAGATGCTCACAGTCATACTTAATGCTAAATGCTGAATGCCAAATGCTAATTATTGAACGATGTTGGTAGCAGATGACTTTATCGTATTATTCAGAATTCAGCATTTATAATTCAGCATTATTCATCATGGTTAAACTCATTGTAACCCTCGGTCCTTCCGTCCGTACCGAAGCAGGCCTTCGAAGACTCAAGGCCAAAGGCGTTGATTTCGTTCGCATCAACATGTCTCACTCAAGCGTAGATGATCTACGCTATTTTATCGCGCTTGCAAAAAAAATCGGCATTCCATTTATTGTCGATACCGAAGGTTCTCAGATCCGTTCAGGCCGCCTTTCTGGGAATTCCATCATGTTCTCTGAGGACGAAGAGGTGCGTATTCATGCCGCAGACATTGTCGGCGACCAACAGAATATCTCTCTTCGCCCTTCGCATATTGTAAGCCAGCTCGAGCCCGGGGATATGCTGCATATAGATTTTGAGTCTTTGATTCTTCGTGTCGCAGATACAAGCCATGCGGGAGACGGTTTTGTTCTCGCAAAAGCGATGAGTGCCGGCCGTATCGGAAATAACAAAGCTGTAATTATTGATTCAGCGATGCCGAAGGCATATGATCTGCCTCCGCTATCGGAAAAAGATTACCAGTCGATTGCGATCGGCCTGCAAGAAGGTGTCGGATATATTGCCGCTTCTTTTATGCGTTCCGGGGATTTTGTCGACACGGTTCGGGATGCCACAAAAGGGAGGATGAAAATTATTTCAAAGATCGAATGCGTTGATGGTTTGAAAAACCTTGACGAAATAATTCAAAAATCCGATGCGCTTCTTATTGATCGCGGCGATCTTTCAAAAGAAATACCGATTGAGAAAATCCCATTTGCCCAGAAAATCATTATGTCTCACGCGCACCAACACGGAAAACCGGTTTTTGTCGCAACAAACCTTTTAGAAACAATGGTGGAAAAACAAAGGCCAACGCGGGCGGAGGCGCACGATGTTATTGCAACGATTTTGGATGGGGCTGCCGGGGTCGCCCTTTCGGCCGAGACGGCGATAGGGAAGTACCCGTTCGAATGCGTTTCTATGATGCAGAAGCTTGTTGGAGAGGCCGTTTCTCTCCCAAGCCGTCGGGAATACCAACTCGCCGCGGTTGAGCTTGCAAATCACCTTGAAAAAGACGGTTATTTGTTCTCGGGCGATTACGGGTCGGTTCTTGTACCGCCTCATGGCGGATCCTTGGTAGAAAGAATTTTGTTAAAACCGCCGGCGCAAAAGTTTCTTGAAACCGTACCGAAGATTTTAGTCGACGAAACGCGGCAGATGGACGCGGAACAGATTGCGTTTGGAACGTTCAGCCCGCTCGAAGGATTTATGGGAAAAAAAGATTGTGAGAGCGTTCTCGAAACGATGCGTCTTGCGAACGGAACGATTTGGCCCCTTCCGATTGTTTTAGACGTTTCTGAAGAAGCCGCGAGAAAACTAATTCCGGGGCGCGAAGTAGTACTTGCGGACAAACAAGGAAACGCTTTTGCCGTTTTGCGTGTTGATGAGATATACGCGTTTGATAAAGAACTTTTTGCCAAGCGCCTTTACGGCACATTGGATGAGAGTCATCCGGGCGTAAAACAGGTTATGGCGATGCTCCCGATATTGGTGGGCGGAAAAATCGATTTGTTTCGCCGCAGAAGGGCGGAGTTTTCGGATTATGCGTTGGCGCCACGCCAGGTCCGCCGGCTTTTCGCGGAAAAGCACTGGTCGCGAGTCGTTGGCTTCCATACGCGGAATGTAATTCATAGAAGCCATGAATATATTCAGCTAAAAGCCCTGGAAGAGGAGAATTGCGACGGGCTTTTTGTGCATCCGGTGGTTGGTAAGAAAAAGGCGGGAGATTACCATGCCGCATATATTATTAAAAGTTATCAACGGATGATGAATGATATTTATCCGGAAAATAAGGTTGTATTCGCGACCTTTAACACGTATTCAAGATATGCCGGTCCTCGCGAGGCGCTTTTTACCGCAATTTGCAGGCAGAATTTCGGGTGCAGCCATTTTGTCGTAGGGCGGGATCATACGGGTGTCGGTAATTTTTACCCTGCCGACGCATCGCATAAAATTTTTGATGAATTTCCTGATTTGAAAATTAAACCGATAAGGTTCGGGGAAGTATTTTATTCAAAGAAAACCGGAGATCACATGCATGCTTCAGAAAGCCCGGAACATGACCCGTCAGACAAGCTTTCCATAAGCGGCACCGAGGCTCGGAAAATATTTGAACTGGGCGAACGTCCGCCCGAGTGGTTTATGAGGCCGGAGATTTCAGAAATCATCGCTGAAGCGGTGAGCGGTCGGGAGGAAGTTTTTGTCAAAAATGAAAATCGGAAAGGGACCGTTATTTGGTTCACGGGGCTTTCCGGGTCCGGCAAATCAACTATCGCTGAAAAATTAAAAAATGAACTTGAGTCGCGCGGGAAAAGCGTGTGCGTTCTTGACGGGGATGCCATAAGAAGCGGCCAGAACAAACACCTCAGTTTTTCGCGCGAAGACATACGCGAGAATAACCGTTTGATTGCCGAACTTGCACGAGAGAGGGCAGGGGAGCATGACTTTGTACTTGTCCCGATAATATCGCCGTATCGGGAAGATCGGGCAATGGCGCGAACAATCATTGGTGGTGGATTTTTGGAGTTGTATGTGAACGCTTCACTTGAGAAGTGCATTGAGCGCGACCCCAAGGGACTTTACAAGAAAGCCCTTGCCGGGGAGATATCGAATTTTATCGGCGTTGCCGCAACAAATCCATACGAGGCTCCAACCAGTCCGGATATTAAAATTGACAATGAAAAGTTTGGGATAGAACAAAACATTGAGAGGCTCTTAAACTATTTGATTTCTTGATGCGAGTGGAAAGGCACAATTAATATATGATCGTTGTTTAGTTGCAACTTTCAATATCCGAGCGAGTTGACACAGATCGTATAGCCGTGTTATAAATTATTCGCTCATTCAAAACCTAAATATGTGAGTTTGCGAAACGGAGGTTGGGGATGGCAACGGCAATTGAGGCAATTACGGCTGATAATTTCTCTTTGGTCTCTGTCCGTATTCAGGATATGCTGACCATAATTGCCGATAGGGTATTTCCGAAAGGAGATGGCGGCAGAGATATCACTGCAAAAGAAAAGAATAAGGGCGATTTCGTCACCGTAAAGGATGTGATGGTTGATCAGATGCTTTCCGGTTTTTTGGAGAAGCAATTTGGGTGTCCGGTCGTGAGCGAAGAGCGCCAGCATTCCTGGCCGCCTCCTGAAAGAAGGTATTGGGTGATTGATCCGGTTGATGGCACGCATA
Organism: Candidatus Sungiibacteriota bacterium; assembly: GCA_016186145.1. Lineage (GTDB taxonomy): Bacteria > Patescibacteriota > Minisyncoccia > Sungbacterales > SURF-37 > JACPMF01. Next base: position 51,307 of record JACPMF010000002.1, on the reverse strand, counting down.
ACCTCGCCGCGGGCTGGCCGATTTTCGGAATTATGGGAGCGTATGTGGTAGAGGCTGTTCCGGTATACGGGTTTATCTACTTTCCATACGCATACGGCGGACGCCGTGAAATGTATTTTGCAGGGCTCGGGTGCGGCGCATGGGTTGATGATGGGGTTTTTCTTGAAAGAATTTTTGTTGATCCCGCTGCAAAGCTTGAGGATTCATTTGTGCTTTTTGAAGGACCATCACGTCTGATGCAGAGAGAAATGTCGAATATCGGACCACACGCTGGGGGTTATCGCGTTAATCTTTGTTGTGCCGTGTCGTTTGTTTCTCTCGCGCGCGATCGCGGGAGAGCGCGGCGCACTGCGGGAGTTGTTTCTTTAAACAACAAGCCATGGGATAATTTGCCCGCTGCCCCGATTATCATTGAGGCGGGCGGCATTATTTCGGACACCTATAAACAGCCGATTACGGTTAACAACGCTACTAATGTTGTCGCAGCAAACAATATCGAAAATTATCAAGCACTTTTAGGCCTCGCGCAAGAGAAAAATACAGAGAGGGAAGTTCCCCGATTTTCCAGGCGTTTTAAGGTACATGGAATAAAGGGCATTTAAAAAAATGTGCCGCCGCGAGGTTTCTTTCGCGGCTTTTTAATTTCGTCCGCAAGAATTCCGTCCCGCTTGAAGCGGGACGGATGAACCCCACACATAGCTTATAAGTTATGTGTGGGGTGAATTGCGGAATACGAAATTAACCCCGCTCCAATTTTGTCTTTGTAAAACAGATAAACAAGATTAGATTAAAACCGACAGTAAACAATACGAAGCGCGTGTGGTGAAAAGCGTTTAAATAGCTTTTCACGGGTTTTGCGAGGATGCGGCGGAGCCGCACCCGCAGCAGGAAACCCTGCAGAAATAGGCACATCCCGTTATGGGCAAAGCGGTTCGCCTCGGCAAGAAAGCAAAATTGGGGCTGGGGTAGTAAGATACCGCGCTGCTTGCAGCGCGGTGATTCATTTGCCCGCTCGCTAGGATGCCACATCGTTTTTGATGTGATATCTTGCCGAAACAAGAACATGTTAAATTAAGTAATAATTATTGAATATCCAAGCTTATGAAATTGGCGCAGAGAATTGGGGAGATGGAAGTGTTGTTTCGTTTGTCGCCATAGTCTTCCATATATAACCCAGAAAAAAGGAAACAATATATCCGCATTAAATGTAATAATTGAAGTACAGAGTAACTATGGATTACAAAGCCCACGTCTTAATTCCTGGGGGTGCTGGGTATGTCGGTTCGGTTCTTACCGAACATCTTTTGGATTCCGGATATCGGGTAACTGTTCTCGATAACCTCTATTATCAGCAACGAAGCCTTTTGCATGTCGTAGCAAATCCGCTTTTTGATTTTGTTTTTGGCGACGTGCGGGATGAAGCGCTTTTGAAGAATCTTTTGAAGGACGCGGATGTGATTATTCCGCTTGCCGCAGTAGTTGGCGCTCCTGCTTGCGACAGAAATCCCGAATTGGCGCGCTCTCTTAATTTTGAAGCCATACGCCTTCTTAATAAATTAAGAGACCCCAAGCAGCTTGTGGTATTTCCCGCCACTGACAGCGGTTACGGCATCAAACCGGGGAACGTCCTTTGTACGGAAGATTCGCCTTTGGGGCCGATATCGCTTTATGCAAAGACAAAGGTTGACGCCGAAGCCGAATTGCTGAATTCTCCAAATGCCATAACCCTGCGCCTTTCAACGGTGTTTGGCGTATCGCCGCGAATACGCATGGACCTTTTGGTAAATCACTTTACTTATGCCGCCGCGAGCGATCGCTACCTGGTTATTTTTGAAAAAGATTTCAAGAGAAATTTTGTCCATGTTCGGGACGTTGCCAATGCTTTTATTTTTGCGATTGAAAATGCTCCGCGAATGGTCGGAAGGCCGCACAATATCGGATTGGATGAGGCAAACATAACCAAGGAGGAACTTGCTTATAAAATAAAGCAGTACGTGCCGGATCTTTTTCTGCATTTTGCCGATGTCGGCAGTGACCCCGACAAAAGGAATTATACGGTTTCTCATGAACGGATGCGGGGGCTTGGTTTTGAGGCAAAGCGGTCTCTTGATTTTGGAATTCAAGAGCTTTTGAAGGCATACAAAACAATGAAGGGCCACAGCGCCATAAGGAACATATAATCTTATGTTTGAAAAAAGGAAAAGACAATTAGGGGTCGGGGGGGCTGTTATTACTCCTTTGCACAAACGCTATGTGATGCAGGTGCTTCGTTCCGGCCGTTTGTCATACGGCCCTTTTCTTAAAGCGTTTGAGGCGAAATTCGCCGAGCTTCATAACCGCCGCTTTGCGATTTCGGCTAATTCCGGCACCAGCGCTTTGCAGGTAGCGCTTCACGCTTTGAAGGAGTTAGACGGATGGCGTGACGGCGACGAGGTTCTTGTGCCCGCGATGACTTTTATAGCGACCTCCAACGTTGTTATACAAAACAGATTGAAACCGGTATTTGTAGATATTGATCCTCGTACCTATCACATTGACCCGAAAGACATCGAAAAAAGAATTACGCCCCGCACCCGCGCGATTATGCCTGTTCACCTTTTCGGGGTCTCGGCCGATATGCAAGCGATAAAACAGATTGCCAAGCGCCATAAATTGAGGATTATTGAGGACGCATGTCAGACCGCCGCGGTTTCTCATCGCGGGGAGCCGGTTGGCTCCGAGGGAGACATCGCTTGTTTTTCGACATACATCGCCCATATCGTGACAACGGGGGTTGGCGGCATGGCGCTTACCAACGATCAGGGGATTGCCTTGAAGATGAGGAGTTTGGTGAATCATGGGCGGGATAATATTTATATCTCCGCAGACGACGATAAGGGCCTTACCGGCAAGAAGTTAACCGAAGTGATGAGCCGCCGTTTCAATTTTGTGAGTGTCGGCTATAGTTACCGTTTGACTGAATTGGAAGGCGCTTTGGGGCTTGCAGAAATAAAAAATATTTCGGGAAATATCGCCGTTCGGCAAAAAAACGCAAAGCTTCTTTTAGCGCTTCTGAAACCGTACGAAAAATATTTGCAGCTTCCGTGGTGGCCGGAGCATTCGGGGCATGCGTTTATGATGTTTCCTATTGTGGTTACGACGAAAAGATTCACGAGGGACGAACTTGCCCGATGGCTCGAAGAGCGAAATGTTGAAACCCGCCCGTTTTATTCGCTTCTTGGCCAGCCGGTGTATCGCAGGCTTTTTGGTGAATATGCGGCAAAGCGATACCCGATCGCGGATTGGACCCAGAAAAACGGTCTTTTCGTCGGTTGCCACGTGGAGTTGAAATCAAAAGATATCAAGTACATCGGAAATGTTTTTAAGGAATTTTTTAAAGGCAAGAAATTACAATGATGCCGCGGAAATTCAAAAAAATATTAATTACGGGAATTGGCGGTTCGGGGGGCAGCTATCTTGCCGAATATATCGTTGAAAATTATCCCGAAGTGGAGGTGCACGGTATTGCGCGTTGGCACAGCACCGCAAGGGACAATCTTTCGGCCGTAGCGAGCCGGGTAAAAGTCCATGAAGCCGATCTTACGGATTTCGCATCAACCTTTGCCGTGCTGAAGGAAGTAAATCCCGACGGTATCTTCCATCTTGCAAGTCATGCCAACGTTCGCGCTTCGTTCGTTACGCCGGGAATGGTGCTGGCAAATAATATTATCGGGACATCGAATTTATTCGAAGCCGTTCGTATTCTTGGCATTAAGCCGCTCATTCAGCAGTGCAGCACCGGGGAAGTATACGGGCAGGTAGATCAAAAAGACACGCCAATTACGGAGGAAGCCGCACTTCGTCCGGCAAGCCCCTATGCCGTTTCAAAAGTTACCCAAGATCTTCTGGCGCGGGTGTATTATGTTGCATATCAACTGCCAATAATCCGAACAAGGATGTTTACTTATATAAACCCAAAAAGGGCCGATTTATTCGCTACGGCTTTTGCCCGTCAGGTTGCCCGCGTTGAGGCGGGTCTGCAGTCTGAAGTGGCGCACGGCAATCTTGATTCCATCCGGGCTATTCTTGATGTCCGCGACGGAATGCGGGCGTATTGGGAAGCGCTTTTGTATTGCGACCCCGGCGATGTATATAACATAGGGGGGACAGCGGTGATGAGTGTCGGTGAATTTTTAAAGCGTTTGACGGCGATAGCCAAAAAGCCAATACCTCTCCGGCTTGAACCGTCGCTGCTCAGGCCGGCCGATATCTCTTTTCAAATTCCTGATACCAGTAAGTTTTTTGAAAAAACGGGGTGGAAACCGAAATACAGCGTTGAGGAAAGCATTGCGTATCTTCTTGATTATTGGCGGAATAAGATTAAAAACGAAGAATCCTGATGGAGAAGCTGAAAAAAATTATTATTGTGCCGCCTGATCCGATTATTGAAAAAGAGCCATCCCAACCAGTGGCTGCTTTTTTTGCACGGTCTGCCAAATATTTTAAGCGCAGGTTATGGCAAGATACTTCCGTTTACGATGGCGAGCTCCAGTTTTATGCCGACATGCCCGCATTTTTGGGAGAGAGCAATGTTTACGTGTTCGGCAAATATCTTCCGCATTTTTACTCCCCAAAAGTTCCTGCCGGATGCGCGTATCCCTCTTGTCACGGCATTCCTCGTTCAACTTATGTTCCGGAAAAAGAGTTGGAGGGCGTCATAAAAGAAGCAGATGCGGTTCTGATATCAACTCGCAGCTCCAAGAAGCGGAGAGAACTCGCTGGGCAGTTGGCAAAGAAGAACGGCATTCCTGTGGCAATGATTGATTTCAAGGACCATTATTCGGTTTTCGCGGGACAGGCCGCTGATGAAGAAATTTGCCGAGGATTCAAAAGGGGAAATGATTATGATCTTTACTTCAAAAAAGATTTGCCGCTCGGTCGGCGAAGCGATGTCGTTCTTCCTCTTGCGCCCGTGCCGGTGCGTCCGGAAAGTTATCGTTTTAACGTTTTGTCCAAGGATGTCGATATTTTCTATAGCGGGAAAATAAGGCAGAAAGGCACGGGAGACCGCGGAGATATCGTTGACTTGGTTAAGAATCAATTTCCCAGTTCAGTCGTTTTTGAGCACGTAGATCACCATACCTTTTTGTCGCTTCGAAGTTATTTAGACAACTTGTCGCGCGCAAAAATCGCGCTCTCTCCGTCAGGGGTTGTTTGGGACTCTTTCCGGCACTGCGAGGTTGGGCTCGCACCCCAGGCCCTTCTTCTTGCCCCAAAGCCTTATATGGAAGTTGTTGGCCCGTTTCTCGAGGACGGGGTTAATGCCGTACTTTATGAAACAGAATTTCGCGATGGGAAATATCATTTGATCAACAGTAACGAACTTATTGAGAAAATAAAATATTATCTTTCGAATGATGACAAAAGAGTCCGCATCGCAAATAACTGGGCCGGGAATGTAAAGGCGGGACATACCGGCGTTGCCCGATCCCGATACATAGCGGAGAGTATCGATAAAATTTTGTAGCATATGGGAACTTTTTGGAAAAACAAGAAAGTTGTGGTGGTTGGTGGCGCCGGTTTCATTGGTTCACATACTGTCGATGAGCTTCTTCGGCGTGACGCGCGAGTCGTTATCATAGGCAAGAGCGCTTTCAAAGAATCCAAAAGAGGGGGAAGCTTTATTAATCCGAAAGCTAAGTTTTATCGGGCAAACGCGGCCTCGCCAGGCGATATCGGGGAAGTATTTAGAAGAGAAAGGCCCGATTTTGTGATGAATTTTGCGGCATTAACCGATATACCGCTTGCCATACGGGAACCTCTCCGCGATGCCGAGAGTATTTTTATTATCATCAATATCCTTGAGAACGCAGTGCGCTTTGGAGTAAAAAAAATACTGCACGCTTCTTCCGGGTTTATTTACGGGAATACAAGGCGAATCCCGACGCCGGAGACGGAGCCGCCGCAATTTACTAATTCTTACGCAATTTCTAAATTTGCTTGCGAAAATTACCTTAAGTTTTTTAACGCACAGTACGGCTTACCGTATGTTTCGCTCCGATATGCCAACGTTTATGGGCCCCGCCGGAAGACCGGGGTAATCCCGTATTTTATACGCCAGATTATTGGGAATGAGCCATCTGATACCTATGGCAAGAAAACAAGAGATTGCGTTTTTGTGTCTGACGCAGTAAGGGCCAATCTTTTGGCTTTTGAAAAGAGCATCAGGGGCAGTGAGCCGGTTTTTAATATCGGTTCGGGACAGGAGGCGTCTCTTGGAGAGATACATTCGATTATTAAAAAACTCCTCGGAAAACCTAAGGCAGAATTGTTTCAAAAACCCGCAAAGAAAGGCGAGGTCAACCGCATGTGTTTGGACATACGAAGGGCAAAGAAAGTTTTGGGATTTGCCCCGAGCGTCTCTTTGGAGGAAGGCCTTCGCCAAACAGTTGAATGGTACAAGGAATATTTTAGATAATTACGAACTTCATGCATAACCAGCAGATGAAAACGATTCTTCTCACAATTTTTCACGGCGCTGCCGCAAAGAATATCTTGCGTACCGGCGTTCTCAATGCCTTGTTGAAGGAGAAGGATGTTCGCATTGTTTGCCTTATGAGATTTCCTGACAGGGTCTTGCTGTACCAACAAGAGATTCCTCACGAACGGCTGGCCTACGATGCTTTTTATAGGATTCCCGGCGGAGCGCTGGAGCGCATGTTCAGTTTTTTGAAATTCCGCCTGATAAAGACGGCGACCACCGACTTGCGCCACAAAATGTCTTACGATTCTCACAGAAATTACTCAAGGTATGTTTCGAGTTTGCTTTTTAATTGGGTAATAGCCCGGAAAGTGGTACGGCAAGCGCTTAGGTTTGTCGACTACCATTTGGTTGGGGATTCCGGTTTCGGTTCCGTTCTTGAAAAATACCGTCCGGATGCTGTGGTTGTGACGAATCTTTTTGACGATGGGGAGACAGCGCTGCTTCGTGAATCAAAGCGGCGAGGTATCGTTACCGTCGGCTATGTAAACTCTTGGGATAAGCTTACCGCTCGGTCTTCCGTGCGGCTTTTACCGGACAAACTCATTGTGTTTAATCAGATTTTAAAGCAGGAAGCGGTAGAGCACGCGGACATGGCGGAGGAACGCGTTGCCGCATGCGGCATTCCGCAATACGACCAATATATAACCGACAAGCCTGGCTCGCGTGAAAAGTTTTTCAAAGAAAACGGCCTTGATGCCAAGAAGCACCTGATTCTTTATGCGCCGGTCGGAGTTACCTTTTCCGATTCAGACTGGGAGGTAATTGATCTTCTTCACGAAGTTATATCCGGCGGTGAGATTAAAGATGCCGAATTGCTTGTTCGGTTTCCGCCGAATGACTTTCTTGATGAACAAGAAGTTAAAAAACGGCCATGGCTGAAGTATGATTTACCGGGTGTTCGTTTCGGCACGAAGCGGAGCGAAGATTGGGATATGGATTTTGACGAGTTGCGGCGCATGACCAATTTGCTTGCCAACACTTCGGTCGTGGTCGGTTATTCGGCAAGCATTATTGTGGATGCCGCTGTTTTTGACAAACCATCCGTCGGCGTTAATTTTGAAGTCAAAAAAAGTTCCCGGCTTGCCCGTTCGCCCATACAGCGTTATAAAACCGACCATTTCAGAAAGGTATTGCGCGCGCGCGGCATACGCCTTGCCGGAAGCCGGCAAGAACTGGTCGACGTCATTAATGCATACTTACGCGACCCCTTGCTTGATAGAGAACAAAGAAGGCGTTTTGTGGAAGAACAATGCTGGCGTCTTGACGGCAAATCGGGCGAGCGCGTAGCAAATGTAATACTCGAATGCTAAATTATAAATGCTGAATGCTGAATATCTGATGATTAACAAAGGTGAAAATATACAAGAGCGGGGATATCGTTTTGCGCTAGATATCGTAAGGCTGGTAAGAAAATTTCCAAAGAATTCTGAAGGGTTTGCCGTAAGCTCACAATTAATTCGCTCGGTTACTTCTATACCGGCGAATCTTTTTGAAGGCAGCGCTGGTGTTTCGAGGAAAGATTTTATTCAGTTTGTGTCTGTTGCAAAGAAATCTGCTGTTGAAACAAAATTCTGGATTCGATTTTCATTTGATCTTGGTTTTGTTTTAGAGACAGAATTTGAGAAGTTGATTGATGAAAACGAGCAGATTATTAAAATTTTATCGAGAATCATCTTAAATGCGAAGCAATAAACGGTTTCAGCATTTATCATTTAGCATTCAGCATTATAAATGAAGACCATCTTTATAACTTGTTTCCAAGGGTTTGTCTCAAGAAATATTTTATCCACCGAGGCATTTACGACGCTTGCCAACGGAGATGTCCGTGTAATTATTTTTGCTCCGGAGAAGCGCAGGGAAACGCTCCAAAAGGAATTTGGCGGCCCGAATGTTCTTGTGGAAGGAATCCCGGTGTCTCCGGAACGGGAAAAATGGAATGAGCGGTGGGCGTGGGTTTGGGCGACGAATTTGCTTCATACTAGGACAAGAAGCATTCAGCGCTGGTCAAAGTTTGCCCGCGATCGCAACGCATTTGATTATCTATTTTCCATTTTCGCGGCCAACTTGGGACGTTTTCGTTTTGTGCGCAATTTGTACCGATTTCTTGCGGACAAGATTGTTACCGGAGTCGATTTTGATTTATTTTTTGAAAGATATTCTCCGGATTTGCTTTTTGCGGCGGACGTCTATACCTTGCAAGACGTAAAAATGATGCGTGCGGCAAAACGTAAAGGCGTGACAGCGATTGGTATGGTGCGTTCATGGGATAACGTTACGTCAAAAACTTTGTTAAGCCACATTCCTGATTATATGGTGGTTAATTCGGAGCGAGTAAAGGATGAAGTGTCGCGCCTTGGCGATATGCCGCGGGATCGTGTATTTGCCGTGGGCATACCGCATTATGACCGATATGTAAGCTCCGAATGCACCCCGCGCAGCCAATTTTTAAAGGTCAACAATATTGACCCGCAAAAAAAGGTCATTCTTTTCGCAACCCCCGGCGACAAATATTTGGAAAAAAATCCGATTACGCCAATAGTGCTTGAGTCGTTGAAAGATCTGGATGTCAATGTTTTTGTCCGCCTTCCGGTAGTCGGACGAGATGAACTTGGTGAATATGTTCCTCCCAAGAATGTTGTTTTCGATAATCCGGGGATGTATCCCAATTTTACGGAAGCGCACATGACAAAAGAGGCGGACCGGCATCTGGCAAATTGTTTAAACGCAAGTGATATAGTTATTACATGGGCCTCTACAATGATTGTGGACGCCGCGATATTTAATAAACCGACTATTCTTATCGGTTTTGACGCTTCCCCCAGGGCGTATCATAAAAGTATCGGCCAGTATTACGATTATGATCACCATAAGTTTGCGTTGGAAAGCGGGGGTGTGCGGCTGGTTAAAAGCCCCGAGGAATTAAAACATTGGGCTTTGCGCTATCTTCGCGAACCAAATCTTGATGAGGAGGGGCGCGGGAAAATAGTAAAGGAATATTATGGAACGTTTGACCGGAAAGCCGGAAAAAGACTTGGCGAATTCCTATTAGAGAAATTTAGAAATTAAGTTACGATAATTGGCAAACTTTTTTTTAATTTCTTACCTTATGCATTCTCATCACCATTCATTTTCATACGACCTCGCAAAGTACGAAGATATCTCGTGCGATCTTTGCGGCAGCAAAGATCAAGAGGTGCTTGGTTTTTCCCGAGAAAGCCGGGCTCGGGCCGTGATTTGCCGTGGCTGCGGGTTGATTTTTATTTCACCCCGTATGACTAGAGAGTGGTATGATAAATTTTATCAAGAAGAATATCGCGTACTTGGCGGTGGTGAGGAAGAAAGTCTTGCCGCGAGGTTTGATCGCCAACAGAAGCACGGGTTTGCTCTTGCGGAAGAGTTAAAGTCTTATTTCCCCGCGAAAGGTTTTTTGGTTGACATCGGTTCAAGCACCGGCGGTACTCTTGCCGGCATAAAAAAGGTTTTTGATAGGTTGGATGTTCTCGGCATAGAGCCGTCGGAGGCTGAAGCTGAATACGCGAGAAGTCAAGGCATTTCAACTCACGCAACGCTTATAGAGGATGTGGAAAGAAAGGGCATTAAAATTCCAGAGGCGGATTGCGTTCTTTCTACCCAGTCGCTGAATCATTTTTTGAGTCCCAGGTACTTCTTAATTTGGGCCTGGCATCGTCTTAAGCCCGGCGGGCGTCTTATTTTGGAAGTCAAAAATTTCAGACAACAAGCAAGGCGTTCAGGCCGTGTCGCTAATTCCATCCAAATTGATCATATTTTTATGTTTACGCCCGAGACGGTGCGGGAGTATGTAGAAGCCGCCGGTTTTAAACCAATTGCTTTTCTGGACGACGAACATTTACAAATCCCCGACATTCGTAAAAGGCAGAAGCGCGGGCTTCCCGGGTTCCAGATAAGGGTTGTAGCTGAAAAAACTAGCCGTGAGCCGTTTTCTGACATTTCCGGCGCTATCGACCCGGCGGCTTATGTAAAAATCAAATCGGCGCTTGCTCCCTGGCGGCTAAAGGTGAATTACGTATTTCGCTACAGCAGGTGGGACGAGCTCGTGCCTTATCGGGTAAAGAATTTATTCAAAATTAATTAAAATGAAACCACATACCATCATCCTTACGGAGCCAAAAGGGTATTCAGAAAAGGCGGTTGCAACATTCCGAAAAATCGGGCAGGTTTATGAATGGCGAAAAGACAAATTAGGCGGCGCGGATGTATTGGTAGTAAAGCTCAATGTAAAAATTTCAAAAGCGAAACTTGACGAGCTGCCCGGATTGAAAATCATCGGCACCTCGACGACAGGCCTTAATCACATTGACCTTGATGAAGTAAAGCGGCGTCATATCAAGATCATATCGCTTCGTGGAGAAACTAAGTTTTTGAAAACTATTACTCCCACCGCAGAGGAGACGATCGGCTTGATGATCGCGCTTATGAGGAAACTTCCGTGGGGATTTGATGCGGTAAGGGGGGGCAGGTGGGAGCGTGAAAAATATTATGGCAATGAGCTGTATGGCAGGACGCTTGGCATTATCGGATTCGGGCGGCTTGGGAGTATTGTTGCAAAGTATGCCAGATGTTTCGGTATGCGTGTTATCGCCGCAGATCCGTTTGTTTCCGAGTCAGTTATGCGGCGAAGTGGTGTGAGAAAAGCGCGGACGGATGACGTTTTTCGAAAAGCAGACGTAGTGTCTCTTCATGTGCTTTTGACGCCGGAGACGGAAAATATGATAACAAAAAAACATTTTCGGCTTATGCGACCGCATGCGTATTTTATCAATACGGCGCGTGGTGAGTTGGTAGACGAAAAGGCGCTACTTGAAGCTTTGCGTAAAAAATGGATTGCCGGCGCGGCTTTAGATGTTCTTTCCGGCGAGGATCCTAAAGGTGGCCACATTAAAAATAATCAGCTTGTCGAATATGCGAAGCGCCACGATAACTTGCTTATCGTCCCGCACCTCGGCGGTGCCAGTTTTGACGCCATGGCGCGGACGGAAGAATTTATTGCGGAGAAGGTGGTGCGAGAAATTAAGAAAATAGAAACTAAGAAATAAAGAAATTAGAAAATGGAAACGAACTCATGAAAACGATTTTAATATCAAGTTTCCACCAGTTGATTTCCCGCAACATTCTTTCGACGCCGCTTTTGGATAAGCTGCTTGAAGATCCGGAAATGCAGGCAGTACTTTTGGTTCCTGACGACAAGCAAATGTTTTTCCAAGAAAATTTCGGGCGCGAACGAGTTTTTGTGCATGGATTTCCGCGAGCAATGGATCGGCGCGACATGATTATGCGGTATTTGGCATTGAGCGCCGTTCATACCGACGCGTTGGAAATTATTCGCGAGGTTGAATCCGGCAGATTTTTAAGCCGGTTCGTTCGTTTGTTCGGAAGTTTTTCTCTCGGGCAAGCAGTTATTCGCCTGATTGATCGCATAATCACGCCGCGCGGGCGATTTTCTGGCGTTTTAAAAAAGTATTCACCCGCTCTTGTTTTTTCTACCGACATTCAAAATGAGAATGATGTCCGCCTGATTCACGAGGCGCGCGCCGCGCGCGTTCCCGTTGTTGGGGCGATACGCTCATGGGATAATTTGACGACCAAGGGCATGATTCGTGTCTTGCCGGACACGCTTGTGGTACCGAATCTTATTGTAAAACAAGAGGCCATGGTTATTGATTTTGTTCCCGAGCGAATTATCGCGCCCATTGGTATTCCGCATTATGATCGCTACTTTACGCCTTCGCCTGAGCCGCGCGATGAATTTTTTCGGCGAATGGGTCTTGACTCCGTGAAGAAAACCATTCTTTTTGCTCCGGTGGGCAATCGCTATATAAAAAATAATCTTCTTGATAAGACGGTGGCGGAAACGCTCGGCGGGCTTGATGTTAACCTCCTTATTCGCGTTCCGCCAAGCGATTACGCGTCACTCGATGGAATTAAAGCGACAAAAGCGAATGTTGTATTCGACGTGGTTGGGCGCGGTTCGCCTCGCGGCAACATTGATCGTAAATTGAATGAGATGGGACGCGCGGACGACGATTCTCTTGTCGCGGAACTTAGTTATTGCGATGTTGTTGTAACAGGCCATTCCACGATTACGATTGATGCCGCGGCGTTCAATAAGCCGGTTGTCCTTATTGCTTTTGATGAAGTCCCGCGGCCTTTTAATGAAAGCATACGCAGGTATTATAAATGCGACTATTATCTTCCCATAACAAAAAGCGGAGGGGTTCGCTTCGCGGAAACGCGAGAGGCCTTGAATCCTCTCGTTCTGCGGTATCTGAAGGATCCGCGTTTAGAGGAAGTTGGGCGAAGGCGTATTGTTGAAGAGCAGGCTTATCGGTTTGATGGAAAGGCCACAGAACGGTTGGTAGAAGCCTTGCGGTCATTTCTCGATTAGCATATATTCATTAAATGATATGAAGGACTCACTACACAAAAAACGAATGTTCTGTTAAGGAATACTACAGTAATCTGTGGGGCAAAACGCAAAAGGAGTTGGATGAAAGGTTAGATAAGCCGTCAGCGCGCGAGTTAAACGGCCGTCCCGTACAATGCCGCGCAATCGATGTCAGAAAGATGCGCATCGCGTATTTGAGCCGGTCTATTCGGGAGCTCGACTTTCAAAACGAAGTAAGAAGTGTTTTAGAACTGGGAAGCGGCAATGGTTTTAACATCTTGGCGCTGGCCGCGTTGCATCCCGAAGTAAAAACTTGGCGAGGAGTAGACCTTACGCCGCAAGGAGCGGCTGTTGCAAATCTCTTCCTCTCGAATCCACCTCTTAAGCGCCTTAGGTATGTAACCGAACTCGATGAAAATATTATTCGCGAACGTCTTTTGAAAAGCGATATTCAATTTTGCGAAGGCAATATGCTAAATTTACCGTTTTCTGAGAATTCTTTTGATGCGGCTTTTTCGTGCCAAGCGATAGAACAGCTCCCACGCGATTATCCGCGTGCTTTCCAAGAAGCAAGGCGAGTTGTCGTAAAAGGCGCAATTTTTTTGGAAGAGTTTGCCGAAGCCCAGAATATCTTTCAATGGATGCACCTCCAGAACGTTGATTATTTTTGTGCTTCATACAAAGAAATTCAAAAATCCGGGTTTAATATTTTGAAATTTGAGCCATTTCCATTAAACCCCGCCCATCTTAGTTTGGGTTTGCTTGTATGTTCGGTTTAGGTTTGTCTTTTTTAAACGCTAATTCGCACTGTCGCATTTATCCACAGCCGGGTCTTGCTGGTCGATAATGCAATTGGTAGTGTAATTGTACGGCACTTTAAAAAATAAATATTAAGAAAGGAGAAAGCATGAAGCGAACATCCTTCGTCGTATGTACGCTTTTTCTTTTGCTTGCCACGGCCTTGTTTGGTTCGTTTGGCGTTGCATATGCAGGGAATACGTACTCAATAGACCTTGAGTCCGGTTCAAGCCAGTACTTGACGGCCGCTGATAGCGCATCGCTTTCTGTGACGGGCAATTTAACACTTGAGACATGGGTCAAGTTTGAGTCATTGCCGCCGGAAGGCCGTGCGATGCAGTTTATTTCTAAGATGACTTTGACCGGCAATCAAAGATCGTGGCGTTTTAATCTGTACAATAATACAACGACTTACCAACTTAAATTTGAGGCCGATAGTAATTGCTCAAATTCTGCGACAGCAGGGACTGTAAGCTGGAATCCGAGTATTGGCGTTTGGTACCATGTCGCTGTTGTCTACACCGCTTCGGGTGGGACTGCTGATTTTTATGTCAATGGAGTACCGCAAGGGTCCCAACAAAGCGGATTGGACACTTCTATTTGCAATGGTACTTCTCTTCTGTACATTGGAAATATAAACGCAGATTATGATGACAGTGCTTATCTCGATGGGAAGATGGACGATGTGAGGGTTTGGAATGTTGCCCGTACTGCGGCGCAGATTGCAGATAACTATAATACCGAGCTTGTTGGGAACGAGTCCGGCCTTCAGGGGTACTGGAAGCTGAACAACAGTTTGAGTGATTCAACTTCAAACGGGAATACTTTGACCAATCAAAATAGCGCAGTATTTTCTACTGACGTTCCATTTTCGGTCGTTGTATCACTACAAACGCGTAAATCAAGCGACGAATCTGTTACTTCCAGCACTACGCTTCAGAATGACGACGAGCTTAAGCTGACATTGGCTGCAAACCAGACATACACCGTCGATGCGGTGGTATTTGCGAGCAGTGCAAGTTCTAACCCCGATCTTAAGATTGCATTTACTGTTCCTTCCGGCGCAACTATGACTTTGGGGTATATCGCTGCCTCTCCTAATAATCTAACTACACAAGGAGAACTACTTAATAGTTCAGGAACGGCAAGTCAGGTAATACCGCTTCGGGCAAACGCTCCTGTAGTAATCCATGTTAAGGGCACAGTCGTGGTAGGAAGCACGGCCGGAGATGTGACTTTGCAATGGGCTCAGTTTACTTCTAATTCGACAGCGACCACGGTTAAGGCGGGAAGTTATATCAGGGCAGACCAGCTGCAATAGTTTTAAACTTTGAATCAAAAACCACCGCGATGCGGTGGTTTTTTCTTTGCATAACTTTACCACTCAAGCGCTTCGATAGGAACCAGCGTGTCTTCAAGAATATCGGCTTTAGCAGTTTTGCCAACTAGATCGTTGAGATATTTAGGTTTTAGGTGGGTGCCCGGGCCTTTGATGGTAAGCATGTCGGCGGAAATCAACGTGCCTTTTGGAATGGAAACCCTTGCGGCGATACTTTTGGCGAGTTTTGCTCTTTGTTTCAATTCGGTCTCGGTGATTTTTTTGACCCCGTCTCCCATTGCCGGGTCAACGGCAACCCGTATGTATTTTACGACCCTGCGTAGTCCTTCCGGCTCGAGCGAGGCGGCGTGATCCGGACCAATCGTCGCTCGGTCAAGGGTGAAATGCTTTTCTATTGCGACAGCGCCAAGCGCCCGCGCCGCAACAGATATCGCAACGCCGGTTTCGTGTCCGGAATATCCTACCGGCAGGCCGTAGCGTTCGCGCAAGACGCCGATCATTTTTAAATTTACCTTATCCTCGGAGCAGGGATAGTCGGATACGCAGTGCATCAAAATCACTTTTTTATTTTTAGCAAGAACCGTTTCAACCGCTTCGTCAATTTCTTCGATAGTGCTCATTCCGGTTGACATGATAACAGGTTTCCCTTTTTTGGCGATATGTTCCAGGAGTGGAAGATTGGTAAGGTCGGCTGATGCGGTTTTGAAGACCGGAGTTCCGAGTTCGTCAAGAAAGTCCGCGCTTTTTGGATCCCACGCGCTTGCAAAGAAAATTATTTTGTTCTCTTTGGCAAAATCACGCAATTCTTGCCACGCGTTTTTCGAAAGTTCCAGTTTTTTCCGGTGCTCTCCGTAGGTGGGCGCAAGAGCTGTCGGGCTGTCATAAGTTTTTTCCAGGGCCGCTTTTATTAAAATATCCTCAACGGTTCGTTTCTGGAATTTTACGGCATCAGCTCCGCATTCTGTCGCCGATGCAATGAGTTTTTTTGCGAGTTCCGGGTCGCCGTTATGATTCACGCCCGCTTCGGCGATGATAAAACAGGGATGATTATCACCTATCGGGCGTTCACCTATATAAATAGTTCGCGTCATAATTTAGTATGGTTTATATTATTTATGTTTCTAAACCCTAAACTCTAGGTCCTAAACCCTAAACAAGTTACAATGACCGAAACCCAAAAAGAGAAACAATATAATCTTGATGAGCGAACCATCGATTTGGTCATTTGGGTTTATTTAGGGTTTAGAGTTTCGGGTTTAGGGCTTCTGGCCTCAAAAAAACATATTTGAATTTAAGGAAGTATCATCAAGTGATGGTAAACAGCAAAAAGGAGGTCAAAATCTTAGGGATTATTCCTGCTCGGGGCGGCTCTAAAAGTATCCCGTGGAAGAATATCGCGCTTTTGGCGGGTAAGCCGCTGATTTATTATACTATCCGCGAAGCAAAGAAGTCTCGCCTGCTTGGCGCTTTTATCGTATCCACGGATGACCCGAAAATTGCTCGTGTTGCGCGCCGTTTCGGCGCGGATGTACCCTTTTTGAGACCCAAGAATCTTGCCGGCGACAAATCCCCGGATATTGAGTTTTTTCAGCACGCGGTGTCATGGATTGAAAAACATCGCGGCTGGAAACCGGATATTGTTGTTAACTTAAGGCCTACCGCTCCATTGCGGACGGCGGAAGACATTGATCGTGTTATTTCGCTTATGCTGAAGACCGGCTGTGATTCTGTACGTACGGTTTCAGCGCCAAATCCATTCAATCCTTTTAAGATGTGGACGATATCCGCGCAAGAAACCGGCATAATGAAGCCGTTGATTAAAACCGCGCACTATTCAAAGCTTGGCACCGACGTTCCGCGCCAGTTATTGCCCAAAGTTTATTGGCAGAACGGATTAGTGGACGCAACGAGGGCGAAATTCATAAAAAAGGGAGTAATTTATGGTCCTGATATTCGCGGTGTGATTACGGATCCCCTGCGGAATGCGGACCTGGATGAGCCAAAGGATTTAAAATTGGCAGAACGCGCTATGCGTGAGCTTAAACTCTTATGAATCCCGTTAGAGATCCGAGCGTTTCAAAATGGCAATGCGGGGTTCAAAAGTATTGTTCAAAAAAGTTGTGTAAATAGGCATTAATATACGGAAATGCCGAAGGCATTTCCTACCTGCCCGCCTATGCCTTTTTATTTAATAAAGATTTATTCATTAGCTGGTTTAAAATACCGACCTGCATACTTTCTCCATAAGGAGGCGATGGCAGGCGGGTCTCTAACGGGATGAAATTTCTTATTGTTGGCACCGGCTCCATTGGTCGGCGCCACTATAAAAATTTATTGGCGCTCGGCTATCGGGATGTTGCCGTGGTTCGTTCAAGACGCCGGATGGATCAACCGCAGAGGCAATTCTTTGCGGAGTATCACCCGCGGGTGTTTTTTGATGTTAAGGCGGCATTCACCGAGCAACCAGATGCGGTTTTTGTTTGTAATCCGACGAGTTTGCATGTTTCAACCGGGTTCAGGGCCGTTAAAGCCGGTTCCCATGTTTTTATAGAAAAACCGATTTCACACACATCCGCGGGGGTAGGCGAGCTGCTTCGTGAAGCGGCGCGCCGGAAAAGAATAGTATATGTCGGATATAATTTTCGGCATCATCCGCTTTTGAAAAAAGCCAAAAAACTTTTAGATTCCGGAAAGCTTGGCCGTTTACATTCGGCGCGTTTTGCTACCGGAGAGTATCTGCCCGGCTGGCATCCGTGGGAAGACCACCGTAAAGCGTATGCCGGACGTAGTGATCTTGGCGGAGGCGTTGTCCTTACACAGAGCCATGACCTCGATCTTATCCACTGGTTTTTTGGACCGGCAAAAGCGGCTTCTGCGATTGTGCAAAATAGCGGCGCGCTCGGCATCAATACGGACGATAATGCAGTTCTTGTCTTTTCCGCAGAACGCTGTCCTGTGGTTGTGTCCTCTCTTGATTACTTGAGCCGGCCGGCTTTTAAGCGTTTTGTGATCATCGGGTCGACTGGCAGCATGGAATGGGATTATTATGAAAATACGCTTCGTATTACAGAGGCAAACGGGAAAGCTCGTGTTATTCGGGCACCGGAGGGTTTTGAGAGGAATCGCATGTATTTAGCGGAGTTGAAAGATTTTATACATTGTGTCCGGCGCGGCGTAAATCCTGAAAGCGACGGAAAATCAGGCAGGGCGGTGTTGGAGATGGCGCTTGCTGCAAAAAAAATGGCAAAAATAAAACTTTCTTAATATGCAAAATGTTATCGAACTTTTCTCGATAAAAAATAAAATAATTATCATAACCGGCGGGGCCGGTATGCTTGGCAAGGAATACGCTTCTTGTTTCGCGGACGGCGGCGCGCGCGTCGTGCTTTTCGATGTAGTTGATAGTCCGAAACTGCCGAAATCACCGGACATCCGTTATGTGAAAGTCGACATTTCTGATCGCGAAGCGGTTTTTTTTGCCGTGGCCGAGATTGAAAAAGAACACGGGCGCATTGATGTTTTAATAAACAATGCGGCGATGAATCCGGTGCCCGGCAGTCCGGAATCAAAAAGTCAATTCGCGCCCTATGAAGATTATCCGCAGGAGTTATGGAAAAAAGAAATTGCGGTAGGATTGAATGGGATGTTATTCATGATGCAGGCGGTTGTCCCGATTATGAAAAAGCAGGGGAGCGGTTCAATCATAAATATCTCTTCAACTTACGGGAATGTTGGACCGGATAACCGCATTTATGATTCAGGAAAATTCAAATCCGTTGGATATGCCACTATTAAGGGTGCCGTGTTGAATTTTACTCGTGCTTGGGCGTCATATCTTCGCGGCACGGGTATCCGCGTCAATACGCTGACCCCCGGCGGAGTACTTGCCGGCCAGCCGGCGGAGTTTGTTAAGAAGTACGAAGAACGGACAATTCTTGGCCGTATGGCCGAGAAGCACGAATATAACGGTGCAATCCTTTTTTTGGCCTCGGATGCCTCAAGCTATATGACCGGAGCAAATCTTGTTGTAGACGGGGGCTGGACCGTTTGGTAATGATTTTCCTTTGGAAACTCGCATCTCGCCGCGTGAGTACTAAATATCAGTAATCGTGCGGTTTTTTATTTTATGAATCCCGTTAGTGACGATATGAAATTTCATTATGTGTATATATTGAGGAGTAAAAAGACTGGAGATTGGTATATTGGATGTACTTCAGATTTACGGAAGCGCTTTAAGCAACACAATATTGGTGAATTCGACTCATGGACAAAAGGTCGAGCTCCGTTTGAGTTAATTTACTACGAGGCATACAGACATCCCAAAGATGCCTATGCCAGAGAAAAACAAATTAAATCAGGACCAGGCAGGCGTTATGCGCGAGAGCGCTTAAAGCGCTTCTTGTCACTAACGGGATGAAAGTAGGGGATTTAATACACAAGGGCACTTTTATTGTAGCCGAGATCGGCAAAAATTTTATTCAAACCGAAGAAGAGCGGCCGGTTTCAGAGTATCTTGAAAACGCAAAAGCTCTAGTTAGGGCGGCAAAAGACGCAGGAGCCGATGCAGTAAAATTCCAAACGCATAACGTTGAAGACGAACAGCTGGATATCGAAGTCGTTTCCCCGCATTTCAAAGGATCCGATCGGTATTCTTGGGTTACGCGAAACACAAATGCCACGCCGCTTAATGAATTTTGGCGGCCGCTCAAAGTTTACTGTGATGAGCTCGGCATAATTTTTCACTCAACGCCAATGTCGAGAGGGGCGGCTAAAAAATTGAATGAGCTTGGCGTGGAGCTTTGGAAGGTTGGATCCGGCGACCTTCTTGATTTCGTCATTCTTGATTACCTCGCATCGACAAAAAAGCCCGTGATTATTTCTTCAGGAATGTCTACGATTGAAGAACTCGATAAAACAATCGACTTTCTTAAACAGAGAGACGCTCAAGTGGTTTTACTTCATTGCGTATCAAAATATCCTTGCCCGCCCGGGCATCTCAATCTGGGCACCATAGATTTTTTGAAAAAGAGGTATAATATTCCTGTTGGTTTTTCCGACCATTCAGTCGGTGTTGATTCCGCGTTTGCGGCGGTTGCCTTGGGCGCTAAAGTGATAGAAAAGCACTTTTCATTTTCCCGCGACCTGTGGGGGGCGGACCATAAGGTTTCTATGACGCCGGATGAATTGCGGTCTCTTGTTTCTGGTATACGCGAATTAGAACGCAGTCCGGAGAAGAAAAACGAATATCTCGGAAAAGAGATTGTAAAAGCCGGCATGGGTTCCGGCGGGAAGGTTTTACAGGAGGACGAGGCTGTTTTTAGGCCATACTTTCGAAAATCGCTTGTGGCGGGCCAGGATATTTCTGCCGGAGCAATGGTTGTTGCTGATATGCTTTACGCCATGCGTCCGCAGGCCTATGCCGGAGGGCTGCCGTCTGAAGAATATGAGAATGTGCTTGGGAAAAAAGCGAGGCGATTAATAAAAAAATACGAGCCAATCACATGGGAAGTCATTACGTGAAGAAAATAGAAATTAAGAAATTAAGAAAGTAGTAGTACATTGCTTAATTTCTCAATTTCTTTCAACAATGTTATCTGCTGCTAAGTCAAAAATAAAAATAATTGCCAAGAAAACCGGTTTACTGCCTGAACGAAAAAGGCGGAAAATTTGTTTTGTCATAACCAATCGCATTCACTATGCGCGTCAGCAATTATTGCTTGACCAGTTGAAGGGCGATCCGGAAATAGAATTGCAGCTTGTTGTTGGCGGCTCGGCTCTTCTTGATAAATACAGCGACGTTTTGCCGCGGCTTGGCGCCAAGGGGTTTGTTGTCCATGAGAAGATGCTTAATCTTATTGAGGGCGGAAACCACGCGGCGATGGCAAAGACCGCGGGCCTTGCGGTATTGGAGCTTGCCAACACGTTTCAGAAATTGAATCCGGACATTGTGCTTATTCGGGGCGACCGGTTTGAACAGCTGGCGGCAGCTATGACCGCGGCATACCTCGATAAGACGGTGGCGCATATTGAAGGAGGAGATGTTACGGGAACCATTGACGAAAGCGTTAGGCACGCCATAACCAAACTTTCACACATTCATTTCGTCACTAACGAAGATGCTTATCGTCGCGTTTTGCAGATGGGAGAAAATCCGGCTTATGTTTTTAATGTTGGTTCTCCGGATATTGAGTTTGCGGCTTACGTCGATCGAAGAATTAACGCTGAAATGATAAATCGGGAAGGTGTCGGCGGAGCGATTGACTTCTCAAAACCGTATGTGCTTGTCATACAGCATCCGGTAACAAGCGAGCGCAACAATCTTGAAAACATTTTAAAAACCCTGCGGGCCGTGAGGGAGGCCGGTGTTCAGGCGTTGTGGTTTTGGCCGAATCCGGACGCAGGCACGGATGAAATATCCCGGGGGATCAGGCGTTTCCGTGAAGAATATTCGGTTCCGAATGTCCGTTTTGTTATAGATATAGACCCGCGTGATTTCATTGCTTTGCTTAAATATGCGAAATGCTTGATCGGCAATTCTTCGGCAGGAATCAAGGAGGCTTCTTATTTCGGCGTACCGGTGGTGAATGTCGGAAGCCGCCAACAAGGAAGAAGCCGCGGGGAAAATGTTACGGATGCCGGTTATGACGCGGGAGAGATAAAACAAGCCATCGACAAACAGATTATCCATGGTCCGTATCAGCAGTCGTTTATGTACCACAAGCCCCAAACATCAAAAATGATTCGGCATGTGCTGAAGACCGCGCCGCTTTATACGCAAAAAAGATTTTTCGAT
The DNA here is from genome assembly GCA_016186145.1 of Candidatus Sungiibacteriota bacterium. Classification (GTDB taxonomy): domain Bacteria; phylum Patescibacteriota; class Minisyncoccia; order Sungbacterales; family SURF-37; genus JACPMF01. The sequence continues at coordinate 29,430 of JACPMF010000002.1, read as the reverse complement.
TCCGCCTAGGCATGCTTGAAATTTAAAGCCGACCGTGGTTGCGGTCGGCACTTTTTTGGGTTAGCCGAAAAGTTTTTCGATTTCACGCAGAGCAAGTGCTGGATCATATGGCTTGAGCCAATAGTCTACGGTTTTTTTGTCAGGCATTTCGAGAAGGAATGGAGCGAGGTTTGTCGGCACTACGATTTCCGGCACAAGGCCGGTCATGGCAAGAGGATAGCGGCCAAGGGTTGTCTGCGCTTTAAGTGATTTTCTTGTTTCCGGGGTCACTAGTGCGATTGCTCTTTTATACGAGGCAACCGCAGTAGTCATCATGGTGGAGAATCCCGAAACGGTGCAGTCAGAGAGGGTTGCAACCGCGTCACCTTCCGGTGTTGGAAGTTCAATGATGCGGTCTCCGAGCGGAGCAAATTGTGAATCCCATACTTCGCGCCATGTTGTGTTGACGTTTGGCGCGGTTCGGTTTGCATGTTTGCCGTGATACCGCTTGATAACAACCCAGGAGCCGGGTGTTTTTTGCAGGCATCCTACAAGGAGTTTGATCTCCGCGCCGGTGTATTCCGGACCCCCTCCGGCAAAAAGGATGATTGTTTCGAAGCGGTGCTTAAGATCGAGCATTTTGTATAGAATTTCAGGTGAGGGCTTGATCCTACGGGCTTTGCTGACTGCGTGGTTGCCGACAACAGCGGATATGTAGTTGTGACTGAAATGACGGTGTGCTGCGGCCAGATCGGTTTCGTCGATTCCGAGCATGAGATCGGCCTTCGCGGTTTTTGCCCGTGTGAGCCCGCCCCAGAAATCGTTGAGCGCGACAACTGGAATGCCAAACGTGTTTGCCGCTTTGCCGATCTGGTCTTCAAGGTTGATCGGAGAACTCATGGTAACAATCACGATGTCCGGATTTACTTTTTTGACAAGCGTTTCGGCGTCAAGCGTGAATGGGAAATCTCGAAAATCAACGGTGCCGCGGAAAAGAACCGGTAGGAAGGCTTCGTCCTTCTCTGCTCGCCACGCGTTCAACCTGTCATAGTTCTCTGCGGCAAGCCCTTCGATTACAAGAGATACCTCGTGACCATTATCTGCGGCAAGTTCTGCAAGCGGCATGCTCATTTCCGATGCGCCCATGTCTTTGGAAACAACGAGAATTTTCAGTTTTGCCACCTGGCGTTCTCCTTTTCTGGTGGTTTGAATTGTAAAAGATCATAAGCGCCTATTCGGGCATATAGGTATTAGTGCCATCTCTTGTAAAACTTGTCAAGGTTCTATAAAGTAATAATTGATATGAAAATTCTCGGCATTATTCCAGCGCGTGGTGGTTCCAAGTCTATTCCGCGAAAAAACATAAAGGATCTTGGCGGCAAGCCGTTGATTGCCTGGACCATTGATGCGGCAAAAGAGGCCGGAGTTTTTGACTTGCCCGCCGACTTGTCCGCCAAAGCTATAGCGACGGCGGAAGCTTCAGCGAAGGCGGGTCGGCTTATTTTGTCCACCGACGATTTTGAAATTGCCGAAGCCGGAAAAAAATACGGGGTTGAGGTCCCGTTTATGCGGCCAAAAGAGCTTGCCGAAGATAAAACACCGACTCTGCCCGTACTTCAGCACGCGGTAAATTGGTTGAGAGAAAATGAGAGTTATGAACCGGATGCGGTCATGCTTTTGCAGCCAACGGCCCCTTTGCGTCAGGCACGCCATATTGTTGAGGCAGTAGAACTTTTCAAAAAATCCGGAGCCGATTCGGTAGTGAGCGTTGTTGAAATTCCCGGCCACTTCAGTCCTTACTGGGCCGTGGTGGAAGGAGAAGACGGACACGCAAAACTTTTTGTCGGTGATGCAATCCGCAAAAGAATTACCCGCCGCCAGGATTTCCCTCAAAAAACATACGCCCATAACGGCGCGATTTATCTTTTCAAAACCAAGCTTCTTTTTGGCTCTCCAGAACCGAGTTTATACGGCGACAATGTGCGGCTTTACCCAATGGAAGAAAAGTACAGCGTCAACATAGACAGCCCTGAAGATTGGGAGCTCGCCGAACGGATGATTCAAACTGCATCCTTCTAAATTTTTGTTCTATGCCCATTGGTTTTCTTTTTGGAATCCTTACCGCGTTTCTTGCTTCATTTCAAAATACCCAGATTCGAAGTCTCAAAACTTTCTCGCCGTACTTTTTGAATGCGCTTCGTTTCAGCGCCGGAGTTTTAGTTACCGCGCTTATCGTCACGTTTTTTTCTGAATGGCGGCTCCCTTCTCTTTGGGTATCATTTTTGATTCTTTGTTTTGTTGTTCCATTGGAAATCGCAACTGCCTATGGATATGTACGCGCGTTCCAATACTCTCCACAGTCCCTCGTGGGCCCGCTGTTTTCTTTTTCGATGGTGTTTCTTATTCCTGCGTCGTACATATTGGTTGGCGAACTTCCTTCTCCGCGTGGATTTTTGGGCGTTGGGAGCATTTTTGTAGGTGGATTTATTCTTAGTTGGGATGCGTATAAGCCCGGCATTAGAAATGCGCTTTTTAGTATCTTTCGTGAGAGGGGAAGTTATTTTATGCTTACAGCTGCGCTAACCGCCGGTTTTTCAGTGGCAATGATAAAGTTTTCCCTTCAATATTTTCCACCTGTTCTTTTTGCGTTCTGGACGGTATTTGCGCTTATGCTGCTGCATCTGCCCGCCTTCTTTATCCACGGGTTTTTTACTTTGCGCGAAAAATGGAAACCAGCCTTTCTTATGGCAGGAGCTTTCGGAGTAGGGCAGGCGTTGCATTACATCGGGATCTCTCTTATCGTGGCGGTTTATTTTATATCGTTAAAGCGGTTGAGCAACGTTTTCGATGTACTTTTCGGGCGCATCTTGGGTGGAGAAGATCATTTTCTCCAACGCTTCATTGGCGCGCTATTCATGGTTGCTGGCGCTGTTTTTGTCGCATTTGGGTAATAGGGCGGTTTAAATTTGCCAAACGGGTATTTGACAAAACAGCACATTGTGTGCTATTTTTTTTATTGCTCGTTAAAATGAAAATATGGGGGTGACTGATGGAAGCACTGCATCTCGGTTATCACTACATCCGTAATGGAAAGGCGCCTGGGCCGACCTGTTCGCCGGAACGGCTTCGCGCTCAAATTTCCAGACTAAAAGAAGATGGTTATAAATTTATGACTTGCGGTCAGGTAGCACGACAGGCGCATTTCGGAAGCAGACAACTGCCGGAAAAGCATGTAACATTATCCTTTGATGACGGATTTAAGGATCAGTTCACGGCCGCTCTGCCAATTCTTATGGAGTTTGAAGTGCCGGCAACCTTTTTTGTTATAACATGCGCGCTGGACGGTCGGGTGCCGCCGGTAATAGGTTTTCAGATCGCTATTGAGAAACTTGGTGAAGAACGCCTAAGACATGAAATCCTCCCCGCCCTTTTTAAGGAGTACGGTTTGTGGTCGTATGGGCGATTGCTTGAAAAAGGAAAGCTTGACTACTCCGGAATGAAGATGGGCGAGCCGCCGGAGCTCCGTCTTATCAAGGCGGTTTTTAACCACTTTGTTCCACCTTCGCTTCAGGCGGAGTTTGTCACTAAGATTTATGAGCGTTACGCTGTGGGTAATGAGGCCGACCTCGTTGATGAGTGGTTTATGAATGCCGATGAACTTTTATCGCTTGCGGCGCGAGGAATGGAAATTGCTTCGCATAGCCACAGGCATCCATGGTTTAGCATGATTGGCGAGAACGAGATTGAATACGAAATGCGGGAATCTTCCGAGCGAATCAAAAACATCGTTGGCACTTCGCCAACAACTTGCGGTTGGGTTTTTGGAAACGCTGTTCCTCGCAGAGAAGCGCAGTTGGCGGCAAGACGAACCGGCTATACGAGCGCGTGGAATTTTTGGTCAGCGTGGAGCATCGAAGATTTTTTTACAAAAGATATCTACCACGACCTTTTTGATATCCCGCGTTTGCACGAGCACGCATTTAATCCTTAGCCCTTTTAAGTCGTACTTTGAGCACCGCAGCAATCCGGTGCTTTTTATTTTTTGTTTGCCACCAAGCAGGTGTTGTAGTAGGATATTCAAGTATGCCAAACACACAACAAATCGAAAAAATTCTTTCGTGGATCGTTAAGGGAGGGCTTTTGCTTGTTCCGTTCATCCCGCTCATTGTTACGCGGAGCATGTATTTTCCTTTTATAACGGGAAAAAATTTTACATTCCGCATTCTTATAGAACTTCTTGCCGTTTTTTGGATTGGGCTGATGGCTCTCTCGCCGCGCTTCCGTCCCAGAATTTCTTTGCTTACCGTTTTCTACGGGCTCTTCATTGCCACGCTTATTTCAGCGACGGTTCTCGGTTTGTCTCCGTATAAAAGTCTTTGGTCTTCGTTCGAGCGGATGGAGGGGCTTTTTGGCCACCTCCATTTGTTTCTCTATTTCCTCATGCTCGGGAGTGTTTTTATCGCTGCGAAGGACTGGCGGCTCTTTTTCAACGTATCAATTGGAGTAAGCGCCGTAACTGCCATGTACGCTTTTGTCCAGCTTGCGGGAGGGGCGGTGATACATCAGGGCGGCGTGAGGGTTGACGCAACATTTGGCAATGCGACTTACTTTGCGGTATATCTTCTTTTTCATTTGTTTCTGCTTGCCATTTTTTTCTTTCAAGCGCGAGAAAATTGGCTGAAAGGAGTCTACGGCGCGTTGTTGGTTATGGAAGCGGTTGTGCTTTACTATACGGCATCGCGGGGACCGCTTCTCGGCATGCTTGTCGGCGCTGTTATCTTTGCTTTGGTGCTTTCTTTTCTTGAGAAAGGACGAGTCCGTAAAATCGCGCTTGGCGGGGTACTTGTTGCCGTTCTTATTCCGGTCGCATTCTTTTTTGTCAAAGATACGGAATTTGTCCGTTCAAGCGATACATTGGGAAGGTTTGTAAATATGTTAAGCGATCCTGCCGCGGCCGGCCGTTTTACCATTTGGAAAATGGCGCTTGAGGGGTGGCAGGAGCGGCCGGTTCTCGGTTGGGGGCAGGAAAGTTTTATTTACATTTTTTCAAAGTATTACGATCCGTCGCTCTGGCAGAATGAACCGTGGTTTGATCGCGCTCACAATGTTTTCCTCGATTGGCTGACTGCGGGCGGTATCCTTGGGCTTGGAACATATCTTGCGATTTTCGGAGCGGGATTGTTTTTGTGTTTCCGGTCTTTTCAAAAGGGGCGGATAGATCGTTTTGTGTTTGCGGGAGTTTTTGGCCTTCTTTCTGCCAACTTTTTTCAAAATCTTTTTGTTTTCGACAACCTGACAAGCTATCTTATGTTTTTTGCCGTGCTCGCGTGGGTTCATCAATCCTCTTCCTCCGTTTCCGTCCCGCAGGACAAGGAGATTTCCGGAGGATGGCATATGCCGAATATGATGGTGGTGTTCAGTGTTATGTTGCTTGCGGGGGTTTTTGCCGCTTATACCGTTTTTACCTATAACGTAAAACCAATTCGTGCCGCGCGATCTATTATTAATGCTCTGAAAATCGCGGGGGGGCCTGATCCTGCGGGAAAGGCGGATGCAATCCAGGAAGAATTGGGCCGGGGGATCAAGTTGAATACATTCGGCACGACAGAGGCAAGGGAACAGGCGAATCAGATAGGGAACAGTATTTTCCAAAACCCTGCCATCGCCGATCAGGACAAGAGAAAATATCTTGCTTTCGTCATCGAAGAAATTGAGAAGCAACGAAAGGACCAACCCTTTGATGTTCGGGCTCTGGCATTCATCTCGAATGCATATCTTGCGGCAGGGCGCTACGGAGACACTCTTGCGATGGTTGATGAAGCAATGAAAATCTCGAAGAGGCGGCAGAACTTTTATTTCGTTGCCGCCGAGGCAAACCTTTCGGGGGGCCAGCCGAATAAAGCGATTGAGGCGCTTCGGACAGCGTATGAGCTTGCTCCTGAATATCCGGAAGCGATACACAATCTCGCCATCGTTCTTATTATTTCCGGCCGGGTGAAAGAAGGAGAGGATCTTTTGGAGAAGCATTTCGGTTCGCGGATTGTTGCGGAACCAAAGTATGTTATTGCATATCGGAATATCGGAGATCTCGAGAAGGTAGTACGGGTTTGGGAGAAGCTTGTTGCCGCGAATCCCGGAAGCGCCCAGTATCGCGCGGAGTTGGGAGGCGCTTATTTTCAGATCGGCCGGAATAAAGAAGCAATCGCAGAGCTTCAGAAAGCAATCGAGCTTGAACCAAGGTTCAAGGATCAGGGAGAAAAAGTTATTGAGCAAATTAACGCCGTAACGAAATGATTTGGAAACCAGGATTTTGACGTAGAATTTTTAAAACCGCCTGCTGATTTCCGGGGTATTCATAGTTGGTAAAACGTGAATTTCCATGAATAAACCATTAGTTGGAATAATAGGTGTTGGCATGGTCGGCACGCCGCTCAAGCGCTGGTTTGAGGAGTCTAAGGGATATGAGCGCGGGAAGGATCTTTTCCTTTACGATGTTGACCCAAAAAAGGGCTACTTTGATGATGTTTCGAGAGCAGACATTGTATTTATTGCTGTTCCGTCGCCAAGGAATCCGGATGGTTCTTGTAACATTTCTATCGTTGAAGAAGCGGCGCGTTCCATTAAAGGAGAGAAAGTTGTTGTTGTAAAATCAACCGTTCCGCCTGGTACAACCGAGCGCCTTCAAAAAGAACACCCGCAGCATAAATTTTTGTTTAATCCCGAATTTTTAACGGAGCGGCAGGCATGGATTGATATGGTGCGGCCCGATCGTCAGATCGTTGGATTTACTGACTCGTCTATTGACGCCGCGCACCCGGTTCTTTCTCTTTTGCCGAAAGCTCCGTTTATGTCGCCCTGGGGCGTAAATACTTATACGTCCGTAAAAATCACGGCAACAGAGGCAGAGATAATTAAGTATTCGGGAAATGTTCATTTCGCGCGCAAAATTAATTTTGCGAATGCGATCGCCCGTCTTTGCGAATCACACGGGATAGATTACGAGAATGTGCGGAAAGGTATAGCCGCCGATCACCGGATCGGTGATTCACACCTCGATGTTAATCACGGCGGTTATCGCGGTTGGGGCGGATATTGTTTTCCAAAAGACCTTGACGCCTTGACTGCCCATTTTGCTTCTCGGGACCTTGGAGAGGGTGTTGATCTTTTGAAAGCCGATCGCGCCTTTAATGAAAAAATCCTTGCCGAGCAAGGATTGACGATAGAAGAAGTAAGCACGCATGACTCTCAACTTGCTGAAAAACTAAAACAAATTCAAATCACAAAATCCAAAATCCAAAACAATATTTAAATTCAAATGTGTTAAGGTTTAAAACATTTGGATTTTCTGCCGTAGACGGGCTTATCTTCCTCCTCTCGAAAGCATGGTAGCCGCTGTTTTCAGAGAGATTGTTATATCTAATAGGACCGAGCGATTTTTGATATACGCGAGGTCGTACTGAAGCTTCTCAAGCGCATCTTCGACCGAGGCGTCATTTTCCATGTTGATTTGCGCCCAGCCGGTAATTCCCGGTTTTACGAGCATTCGTATGTCATAAAACGGTATTTTTGTTTTTAACTCCCGTACAAACTCCGGGCGTTCCGGTCGGGGCCCCACAAAGGACATTTCGCCTCTTAAAATGTTAAGAACTTGCGGAAGTTCATCAAGATAGCTTTTCCGGAGAAATGCTCCAATGCCGGTATGGCGCGGATCACGGCCTCCACCTTTCCGCCAGTCCATTTGTTCCGCGTTTTTAACCATAGAGCGGTATTTTACCAGTGAAAACTCTTTGCCGCCCCTCCCGACCCTCTTTTGTTCATAGAAAACGGGACCGGGTGAACCAAATTTTATGGCAAGCGCAATAAACGGAAAGAGCAATAGTGAGGGAATGACGATTGCCCCTGCGATGATCAGGTCAATCGCCCGTTTGAAAAATTCATAAGAGCGGCTTTTTACCCCGACGAGATTTTCCAGAAACCATACTTCGCCGATGAGGGATACCGGTATTTTTCCGGTCACTTCTTCATAGAACGATAGGAAATCGATTACCGGAATACCGAGAGGAACCGCTTGAAAGAGCATTTGTACAAGTGTTTCGTTCTTTTTTATATCCGGACCCGCCACGATTAGCTCAACGCCTTCGCCGTCTATAATGCGGGGAAGAGACTCGTTAAAAGAGAAAATTTTTAAGGGAATTTCTTCCGGCGCGCTTTCTCCTCTTCCTGACATAATCGCCGCAGGGAGATAACCGAGTTGCGGGTTTTGTTTCAAGAAGTCGGCAAGCCAGCTTATTTCTTTTGAGAGCCCGAAGAAAAGGACGCGGGATGATCCGCGCGCAGCCATAATGTGTTGCGCGGTCCACCGCCACCAGATGATGAAAAAGAAAGAGAGGGCGATTACGACAAAAAGATTTGCGCGCGGAGCGACCTGAAAATAAGGGAGAAGGTAGAAAACGGAAATTGCAATCGCGGCGTTGAGCAGAAAGACTTTATAGAGTCGGTTATAGAAAGTCGGAGTATTTTTAACCGTGCGCAGTTCGTAAAGCCCCGCAATGTAGGAGTTTATGATCCAGCCCGTAAATATTATCGAAAACGGAGTAATATGGATTTCAAAAAAATAACCGAGCGGGTAGCCGTAGTAGCGTATGAAAATCATGAGCGAGAGCGCGGCAAAATATACGGCCGCATCACCGGCGCAGAGGATAATTGGCTTTAGTATTCTTCTTTGTATTCCCATGGATTCTTGTTTTATGTTACCATTTTAGGTGCTTCGTAGTATCAAGTTCAGTAGAGAAATTCAAAAACTAAAATTTTTATGAAATACATTGTTACCGGTGGCGCCGGATTCATAGGCTCTCACATCGCGGATATGCTGGTGGAAAGAGGAGATGAGGTGCATGTTGTGGATAACTTTTTGACCGGGAAGCGGGAGCGGGTAAATCCCCGCGCCGTGCTTCATGAAGTAGACATTCGCGACTTCGAAAAGCTCGCTCCGATTTTTCGCAAAGCCGCGGGCATTTTTCATACAGCCGCACAACCGCGAATGCAGTTATCCATCCGCGAGCCGCGCCTTACCAACGATATCAACATAACGGGGACGCTCAATGTTTTGCTGGCCGCTCGGGATGCCGGAGTAAAGCGGGTCGTTTACTCGGCGTCATCTTCCGCGTACGGTCACCGGAAAGAAATGCCGCTTCGTGAAGATATGCCGCCCTTGCCTGTTATTCCGTATGCGATTCAAAAGCACGTTGGCGAACGGTATTGCGAAATGGTAAGCCGTTTTTACGGTCTTGAAACCGTTTCTCTCCGCTATTTCAATGTTTATGGGCCGCGGCAGGCTACCGATGCGGACGGCCCGTATGCAACAGTAATCGGAATTTTCCTCGGCGAGCGCGAAAAAGGTTTACCGATGACTATTGTGCCGGACGGGAGCCAGCGCCGTGATTTTACTCACGTAAGCGATGTTGCGCGGGCAAACCTTCTTGCGATGGGAAGCGAAATGGTCGGCAAAGGGGAGATTATCAATATCGGATGCGGGAAGAATTACAGTATGTTGGAGGTTGCTGATATGATCGGCGGGCCCAAAGTGTTTGTTGAGCCGCGCCAGGGTGAAGCGCCGGAAACTCTTGCCGATAATCGAAAAGCGCGCGAATTGTTAAATTGGGAACCGCAAATTAGTTTTGAACAAGGAGTGGCAGAGTTGAAGAAGATGCACCACATTGTGTAGAATTATGAATAATGAATTAAGAATAACAGTATACATCGTTTCATTTATTCCTAATTCAAGTATAGAGCAACATGTTTTTGAATCATCTCCGAGAATGAATTTCGTTCTCGGATTTTTTTTGCCGCGTTCTCTGCGAAAATTCTTCGTTTTTCGCTATCAACTAAGAGGGTGGTGATAGCTTTTGTAAGAGTCGAAGAGTTTGCCGGCGGAACAAGCAACCCGTCTTGTTCATGTTCAATCAGGTCCGGTATGCCTCCTACTGCGGTCGCAATGACAGGAATTTTTGCGTTGATGGCCTCTAGGAGGGTGTACGGCAGTCCTTCCTTTAAAGACGGGAGGATAAATATGTCAAACGCTTTCAGGTACCGCGCGGCGTCCGGGATGAATCCGGCAAGATGTACGGTGTTTTCAAGGCCAAGCTTCCGTATCTGGTTTTGCAGGCGTTCCCGTTCTTCTCCTTCGCCGATGATAAGAACTTGTATTTTGAACTCCGGATTTTTTTTTCTTACCTCATTAATACTGTCGATCAAATACGCAAGTCCTTTGTTTTTTGTGAGTTCCGCCACTGTTCCGATCCAGAACGATTTTTCTTCGATGCCGGTTTTTTTGCTCAAAAATTCTCTTGAGCGGCTGGGATTTAGCGGAGTGCAATGGTTTACAGCAAGGGGTATGTATTCTGCATTCCCCGGCGCGCACACTCCGAGCGCATGGGTTGCGGCGAGGTCGTGCCGGCTAACGTGGATAAGGTGACTTTGGAATAACCCGGCGAGCCGCGAGAGAAAGAGGATAAACGACTTTTGCCAGCGCGGCCGCGGTTCATGGAATCCCCAGCCGTGGACGGTAAATATAGTTTTTAGTTTATAGTTTTTAGTTATTGGTTTTGAAACAAAAGCGGCGATGGCGCCGAGGCCGCCGATTTTTGAACTATTGAGGTGAATTATATCCGGGCGCTCTCTTCTTAAAATTTTGAAAAGGGAAGTGAGTGAAAGAAGTTCTTTAAGGACGCTTATGTCTCGTTCAAGATTGGGGATGGGGACGGTTTTAACGCCTGCCTGCTTGAGTTTTTGGAGGAAGGGCCCGTTGCCGCCCGCCGCCACGGTAACTTTAAATCGTTCCGATGGCAGACTTGTTGCCAAATCAAAAACATAACGCTGGGCTCCGCCCCAGTTGGACTTGGTAATGACATATAAGATTTTTTTCTTTTTTGCCATACGCTGATTTAGCGACCCCAGCACCAATTTTGCAAATAACTTTTTAGGCAAGCCGCTTCGCCCGTTACAGGACGTGCCTATTTCTGCAGGGTTTCCTGCTACGGGCGCAGCTTCGCTGCGTCCTTGCAAAACCCGTGAAAAGCTATTCAAACGCCTTTCACCACGCGCGCCTTGCACAAATTGATATAGGCGAAACTACCGATAATGGTTCTTTTATGCTTATTGAGGCAAAATTGGTGCGGGGTCCTCAATTTTCTTGCTACTCGCGCCCCGCGCTCGTAGAGAAAATTGGGACTTATCCACACCCCTAATTTTACAGCAAGACGGGGCTTGTTATACTAAAAGAAGGTGATAAATAGTGTGGATAAAATCTTTTATTAAAAGACGGCCTTAAGGAATATTACCCGCGGTGTGGCCGGGGTAATATCCTTGTTGTCTCTCGTTATATTATGGAGAAACGTTCTTACGCACTTACTTATACTTATACTCGCAGTATGCTGCCGGCGGTTTTGGGAGCTTTTGCTTCCATTTTACTTGTTGCCCTTGTTACATTGGCGGCAACAACGATTAATAACAATGTTAACACCGGCGGAACATTAACTGTTTCCGGGACTCACGGTGCTTGTAGACGGTATTTTTGAAAATACAAGAAACGCCAACCTCGGCGCCGCTTCCGGTACACCAACGGTTACCGGTCTTAATGTTACCGGCGATGGTTACTTTAGCAGCGGTCTTGGTGTTGGTAATGCCACCACCAGCGATGGTAACCTTTTGGTAAACGATCTAGCTGTTTTCAGGGGCCGTGTTGGTATATCTTCAACATCTCCTACGGTTGATTTTGGTGTTGTTGGTTCAGGTTACTTGAGCGGAGGACTTGGTGTTGGTATAGCAACGACTTCTGGCCTCTCGGTTTCTGGTATGTCAACATTTAACTCCGCGATAGATGTTCGAAGCGGCACTTCGACTATAACCGGCAATGCGGTCGGACTTATGGGAAGTTCGACTCCTTATCTGGAGGTTGGTATTGCAGGAGATGTAGCAATTGGTGGGGCATTGGGTACTTCCACAGTTTCTATTGAAAGCACTACATCAGCGAAAGGAGGATGTATTGAGTTGAGAGCTGAAAACGGCAGGTGGCTTCGTTTATACGCCGGTGGTACGGGTACGACGACTGGCAGTTTTGGGGTTGTTCCGGCTGGCGGTATCAGTTTGGTTGTCGAGCAGGGCCGGTGCCAAACAGGTAATGAATAATCTCTATGAAACCCGAGCCAATTCTCTGGCTCGGGTTTCAGTCTTTGAAATCTTAAACCCCGTAATTTTATGAATCTAACTTTTCGTAAGTTGGTTATGCGTTTTGCGGTAGGAGCTGCGATTTTTGGCGCAGCGCCAGCCTTTGTATTTGCCCAACAAATAATCGGTTTTTCTGCTGACCTTACAGGCGGAAATTATAGTGTAGGAACCGATTCAACGAACGGCGTTGTATTAATTACTGTTTCAGCTGATGACATCAGTGTTACGCTTGATCCCGGTCAGTTCATACGGCTTAGCTCAACTGGTAGAAAAGAAGTCACATTGAGCGATACATCCGGTCTTACTATTTCTACGGAATGTACTGCAGATGAATATATCAGCCGAATAGAGGTCCCAAGCGGCGGATCGCAAAGAGCTATTACTATTACGCCTTCCTCAACTACTTGTACTACCGGTGGCGGAGGCGGGGGTACGTCAACCGGAGGCGGCGGCGGGGGTGGCGGTGGTGGAGGAGGGATCTCTCTTCCGTCATCAACGGCTGTTTCTACAACCGTATCAACACCAGTTTCGGTTGTCGCGCCAGCTCCCGCACCTGTTGCATCAGCAGTATCTGCGTCGGCAGTTTTCACAAAGGATTTAGCTTCTGGTGCGCTTGGCGGGGATGTTAGCAGATTACAGGAACTTTTGGCGACAGATAAATCAGTTTATCCGGAAGGGTTAGTAACTGGTTATTTCGGTTCGCTCACGGTAAAAGCCGTTCGCGCGTTTCAGGCAAAATACGGCATATCACAAGTTGGCAGGGTAGGTCCTCAAACAAGAGCAAAACTGGCTGAAATTTTCGGAGCAGGCCAGCCGCCAGCAGCGGTTTCGGTTCCTGCGACCCCTGTTGCTGCGGGTCTTACCGGCCTTACTAAGGAGCTTGATCAGGGAGTGACTGGGGATGATGTTAAGGTTTTGCAAGAGTTCTTAGCAAAAGACGCAAGTATCTATCCGGAAGGATTGGTAACCGGATTTTATGGCTCACTGACAACGCAAGCAGTAAAGCGTTTTCAGGCGACTTATGGAATTTCACAGGTAGGCCGTGTTGGTCCGGCAACGCTTAAAAAACTTCAAGAAGTAATGGGTGGGACCCCGGTTTCTGTACCGGCAACGTCAGCGCCCGCTCCTTTACCGGCTCCTACAGTGGTGCCAGTACCGGCTCCGGTAGCGCCTGCGCCGGCAGGTCTTACGCCTGATCCAGAAACACAAGGCGGGTTTAAGTATCGGCAAGCGCCTGGTGCCGCATGTGTTTCGTGCATGTAGGTTGTGGAAAACTACTTGACAATATAACTCGAATTTGCTACATATAAAGCAGTGAGTGTCTCTCGGCGAAAGTCGGGGACCCATCTAATGTCGGTGAAAAGCCAAGGAGCAATCCTGGGCTTTTTACTAATTCAAAAAAAGCGCGCTTATGCGCGTTTTTTTGAATAGAGCAATTATATTACGGTGTTTTTTACTACACTTTTTTGACGGGCCAAGAGGGCCGCAGAGGGTTTTACTCTCCCGCCAAATTTCACAAAGGGACACTGAGGGTTTTACTCCAATTCTAATGTCTTTTGTGAGTGCCAGCTCAGTGTCCCTGTCTAAAATTTGGCGGGATTGCGTTTTGTAGCTACTCGCTTCGGCTCGTAGACAAAACGGGAACAATTCTAATGCCTGCCCCGTAGTGAACCGCAGGTCTACTACGGGGTCTTTTGTGAGTGCCAGCTCTACAGCCCACCAAGAAAGTCAAAAGGTGGTGAGGGGGCGAACAATGCTGGTTTCTATTGTACGCAACACTTTATAATACTATATCACACAATTGATGTTGCAAGGGCTGTGTTTTGAGTTTACCCTCAAAATATGGGAGTTAACGTTCAAGAAAATATTCCGTTGAAAGCGCACACCGTTTTTAAAATAGGCGGGCCGGCCAGATTTTTTGTTGAAGTAAAGTCTCGGGAAGAGCTTGTTGACGCTTTGCGTTTTGCCGGAGAACGCGGTTTGCCGTTTTTTATTTTGGGGGCGGGATCGAATGTTCTTGTTTCTGATAAGGGATTTGACGGCGTTTTTATTAAAAACAGCGCTAACCGAGTTACTATCAACGGCGAAAAAATTTTAGCTGATGCCGGAGTTATGCTGCCGTATCTTGCGAGTGAAGCCGCGCGGGCCGGTCTTTCCGGTTTTGAATGGGGAGTTGGCATACCGGGAACGGTTGGGGGGTCGGTTCGTGGAAATTCCGGGTGTTTCGGTAGCGAAATGAAAGACGTCGTTGAAGCAGTCGAAGTATTTGACGTTAATGAAGCTAAAAGTCCCGATGGCAGAGCCATCGAGGATCCTCGACAGGGTCGGGACTATAAGCTAAAAGCTAAAAGCTGTGAGTTTGGCTATCGCGACTCTATTTTTAAGCATAGCCCGAATTTTGTAATTATCTCGGCAGTTCTTGCGTTGAAAAAAGGCGAGCCGCAGCTGATTCAGGAGCGCATGAAAGACTTGGTTTCCCGGCGTGTTGATACCCAAGACATCGGCGCAAAATGCGCCGGATGTATTTTTAAAAATGTGCCGTGGAGCCGGAAAGACATTGATCAAAAGGCGCTTCTTTTGCGGTTTCCGGTTCTGAAAAAATTTGAATCAGCGCCGGGTATTTCCGCGGGATTTCTTATTGATGAGGTTGGGCTGAAGGGCCAAAGAATAGGTAACGCCATGATTTCGCGGAAGCACGCAAACTTTTTCATAAATACAGGAGACGCAAAAGCGGAAGATGTTATTATGCTCGTAGCACTTGTCAAAGAGCGCGTCCATCGAAAATTCGGTATTCTTCTAGAGGAAGAGATACAATATATTGGGTTTGAATAGTTTTACCTGCAAGGCCGCATTGAGCGGCCGAGCAGCTGTAAAACATTCACCCCGTTAGATGCGGAAACTAAACGTTTTTGGTGTGGTAACCATGTTATGCGCATCATATTTTTTGCAGATCTTCCCGTAGTTTGTTCCGCTATCTAACGGGGTTCTCAATTTTATAGTCGCTCGCCGAAAAAATCGGCTCGCGAATAAAATTGGAACTTATCCACAGTTGACCGCACCGGTCATTTTTTTTATCATCTGTGTATCATTCAATTAATTTTTTCTCAAAGTGGCAAACGGCACCGGTTATAGTAACGGAGCGGTCAGCGAAATAAAATCTTCAACAAAATTTCTTTTTGTATCGCTTGAAAGCCTAAGCGGCGACCTTGCGTGGACGCTGAAAAAAGAAGGGCACGAGGTGCGCTGTTTTATCAAGGAGAAGTCGGATCACGATGTTTATAACGGTTTCATTGAAAAAGTCGATCGGTGGGAAGATTTCGTTGATTGGGCCGATATCGTTGTTTTCGATGATGTTGAATTCGGTAATATTGCCGAAAGGCTTCGGAAAAAAGGGAAATTGGTAATCGGGGGAAGCGAGTATACCGACCGGCTTGAAATTGACCGGGAGTTCGGCCAGGCCGAGCTTAAAAAGCATGGTGTCAGCATATTGCCGAGCTGGAACTTCACGGATTACGATGAGGCCATTGCTTTTATCAAGCAAAATCCCGATCGTTACGTATTTAAGCCGAGCGGCAACACGCCTTCCGGCGGCAAAGGTCTTCTTTTTATCGGTCAGGAAGAAGACGGAAGAGACCTTCTTGAACTGTTGGAGCAGAATAAAAAAGTGTGGAGCAAAAAGGCTCCGTGGTTCCACTTACAGAAATTTGTGTCCGGGGTTGAAGTTGCCGTTGGAGCTTATTTTAACGGGAAGGAGTTTGTTTTGCCGATTAATGTCAATTTCGAGCATAAGCGGGTTTTCCCCGGAGATATCGGGCCTTTTGCGGGGGAAATGGGGACGCTGGTTTTTTGGAGCGAGCCGAACAATCTTTTCAGGGCAACGCTGGGGAAAATGCTGCCGGCCCTGCAAAACTCCGGGTATGTAGGCTATGTTGACATAAACTGTATTGTAAACGGACGCGGCATCTATCCGCTTGAATTTACCAGTCGTTTCGGATATCCGATTCTCTTTATACATCTTGAAGGCATTACTATGCCTGCCAGCGAGTGGCTTCAGAAACTTGCGGGCGGGGAAAGTTTTGAACTGAAAACCAAAAAGGGTTTTCAAATTGGAGTGCGAATCAGCGTTCCGACGTTCTTTGCCAAATCAAAAGATCGTGAAACCGTAGAGATGTATCGTGATTTGCCCATTCTTTTCAAAAAACAAACAAGTCTTGACGGCGTTCATATGGAAGATGTTAAGGTTGAAGACGGCGTGTGGCGCATCGCCGGGGAGTCGGGGGTTTTAATGACCGTTACCGGGTCCGGCTCTACGGTTGAGGAAGCGCGGCGTCAGGCGTATTCGCGAGTACAAAATATAATGATTACGAACATGTTTTATCGAACTGACATCGGGGCTAAATGGCCCGAAGACAGCGATAAATTGAGAACGTGGGGATATCTTAGTTAAAGGGCGTTGTCTAAAATTTGGAGGCGCAGCCGAACAAGTTTTAGAAACAAAATTTTTACCCTGTTAAATCCCCTGATAAATAAAATCTTCGATTTGATTTATCAGGGGAATTTCGCCTAAGGCGAAATTATTTAACAGGGTGCTGAATTTTACTAATCGCTCGCGCTGCGTCCCGTTGTAAGTGGGACTTGCCTCGCGAGTAAAATTCGCATGCGTTTCACCTTAACCTGTCGGAATTTAAAGCTGAATCGTTCTATTGGTGTTTATGCAAGAGAAAAAATTGCCAAGCTTTTCGGCAAGCTTTTTAAGGATCCCCGTATAACCCAAGCGGCTATAATTGATATTGAATTCAGTCGTCTCACCCGCCATCACCGGAAGGGTATGGTATGGAAAGCTGACGCCGTTGTCGCCCTTCCTCAGCAAAAGGGGCCGCTGTATGCCGAGGCGGTTGATGAAGATATTCATTCGGCAATAGATCTTCTCTCTGAAGAGATAGAGCGGGAGCTTCAACGGTACAAAGGGAAATCCCAAGCGCTTGCCCGCAGGGGGGCGCGGCTTGCAAAAAAGGATTTGCGGTTCGATCCGTCTGCCCGCATGTTTCGGAAAGGAAGGATTCGTGACGAAGGCAATTAAGCAACCATGAGGAAGAAAGCACGGGGGGTTCAACATTTTGGTTTGCATCTCACGCTTGATTGTTATGGTTGTAAGCCGAGTTTGCTTGACAGGCGATCAACCGCCCGGCGTTTTTTAAACAGCGCGGTTAAAAAGCTGGGCATGACAAAGCTTTATGGGCCAATTGTCGTGCGCGCTCCCGGCAATGACAAAAAAGACCCCGGCGGCTGGTCGGGGTTTGTCGTTATTCAAGAGTCCCATATAAGCGTCCATACTTTTCCGAAAAGAAAATTTGTCAGCGTAGACATATATTCTTGTCGCGATTTTTCTCACGGGCGGGTTGCTGTTTTTGTAAAAAATTTTTTTGGCGCGGATTCTACTGAAAAAAACATAATTACCCGCGGTCGGCGTTATCCGATCAGAAATTTTGCTGAATAAATGAAAAAAAGTCTGCACATCCTCGCTGACTTTCATGAGTGCCTGGGTGAGGGTAAATATTTTATAAACAAAGAACTGGTTCGTACGAAAACACTTCGTATTATAAGAAGGGCTGGTTTTAAGATTGTTGCCAGCCGTTTCCATAAATTCCCGGTTACTGAAAGTCTTGGCGAGAGCGGAATAACAGGAGTAGTAATCGTGTCCGAATCCCATATTACCGTTCATACGTGGCCGGAACGAAAGTTTGTTAATGTCGATGTTTTTTTCTGCAATTACACGCGCGATAACAGCCGTAAGGCCCGCGATGTGTTTAAATTTTTCGATACCCTGTACCGTCCGCAAAGAACCAGGAGAAAAGAAGTACGGCGTGATTAAAATCCATCCCAAATGGGTTTTGATCAGGTCTCTTTCCCAAAGATGAAATGAGGCATATAATTTGGTGGCATGTCAATTTTCACGAAAGTTTTTGGCGATCCGAACGGCCGAGTTGTCCGTTCACTTTTGCCGTTTGTTGGGAAAATCAATTCGCGAGAGCCGGAATTCGGGAAGCTTTCGGAAGTGGAAATCCTAAAAAAAACGGAAGAATTCAAAAAGCGGATTTCTGGAGGCGAAACGCTTGATGACCTTCTGCCGGATGCTTTTGCCGCAGTGCGTGAGGCGGCCAGACGAGTTCTTGGCCAGCGCCACTTTGACGTCCAGCTCATGGGCGGCGTTGTTTTGCATCAGGGAAAAATCGCCGAGATGAAAACAGGTGAAGGAAAAACGCTCGTTGCAACACTGCCGTTGTATTTGAATTCGCTGGCAGGAAAAGGGTGTCATCTGGTAACTCCGAATGATTATCTTTCACGGGTAGGCGGGGGCTGGATGGGTCCGGTGTACCACGCGCTCGGGGTTTCCGTGGGGGTGATAGCGCACGATTTCTCCGGAATTTACGACCCGGATTATCAGATCGTACCCTCGCACGGGGATCCTCGGCTTGATCACTGGCGGCCGTGTTCGCGGCACGAAGCGTATATGGCGGATATTACCTACGGCACCAACAATGAATTCGGTTTTGATTATCTTCGCGACAACATGGCGTATCGGATGAATGATCTTGGACAGCGGGAACATTATTTCGCAATTGTTGATGAAATTGATTCCATTCTTATCGACGAGGCGCGGACCCCGCTGATTATTTCAATGCCGGACCAGGAGTCGTCCGAGTATTATCGGACATTTGCGGGGATCGTTCCCCAATTGAAAGAAAATATTGATTACAATGTGGACGCGAAGTTAAAAGCGGTTACTATCACCGAGGACGGCATTGAGAACGTTGAAAAACTCCTTGGCGTGAAGGATATTTACACCGAAAAGGGATTCCGGTATGTGCGGTATCTTGAACAGGCGTTGCGGGCGCAAGCTCTTTTTCAGCGAGACCGCGACTATGTCGTTAAAGATGACGAAGTGATCATCGTTGATGAATTCACCGGACGCCTGATGCCCGGGAGGCGGTGGTCAGAGGGTTTGCACCAGGCGGTGGAGGCAAAAGAGGGTGTTCGGGTCCAGCAAGAATCGCGGACGCTCGCGACGGTAACGTTTCAGAATTACTTTAGGATGTATGCAAAACTTGCCGGTATGACCGGTACTGCGGCGACTAACGCTGAAGAGTTCCACAAAGTTTACAATCTTGATGTTATTACGATCCCTACCAACCGGGCGATGGTCCGGCGCGATCTTTCTGATTTGGTGTTCCGGACTGAACACGGAAAGTTTCTTGCGGTTGCAAGCGAGATTAAAAAGAGGCACGAGCTCGGCCAGCCCGTGCTTGTTGGCACGGTTTCTATCGAGAAAAACGAACGGCTCTCGGAATATTTGCGGCGGGAAGGAATACCGCACGAGGTTTTAAATGCAAAAAATCATGAAAGAGAGGCTTCGATTATCGCTCAAGCCGGGAAACCCGGTTCGGTGACTCTTGCTACAAATATGGCAGGCCGCGGGGTAGATATTATCCTTGGAGGGAATCCGGTTTTATCCGACGAAGCGCGCGAAGCGCGCGAGGCCGGGGGGCTTCACATTATCGGCACCGAACGGCATGAGGCGAGAAGAATCGATAACCAGTTGCGCGGACGTGCCGGACGGCAGGGTGACCCCGGATCTTCCCAATTTTTTGTTTCCTTAGAGGATGACTTGATGAGAGTTTTTGGAGGCTCCGGCATTAAGCAGATGATGGAAAATTTCGGCATTCCCGAAGACCAGCCCATAGAAAATCGTCTGGTGACGAAGGCGATCGAAACCGCGCAGTCGCGGATTGAGGGGTTTCATTTTGATTCGCGTAAGCACTTGCTGGAGTTTGATGATGTTTTGAATAAACAGCGCGACTGGGTGTATAGGATGCGAAAACAGCTATTGGTGAAAGGAGAAGATCTCGGTTTTTTAGAGGGAGAACTTTATGAATTTATCGCGGGCATCACAAAAAAGCTCGTTGATACGCATTGCGGCGATGAGGTTCCCGAGAATGATTGGAATACGGAAGAAATTTTTGAGAGTGTTCGCGCGCTTGCCGAGATTGATGGTTCGATGCATGCCGAGCTTGAACAAATACGCAATGATGGGCAAATGTCGCGGAAAGAGAAACACGAAGCGATTAGTGTGGGAATTAAAGAGGCGCTTATGGCGGCGTGGCGTAAGAGGCGGGAGGGTATGGAAGGGAATGCGGGAAGAAATATTCTTCGTGCGGTTATGCTTCAGTCCGGCGATGTTTTATGGATGGATCATCTTGATATTATGGAGCATCTTCGCGATTCAGTGCGGCTTCGGGCCTATGGCCAGCGCGATCCGTTGGTTGAATACAAGCACGAAGGCGCGCGGCTTTTCCGGGAACTGAAGGAGGCGTTTGAGGTTCAAGCAGTGAGCGCGGCATTCAAGATAGGTTCAGCCGGCGCGCCTCAAGCGGAAAAGCCGCACGGACAAATTGTGTTTAAATCGCCGAAAGAGGGGTTGGAAAATAACGGCATTCGCGGGCCTGTGCTTAAGGGCAAACAGCAATCTGGACGAAATGATCCGTGTCCTTGTGGTAGCGGGAAGAAGTATAAAAAATGCCACGGAGGATAAGACCTTCCGTAGCATGACTGGTTGACTGAAACGCCGCCAAAACGTTAGCCCACTAACCGCTTACGCGAATCGGATTGAAGTGATTCTCACTTCTGAGTAACGTTTGCCTCGGAGTTTATTTCTTACAGAAGAGAGGGCCTCTTCTTTGAATGAAAGAACGGTTTTGGACTTCATATAGGCAGCTGGATTTACTCCGTGGCGTTCGAACTCGTACCCGTCTTTCTTGAGAGCACGACCGGTGACGTAGCATGATCCTGGTAACGCATCGAATGAGACATTGATCATGATTTTCCGTGGCATTACAGCACCTTCTTTCTTAGGGGAATTAACTACTGAGGAGTTTAGCAGCATTTGTTGGGATGTCAAGGGTCAGTGCGGATCAGATAAGAAGTGTCATGGGGCTTAAAGGTATATGTTGAAACGATTATACAAAAGGATAATCAGAAAGTTCGATCTGAGTAAGGGTCAGCTCCGAGAATTGAAAGATAGATTGGTTGAGGAAAATATTTGTAAAGGGCCGTTCGTGCGGGGAGAACAAAATTGTCCAAACACAACAGCGTTGGCGATTAAGGAAAAGGTAGGTAAATTCAAGGTTTCTGATGAGGTGGGGCAGTTAATGGTGAAATACGGCGTGAGGAGAATCGAGCTATGGATATTTTATGTTTTATTCGATCTTCCAGCGATTTTGTCAGAGGGATACTTCAGGAAATCACTCGCCTCAATGCGAAACGCAATTGATGAATTGATACAAGAAGAGAGAAAAATATCCGCATGACATTTTCTATAATCCGACCAATTCGGCAGATTGACAAATTAGAAGATGGCTTAAAATATAGAAAATCCGTGCGGTTGGTTATTGAAAAAGCAAAAGTGCCATGGGTAATAAAAATATCCTTACAAACTGGAGTTTGTAAGGATATCAAGTGGAAAAAGTATAAAAAGTGCTATTTTGTGGCATAATAAATTATGCTTATAAATCTAACTCCGCATGCGCTTTTGTTTACCGTTGCCGCGATCGGCATAAGCGAAACCGCCTACTTGATACAAAAACGAATTGCTGCCGAGCGGCCGGTGTGTCCAATAGGCGAGGGTTGCGAGACGGTTTTAAACAGCAAATATAACCGGCTCTTTTTGGGAATTCATAACGAAGTATTTGGATTTTTGTTTTACATCGCATTTGCGGTTATCGCCGCGCTTCTTGTCATCGGTGCCGGAGAAATAGAGGCGTTCTTGGTGCCGATTGCTTGGCTAATGCTTATTGGTGCGACAGCGGCTTCAGCTTTTTTTATCTATCTTCAATGGCGGGTTATTCGGGCGTGGTGCTTCTGGTGCGTTATGTCGGCGATAACCGTTGGTTTGATGGACATCATTCTGTTTTGGCTAACTTACTCTCAAGGTTTATGATTACAGATATGAGGAATGCGGTATTTCATATTGTTCGTGTCGGCACGGCTATAACTTTTCTCTGGGTTGGAGTTTTAATTTTGCAGGATCCGGAGAATTGGGGCGGATTGCTTCGGCCGTGGGCCGCCGGCCTTCTGCCGCTATCGGTTGCACAAACCATGGTTGGGACCGCGGTTTTAGATATTGCTATCGGTTTTTTCCTTTTGATTGACCGATGGACGTTTCTTTTTTCTTTGTTTGCCTTTTTCCATCTTCTTGCCGTGCTTACCGTGGTTGGCATTGATGCCGTAACTGTCCGCGACATCGGCCTTGCGGCCTCTGCTCTTGCGTTGGCGGTTGGCTCGTGGCCGCGTTATGAAAGGTGATGTGCTTGCTTTTTGAAGAAAATACCGTATAATCAAGTTCAATGCGTATATTTGTTTTTACACTTTTCTTCCTTTTTGGTCTCGTTGCTTTTTGGAACCCCCTTCAGGCGGCCGAACTTTATATTAATACCGACGGGCGGGTTCAAATAAATAACGCGGAGATAACCTATTTGAATAATAATTTTGTAACCGTAACGCTCTGGAGCACGAGATGGGTTCTTTTTGTTGACGTGGCTGATTCAAATGTAAAAGTAACAAACGCCGGAGGTGAGCCGATTACCATATGGGATTTGGCAAAGGGGCACACGATTTACGTTGAGGGGCGGACGAGAGATGCGGGCCCGGGGAAAATAGAAATCAATGTAGAGCTTCTTAGAGATCTTTCCATTCAGGGAAGCAAACAGGCGGTTTTGGTACCAGCCATTGTTCCGCTTAAGCCGACAACGGTAATCATTCCTTCGCCGCAAGTTCCGTTTGTTCAAGAATCGAGCTTACCGGCTGTTCCTGTTGCAAAAGCGACTCTTGACGAGACTGCCGGCGTGGACTTAAAACGCGGGGCAAGAGGCGGAGAAGTGCGTGTACTGCAGTCAACTCTTTTATCCCAAGGGTACGTTAAAGATGACGAAGTGACAGGGTTTTTCGGACCATCGACGGAGCGGGCGGTGAAAAAATTCCAAGCGGATAATGGTCTTGAGCAGGTTGGTTATGTAGGACCCCGAACCAAACAAGTTTTAGAATCTTTAACAGGGAAACTTGCAGCGCCATCAGATGGTCTTGTTAACGCGGTAACCCCGTCTGGCGCCGGGCAAGCCGATGGGAGTATTGCCGGGCGCCTTACACGACGGTTGGATATCGGCATGCGTGGATCAGAAGTGGTTTTGCTTCAGGAGTTTCTGCAGAAAAACAATTGGGGTATTCCTAATGACGGGCCGGTAACCGGATATTATGGAAAGGCGACCGCAAAGGCGGTAGTGAATTTTCAAAAAGCAAATAATCTCGAGCCGGTAGGCTTCGTTGGCCAGGAAACGCGAGTGTTGATAAACAAATTTTTAGCAGAAGGTACGGGTTCTGTGCCTGTTGTCGCGGGGTTTGGTAAAGAGGCGGTTCCGGTGGCAGCAGGAGAAACGCCGGCGGCTGGCGGCAAACAAAAGATTACAAAGATTCTACAGCGGGGGATGCGCGGGGAAGAGGTAAAGATACTTCAGGAATTCTTGCAAAAAAGCGATTCGGGCATTCCGGATGACGGACCGGTGACGGGTTATTACGGCTCGGTAACGGTAAGGGCAGTTACGAAATTCCAGCAAGCGAACGGTCTCGAGGCGGTCGGTTTTGTCGGTCCGGCAACAAGAGAATTGATAAATAAATTGCTTGGGGAATAAGTGTAATTTTGCTCGTTAGAGAGCTTCGAAGTGCAAATTATAGGAGGGTTATGAATCAGGAATTATGAATCATGAATACGAAGGGCGGCTTTTATTCCTAATTCATTATTCATGATTCGATGTTAAAGTTTTAAATTTGTTGTCCAGGTTTATTGTTATTGATGTGTTCAATATGATGAGAGTTCGTATTGTTGCTATCATTGTTCTTTTCCTCGGCCTTGCTGCCGGTTATTTTGCCGCTTCTGTTTTTTTTCCTTCGCAAGCGCGTTTTTTTTATTATCCGTTTCGCCTCGGCCTTGACTTAAAAGGCGGTACGCATCTTTTGTATCGGGCGGATTTTCCGGAGGATTATTCCGGGTCCAAGAACGAGGCCATGGCTTCGCTTCGGGATGTTATCGAGCGAAGGGTGAATCTTTTTGGTGTTACCGAGCCGTTGGTGCAGACCGAGACTTCCGGCAATGAAAATCGGTTGGTCGTTGAACTTGCCGGCCTCAAGGATATTCAGGAGGCAAAACGGCTTATCGGTGAGACGCCGTTTTTGGAGTTTCGTGAATTCAAGAGCGACAGAGAGCAAGAAGCGCTTAGAGAGGAAAATGAGAATGTCGAGTTTTCTTTGTTAACGCAACCAACCGGTCTTGATGGTCGGCATTTGGAAAGAGCTGTTTTAGAGTTTGATCCGCAGACTAACGTTCCTCTCGTTGCGCTCCAATTTGACAATGAGGGGGCGAAACTGTTTGAGGAAGTCACCGGACGGAATATTGGCAAGCCGGTCGCTGTTTTCCTGGATGGTTCGCCGATAAGTGTTCCTATTGTCCAGGAAGCAATTTCCGGCGGAAAGGCTCAAATTACGGGCAGTTTTACGCCCCAGGAGGCACGGATGCTTGTCGGTCGGCTGAATGCCGGCGCGCTGCCTGTTCCGATCTCGCTGGTTTCCGAGAAAACCGTGGAAGCGTCTCTTGGGAGCGAGTCGCTTGCAAAAAGTTTCAATGCATCGCTTTGGGGCTTCCTTCTTGTCGTTGCCTTTATGATTTTTTGGTATCGACTTCCCGGCCTGATCGCGGTCTTTGCGCTTTGTATTTATGCGGCGATAGTACTTTCAGTTTTCAAACTGGTTCCGGTCACCTTAAGCGCGGCGGCAATTTCCGGGTTTATTCTTTCCGTCGGGATGGCGGTTGATGCGAATATTCTTATATTCGAGCGTTTCAAGGAAGAATTAAAGAAAGGAGCGGCGGTAGAAACGGCCGTTCACGACGGTTTCAAGCGCGCCTGGACATCAATTCGCGATTCCAACGTTTCGAGCATCATCACCGCAGTGATTCTGTTTTGGTTTGGAACGAGTATAATAAAAGGTTTTGCGCTGACGCTTGGCATCGGTGTTTTGATCAGCATGTTTTCGGCGATAACGGTTTCCCGCGCGTTCCTTGGTTCCATCCTTACCAAACGGTTTGAGAAGAAAAAGTTTTTGCTTTTGAGCGGCTTCAACAAATAGTTTGTAGCTTATAGTTGGTAGTTTGTAGAAATTTTTCTACCACTACTCACTACTCACTACAAATTACTCACTATGATGGATATTATTGGCCATCGTAAAATTTTCTACGCAGTTTCCGGGGTATTGGTGTTGGCAAGCATCGTTGTTTTTGTATTGTGGGGTTTACGGCCAGGAATTGATTTTAGCGGGGGATCGATTTTAGAGCTTGAGTTTTCAGGAGTCCGTCCGGACGTTCAGGAACTCAAGTCTGCCACGGCGGGATGGTCTGGAGGAACAATTCTTTTTACCCCGGCCGGGGAGCGGGGGCTTCTGGTAAGAACAGAACATCTTTCCGAAGAGAAGCATCAAGAATTAGTCGGTCTTATTAGCGGCAGTGAAAAGGGGCTGTTCGTTGAAACGCGTTTTGATAGCATCGGCCCGACGATCGGCCGAGAACTTAAAAACCGGTCGTTTCTCTCGCTTGTTCTCGTTATCACTCTCATCGTCCTTTATGTTGCATGGGCATTTCGAAAGGTTTCCCGGCCTATTCAGTCGTGGAAATACGGGGTGGTCACCGTTATCACGCTTGCTCATGACGTCATTTTGCCCGTCGGGGTGTTTGCATTCCTCGGCCGGTTTTATATGATTGAGGTAGATACGCTTTTTGTGACCGCGCTCTTGACAATTATGGGCTTTTCTGTGCACGATACGATTGTAGTTTTTGATCGTATTCGCGAGCATCTGAAGGCCTTAAAAGCCTCGGATGGTTTTGAGGGAATTGTTAATCAGAGTGTTAATGAGACGATGGTCCGCTCGGTTAACACATCTTTAACAGTACTTTTGGCGCTTTTCGCAATACTTCTTTTCGGTGGCGAATCGGTTGGTTTTTTCAGTCTCGCCCTTATTATTGGAATTGTGGCCGGCACTTATTCATCTATTTTTATAGCGAGCCCTCTTTTGGTTACGTGGTACGGATTCGATAGGCGGGCTGGCAGCGGCAAGTACTAAAAGATTTTAAGCTCTAAAATTATTTAAATAATTCGAAGGAGTATTTGGGACTCTATATTTTATGAAGAAAATTATTCTTCCCTTTCACCCGAGAGAGGCAACCAAAAAGATTCTTCGCGCGTTGCCAAACAAGCGCATCCGCGAAGTAATCGAAAAACGGTACGGTCTTGCATCCGGCAACGAAGAGACTCTTGAGGCAATCGGTAAGGGGTATGGCATTACCCGCGAGCGGGTGAGGCAGATTGAGGCCGACGCTCTGAAACGGTTAGGAAAACCGGAAACGCTTGATTTGATTAGGCCGGTTCTCGCTTCCTTTGGGAAACATATTGACGATCACGGCGGCGTTGCAGAGGAGCGCTCCCTTTTTAATTCCGTGGCTGAGGCGCGTCTTCATCCGCACATCCGACTTCTCCTCGCGCTTTCTTCCGAGTTGGCTCGAAAGACGGAGGATGACCAGCACCATCACCGGTGGTACCGAAAGCCGGAAGTTGTTGAGGCGGCGGAACTCACATTGCGAAAAACGGCGGAAGATCTTTCTTCTCTTAAAAAACTCGTCCCGGGAGAGCGTCTTCTTGTGATGCTTGCAGAAAATGCTCGTTCTGTTTTTGGCTACTCGTTATCCGCCGAGGCCCTTGATTCTGTCCTTAATATTTCAAAGCGCATTCGGAAAAATCCATATGGAGAGTTTGGCCTTGCCGGGTGGCCGGAGATTTCTCCGTCAGGCGTCCGGGATAAGGCTTATGTTGCATTGCTTCGCCACGGCAGCCCCCTGCATTTTACCGAAACCGCGCGGGCGATCGATAGGGCGGGGTGGGGCGCAAAAAAAACCCACCCACAAACTGTTCACAATGAACTTATTAAAGACAACCGTTTTGTATTGGTGGGTCGGGGCTTATATGCCTTGCGGGAGTGGGGATATGAGCCAGGGACGGTTGCCGATGTTATTGTTTCTGTTTTGAAGGATGCGAAGGCTCCGCTTGATAGGGCGGGGGTCGTAAAGCGCGTTCTTGATAAAAGGAAGGTTAAAGAAAACACGATCCTCCTTAATTTGCAGAATAAGAAGAGGTTTAAAAAGGCAGGAGAGGGCTATATATTGGTTTAAGTTTAAACAGAGGCTTGTTCCGGTTTTTGTATCAAGAGGTCGCTTTTCGCGGCCTTTTGTGATATCATGAAAATGAATTAGGAATTAAGAATTGTGAATAAAATAAGAAGTATAATTCAAATTCCTGATTCATAATTCGCTATTCATGATTCGGTCATGTTTATTTTATGGAACCAGGGCCTTTTGATAATTATATTACCCTCTTTCGGATTGCTTGGTTCACGTGGTGGTTTTGGTTGCCGCCGCTTCTTTTTTATTCCGCATGGGAGCTCTGGAAGGCGTATTTGAAAATTTGGTATTGGAAAACGCTCGAGTGGACTATTTTGGAGGTTAAAATTCCTCGCGAAATTACAAAACCTCCTCAAGCGATGGAACAGGTTTTTGCGGGCATTCACGGGATTGGCCGGCCGTTTGATCCCGATGAAAAATATTGGTATGGGCTTCAGGACGACTATGTTGTTTTTGAAATGATCAGCCACGAAGGAGAGATTCATTTTCTCATTCATACGCCGAAAAAGTTCCGCAATCTGGTTGAAGCCCAAATTTATGCCCAGTATCCGGAAAGCGAAATCCGCGAAGCAGAGGATCCGACCGGCTATCTTCCTCGGGACGTGCCGAATGCGGAATGGTCGCTTTTTGGAGCCGAATGGAAATTCAGCAAGCCAGATCCTTATCCGATCAGGACATACCATGAATTTGTTTTGGAAGAGGGGACGAAAGAGGAGATAAAGGTTGATCCGGTTTCTGCCGTTGCCGAGATGCTTTCGAAAATAAAAGATGGGGAGCACGCCGGACTGCAATTGATGATCCGTCCCATTCTTGAGTCTGAAGCCGAATGGAAAGAAGAGGGTGAAAAAATAATCCGAAAGCTCATTGGTAAAAAGGCGCCGTCAAAAGCGGCGACAGAAATCGAAAAAATCGCAGCGGATGTTTATGAAGTCGCTCATAAGGTTGTTGTCGGACCGCTACCATTGAAAGAGGAACAGCGTGAAGCTCCGGAATCGCTTATGCTGCATCTTTCTCCCGGGGAGAAAGATGTTGTTACCAGTGTTGGGAAAAAGATTTCGAAGCTCGGTTTTGAGGCAGCGCTTCGGTTCGTGTACGTCGCGAAACGGGACCGTTTTGACATGGTTCATTTTAGTTCGGTCATGGGAGCGATGCGGCAGTTCAATACTCAAGACTTGAATAGTTTCAAATTGAACAGCCGCGCGCTTGTTGGCGCCAAGTGGTATAGCTGGATAAAGCAGCGAACGAAAGAAAAGAAGCGAAAAGCGTTTTACTATTATTACCGGACCCGTCAGCCGTTCTCGAGCATTTATCTTATGCATTCGGTGCCGATCGTTTTGAATATCGAGGAGCTCGCGAGCATCTTTCATTTTCCGGGGAGAACTGCGGCCGCACCTTTGATGCCTCGATTGCAGGCACGGCGTGCCGAGCCGCCACCGGGATTGCCGGTAGGGTGAAAATCCGAAGCACGAAGCACGAAATCCGAAACAAATTTCAATGATTAAAATCCAAAACTCAAAAATGGTGTTTGGAATTTCAAAAATTCGAATTTCTAATTTGTTTCGAATTTCGAATTTCGAATTTCGAATTTCATATGTCTGAAGATATTACATTTTTTGGCGAAACTAACTTCCGCGATGCGAGGCGGCGTTTTGGCATAAAGCCCGCTGACCGCCGAAAACACATGTACATCATCGGGAAAACCGGCATGGGAAAAACCACGCTTCTTGAGAATATGGCTATTCAGGACATTCAGAATGGGAAAGGCCTCGGCATAATTGATCCCCACGGAGAGTTTGCGGAGCGGATGCTTGATTTTGTGCCTCCGGAACGAATTGAAGATGTTATTTATTTCAATCCGTCGGATCTGGAATACCCCGTTGCTTTCAACAGTATGGAAAGCG
>JACPMF010000004.1 GCA_016186145.1 Candidatus Sungiibacteriota bacterium | reverse complement strand
CGTAGAGAACGCATTGAGATTTTGGTTTGAGCTCTTTCATATTGTTATTGGGGCGAACTCTGGGATTTTACGGCGAAAACAAAAGCGGATTTTGCCCTGCGGAGCGCGGGCGAATGCCCGCGCGGAGCAGTCAATTCCGACAAAGTTAGTTTTGGTGCTGTAATTATACACTTCGCGCGAACCTTTTTTGAGAAGAACTGACCGCCTCCGCTTCGCTCCGGCGGAACGCTCGGGCGCGGCGGAAGGGGGGTGTGGGGGGAATTCCGCCGCGCCCTCGCTTTGAAAGCCGCCGCCATTCAGATTTCGCTTCGCGAAATATGCCGCAGAGGTACTTGACTTCATTTTAATACAGGATTACAATAATAAGCAATAGTGAAACTATAATAACAATTAATGTAAAATATGGCAAAAGCAACTATAAAGTCAAAAACAGGCGCAATTATCACAATTGAGGGAACTGATAAGGAAGTCTCCAATATGCTGGCAAATTTTGAAACTACGGCTACAGCGGGGCGCGTCAGAGAAATCATCAAAAAGGCAAACTCTGAAAGGAAAGATCAGAAAAAACGTGCCGCAGCTTCTGATTTAATAGTGGGTCTAAAGGAAGATGGTTTTTTCGATAAGCCAAAGGGGCTTAACGATATTGCTCATGCACTCGAAGAAAAGGGCTACATTTATCCAGTAACTACCCTTTCTGGTGTCATGATTGGTTTAGTACAGAAAAAACTTTTTGGAAGAAAAAAAATTGATGGTAAATGGGTATATGGAAAATAATACTATGGACAAACGAGATAAAGAAATCTTTGAACGTCTTGAGAGGTTGGAAAAAGAAGTTTTTCCGAAAAATCGCAAGCAAATCACGTCTGCCCCAAAGCAACAAAAGTTTAGTGGAGCAAAAGGTGGTATTTTATTCCTTCTTTCGAAAGACTACTTAAACCAAAGACGGAGTGCGCCTGATGTAAAGTCTGAACTTAAGAAACATGAGTACGATTATAGTATTCAAGTAGTTCAAACTACACTAAATCGTCTTTCGAAAGGTAAAGGCCCACTGGTTGCGCATAAAGAAGGAGATAAAAAACATTATGTCAGGAGAAAATAAAATACCCGCTTCCTCAACAGAAGTTTTAAAAATTCTTTGGCAAGAAAAGTTTTTTGCTTCTGGCAAAACATTAGCTGAAATCACCTCTTATTTAGATGGAAAAGGTTTCCATTTTCAAGCGGGTGGATTAAGCATGGCCTTAAAAAGAGCTGCATTTCTTACGCGTAGTGGTAAACGTGGTGCATTGAAATATGTTCAAGTCGCACCACCTACTTCTGCTGCTGGGCGCAGAAGTGCGCTGTATGATAACTACGACCTTCACCCTGCAATTCAAAAAGTTTCGCTAAGTCAGTTTCAAGATGGATATTTTAAAGAAGCCATCCAAAATGCGTTGGTCGAAGTTATTGACCAGGTAAAATTAAAGGCAAAGTATCCTGTAATAAAAACAAGCAATGGAAAGAAAATAGAATTGGATGGCGATGATTTGATGAACCATGTTTTTGGAAGCGAGAATCAAAAACCTAAAATTAAGTTTAATGCATTGAAAACAAGTTTAGACAAAACTGAACAGCGCGGATTTATGTATTTATTTAAGGGAATTGTTGGCATTAGAGATAGAAAAGCTCATCTAAATTTTGTGCAAAATGACCCCGTGAAAACTTTGGAATTTCTTTCCTTTGCCAGCTTGCTCTCCAGATTGCTAGATGAAAACGCAAAGTAATATGAAAATCCTTCCTAAATTTGATTTGGATATAATTAAGGCTGCAATCGCTAGTGATTTTCCTGAACTTAAAATTAAAAAGATAACGCTAATTGATAATGGTTGGGATAATGTGGTCGTTGAAATCAATGACAACATGATTTTCCGTTTCCCGAAAGATAATAAATTCACTTTCTATAAAAATGAAAAAACCAGTTTTGATACCGAGGTAGAAATTTTAGGTATTCTCAAAAATAAAATTTCACTGCAAATCCCCCAGATTGAATTTCTCGGCAAATCGTTTACATACATGGGTTATCCTAAAATACATGGTGGTAATTTAACTACTGAAATTTTTGATTCGCTAAATTCTGAACAGAAAGAAAAACTAACTTTCGACTTGGCAAATTTCTTGCGTGAAATACACGCATCAATTTCACCTGATGAAGCGAGAAAGATCGGAGTAGTAAATGAAGATTTACCCTCATATTCTCGTTCCATAAAATCCGTTTTGCCAAACAAAATTAATAATAAATCAGTTCTAAATTTTGTTGAGGCAACAGTTGAAGAATATGAGAGCTTAATACAGGAAAAAGTTGAGTTAGTTTTTCTTTACAACGATTTACACACGGAGAATATGGCCTTTGACGCGACGGCAAAAAAATTGAATGGCGTTTTTGATTTTGGAGATATTATGGTTGGTGATGTAAACATGGATTTTTATCCTCTCTACAAATTTGATCCATATTTTATGAAAGCTGTCGCGGGGAAATACCAAAAGCTTACTGGTCGCAAATTGAATTTGCGACGAATGGTAATTTACGGACGTATCAATGAACTTTCTGATTTAGCAGAACTTATTGATCAACCGGAGTCGGCAGTTTATAAAAATGCTATAATACGAATTGAGAAGTGGAATTTGGAGATGGATTTGTTTAAAGAATAATCTTGCGGCGTGCCAGCTTCGCTGGCCTGAATGGCGGCGGCTTTCAAAGCGAGGGCGCGGCGGAATTCCCCCCACACCCCCCTTCCGCCGCGCCTTCGCGGGAAGCCACAATTTTTTCGCCGCCAATTCATAAAATAAGCATAACCCGTTTTGGTATATACCACAATAGGATACTATGATATATTCAATATGCCAAAGAGTATTTACGGAGCAGAATACAAAAAGGTTGTGGAAAACCTACGAAAAGCGCGAGAAAACGCTGGTTTGAGACAAGAAGACGTCGCGCAAAAGCTAGGCAAGCCTCAATCATATATTTCAAAAATCGAGCGTGGAGAGCGTAGAGTTGATGTTGTAGAACTTAAGGCTTTTGCGCGACTCTACAAGAAAAGTCTAGATTTTTTCGTATGATAAAAAGAAAATACAAAGGAATAGCGGTTTTTGGAGCCCCCGGAAGCGGCAAGACAACCATAGCCAAATTGTTCTTGGCTTCTTTTCTTGATGCAAAATATATCGAGGCGTTTAATACGGTTATAAACCCCGCCGCTTCCATTAAGGAAAAGTTGTCAGAAAATGAAAGTGGTTTTAT
Source organism: Candidatus Sungiibacteriota bacterium (assembly GCA_016186145.1). GTDB lineage: Bacteria > Patescibacteriota > Minisyncoccia > Sungbacterales > SURF-37 > JACPMF01. Next base: position 63,843 of record JACPMF010000004.1, on the reverse strand, counting down.
CCAACAAATAAATAAACTCTACGGGAAAAAGATTAAACAGAAAATTGATCGCGAGGAAGCTCGCAATTTTTTCTCTCATCTCAAAAACCGTTATTCCTCGTCGGTTATTGCGAAAACAATAATTCATATTCATCAAAAAACATTTTCTAAAAAGTTTATTGTAATCGCAGGAATCAGGGGTTATAAAAATTCAACTCATTTCAAAAAGAATGGCTACCTTGTTGTTTATTTGAAAACTCCCGACAAACATCTTTCGGTGCGTGTCTCCAAGCGAGAAAGTTTCTCACAAAAAGAAGCAGAAAAAGAACGGCAAATTGAGGAGCGTCTTTTTTCGACAAATAAAGTAGAAAAAATCGCTCATATTTCTTTCAACACGGCTGTTACAATCAAGAAAGAAATCGTTAATCAAATCAAAGCATTGGTTGAAGCGGTAGAGTGCAAGAAATGCGTAAATGTCAGCACTAATATGTCTAGCACGATAGAGAAATCCGGTTTATGTGATGTTTGTGAAAGATACGAAAAAAACTTTAGCAAAGAACATTTGAGAAAAGAGTTAGAATTTCTACTTTCGCTTAGGAGTTCTGGTCGTGGCAAATACGATGCAATGGTTGGTATATCTGGCGGCAAAGACAGCACTGCCACTCTCCATGAAGCTAAACGTATGGGATTTACGCCTTTGGCTTTTTCACTTGATACACGCTATTACCCAAAACATATTTTTCAGAGGGCAAAACAAGTAGCAAAACAGCTTGATGTTGATTACGAAAAAATCGATGCGAGAAAATATATGCGACCAGTTGATCGTATTTGTTTCGAAAAAACGGCTGACTTATACGATGAACGTGATTCGCTAGAGTTAAAAGAAAAATTTAGAAAATGGTATGTGGAGGGCAGGAGGCACTATTCGGCAAAATGTCAGCACAAAATTCCATTTATAAGAACTTGCCAATTATGCAGGCGGCTTGTTATTCGTTCATACTACGGAGAGGCGCAAAAACATGGTGTTGGTGTGATTATTTTAGGTATTAACGAATGGGCTGGATTAAGCCAAGATGGTGAGTCAAAAAAGTTTGTTTTTTCGGCAACTCGGAAATTACAACCATTCAAAAACAAGCCGCCTGTCTATATCGTTCACCTGCCCTTTCTTTTGCAAAGAACAATTAAAGATACGGAGAAGATTTTAAGGAAATTGGGGTGGAAAATTCCACGAGGCGAAAGGTTGATTGAATCAAATGCGAACTCTTGTCTTTTTGCGAAAGCGGCAGAAAATAAAGCAAGACGAATGCTCGGTTTTCATCCAGACGCTACGCGTCTAGCGCGCGAAGTTACGGTGGGCTTTATCAGCAAGAAACAAGCAAAGCTGGCTTTGGAGAAAATTCATAACTGTAATAAAAGCGTTAGACAGGTTTTGAGAGAAGCTAAAATTATTTGATTTGGCGGCGAAAAAATTGTGGCTTCCCGCGAAGGCGCGGCGGAAGGGGGGTGTGGGGGGAATTCCGCCGCGCCCGAGCGTTCCGTCGGAGCGAAGCGGAGGCGGTCAGTTCTTCTCAAAAAAGGTTCGCGCGAAGTGTATAATTACAGCACCAAGATTTTTGTTAAACTATTAAGTATGCCGATTAGTAAAAAAATCATACTTGCATCGTCGTCACTTCAACGCCAGGAACTTTTTAAAAAGTTCGGTTTTGAGTTTATCGTTCAACCGAGCGATTTTGACGAGCGGGCAGTTGAAATCGGGGACCCGGAGAAATTAGTGAAGACCCTGGCGCTCGCAAAAGCAAAGGGCGTTGCCGAGAGGTTTTCGGGTTCTCTTGTTGTCGGCGCAGACACCGTTGTGTTTCATAATGGCGAGATTTTTGGCAAGCCCCAAAGCGCGGCGCATGCCAAAGAAATGCTAAAGAAGCTGAACGGCGACACGCACAGCGTCATAACCGGTCTTTCTTTGTATGATGCCGATACGCACCAATTTGTCGTGGATGCCGTTGAAACGTTCGTCTCTTTTAAACCGATTTCCGACGCAGAAATAGACGCATACGTTAAGTCACAGGAGCCGTTCGGCAAGGCCGGCGGTTACACGGTACAGGGTTTGGCGGGTCTTTTTGTTGACCGTATTCAAGGGGACTATTTTAATGTGCTGGGCTTGCCGCTCGACCTTCTTGCACATCGTCTTAGTGAATTCGGGATAGCTCATAACTATTTGGCCCGTTAAAGACTAAAAGCCGAAAAGGGGTAAAGCGGCTTATTTTGCCGCAGCTATTAAGTTCAGCAATAGCTGGTTTTTTAGCGTTTCTTTAGTGGGGTTGACAAGTTATACAGAAATGATATAATGTAGGCAAGTATTCTGAAATAACAGATCTGGAGCCGAAAATAAGTAATCAAGGTTTGTTATTTCGGGGTAACAACCCGAGTTGATCCTTAAAAATCGAGACTACATCAAAGAAAGGATGGTGGTTATGCGATGGTTCACGGACTGAAGCGGGTCGCCGTCCGCGTGCCAGCCGACGAGGTTTGCGCGCATTGCGGAACGGCAACCAAGGGAGTGGAAGGACGAAGGTTTGGATTCCTTCTTTTTTCTGATGACAACGGCGGCGAGTCCGTCAAGGTTCGGTTTCTCGGCCCGAGAGGTTATTCGGACGAGGATGTTCCGAACGAGCAGGTCCTCGGTTTCGTCGGTGAGAACTTTTTCGTACCTTCTTCTGCTTACAAGGCAAAGGATATAGTCGGTTCTTCACGATCTCCGATTGGCGAACACGCAGTTTTTTTTGATAGCGACTGGCAACGCATTGTCGGGGTGTGGGAAGTTGACCAGCTCGGCAAGGCAACGCTTTTTATCAACAACGGGAGGTTTGCGGAGTGCTGGGCGGAAGAGCTGGTGCTCTTTCCTCTTGGGAAGGGCGCTTACAGGTTGTCCGAAGAGGAAATCGAAAAACTCGATGCGCATTGCCGGTCAAACGGTGATTGCGTGTCGGAAGAACCGAAAGGGGGGAAGAGCGAGCTTTTGATGAGAGCCGAGCGGGGTGCCGAAGAAATTCGCGCTCTCTTGGCTGAAACCTAAACATAACCGGCGTAGCAATGCGCCATTCCCAGGAGGGGAAAGATGGACCTGATGGACCTGAAGGAGATCGAGAAGGCGTTCGAAGCGGTCGTCGCACTGCCGACGATCGCGATCGTGGAGAGGCCGCGGCCAGCGGCCCAGCAGGTGACCACCGGAACGCCGAAGCCGGCGCCGGTGAAGCGCGTCCTCGCTGACGAAGTCAAGCGGGATGCGCTGACGGAAAAGTTCCTCACGGCTCTTGCCGAGAGGAAGAACGGCCTCCGCGAGGCCGAGAAGAAGCACGACGATGCCGCAGCGGTGTCGTTCCGCGAGCAGATCGCCGTCGTGATGGCCAAGATCCGTTCGCTTCCGGAGGTGTACTCGGCGTTCATCGCCGGGCTCTACACCTTGCCCGAGGCGCACGAGGTCATCGACGACCTCATCGCCCGCGGCATCATGCGTGGGGTGGACGATGCGGAAAAGCAGGCCAATCGCACGGCCTGGGACGAATGGAAGCCGAAGATGGTGAAGTACGAGGCCGAGAAGGCCGACTACGACGCCATGTACGGCGCCGTCGTCGAGAAGGGCGACGAAGAGGCGGACATCCCGGATGCCCCGCGGCCGCCCGCGAAGCCGCAGACGATCTGGTCGTTGCCGGTCGTCGGCAACACCAGAGCCTATCGGCACTTCGCGAAGAGGTACTTCGGGAAGGACGAGCCGAAGCCCGAAGGGTATGACCCGAAGGTCGCGGATACGCTGATCGGCGCGTGGGTCACGCATCAGAGGGTGACCAAGGAGACTTACGCTGAGAAGCGTGAGGCGAGCGAAGCGCTTCTCGCGAAGTACCGCGAGCAGTTCAAGCCCGTCGAGGGCAAGACGCTCGCCGATCTGGACGCCGGCCAGCTCAACATCGGTGATGTCGTGGAGTTCGTGCTCAAGCGTGAGCAAGACTTCAAAGACACGCGGTCGGGCTATCAGCTCGAGGGCACCGGGTGGGTTCGGTACCACGGCGTGGACGGCCAGGGGATCGCCAAGGGCGAGCTCCTCGGCGCGGTGGGCTCGGTGTGGCCTGGGCTCGCCCGGTTCACTGCGAAGCCGGCGACAGAGGAGCGTGAGGCGCGAGCCGCAACGCTCTTCCAGTGGAAGCTCAAGTACAGCTTCGACGGCATGCAGGCCATGGAAGACGGGAGGCCGATGGTCTTCCTGATGGTTCTCTTCCGGAAGGCCGGCGGCTGGAAGTTCCAGTCGCAGACCCCGGCCGGCGACCAGCGGCAGTTCAAGCCGCAGACGCCGCGCTACCACCGGTCCGACGAGGACCGGGGACCCCGCCAGGCCAAGGGTCGCAAGGGTGGCAAGGGTGGTCGCGGTCGCCGCGGCGATTCGAGCCGCCAGGACGACGAGTAGTTCAACAATTAGCCCCGTCCCGCTTCTAAGCGGGGCGGGCAAGTAACATCCTCCTACGCGCACAGGCGCTTCGGAGGACAAGCGCGGGTTCTGGTGATCGCTATCGAGCGATTCGCCAGAGCCCGTTTTTTAATTTCCTCCGCAAGAACTCCGTCGAAAGAGCTCCGTTTTTTTCGAACTTTCACATCCGCCAAATAGATCCTATAGGACTTATTTGACACGATAGAAAGTGTTTGATAGGTTCGTTTTGTATGGGGAGAGATATTCATTACGGATCTATTGCGCTGGATATTTTGAAGATTGTCGGCGGCGGTGCGGTTGTGGCATCAATGTTGGTGGCGCCGAATATGGGAATATTGCTTGCGCCGATTCTTCGGAGTGATCCGGCGCGATTGCGTCGCGAATACGGGCAATGGCAGCTCCAAAGGGGTATTGAGCGTCTACGGAAGAGAAGATATGTGGAATACGAACAACGCGGAAATGAAACATATATTGTAATTACGGAAAGCGGTCGGAAGAAACTGCGTAAATTTGAATTTGATGCGTTGCGGTTACCGGAAAAACCGCGGCGGTGGGATAAGAAGTGGCGGGTGGTCATTTTCGACATCCCGGAAAATAAGAAGAAGGAGAGGAGAATTTTTAGCGACCGGCTCAAAGATTTGGGGCTATTCGGTTTACAAAAAAGCGTTTTCGCGTACCCCTACCCCTGTGAGGATGAAATTGATTTTCTTGTTCAATTTTTAGATATTAATCGCCATGTTTGCTTTTTCGAAACCTCGTCACTCGGGAATGGGGAGGTTGCCATCCGCCGTCATTTCAGAGTCTGGTAATACGGGTTTTGCCTTTTCCGCCAAATAAAACCGATAGGTTTTATTTGGCGGGGATGAGAGAAATGAGAGAATTGATCGATCTCCGTTTTATTGATCGGCCTTCGTTTTGCAGGAGAAGAGTCGCCCTCTTGAATGCGTGACGAAAATATAGTACGATTTTAATTATGCGCGATTTTTCCAAACATATTATTTACGCCCTTATCATTCTTGTTTTGGTTTCAGGGGTTTACGCCCTTATAACCGAATCACTGCAAGAGAAGAAAGAAGTTTCGCTTTCTGAATTGGTGAGCGCGGTTAATCAAGGCGAACTCCAAAAAATTACCATTGCAGAAAGCCAGCTCGAGGCATTGCGAAAAGACGGCGTTATTGTTACTTCACGAAAAGAAACCGGGGTCGGCTTGATTGAAATTCTGCGGGATTACGGGGTTTCGGAAGAACGCCTTCGGGAGATTACGATAGAAGTGAAAACCGAAGGCGGGATTTCGTTTTGGCTCGGCGCTTTGTTGCCGATTCTTTTACCGATTTTGTTGATCGGGTTTTTTATCTGGTGGACGGCGCGCCAGGTTCAGCGCGGCTCTATGCAGGCATTTACCTTCGGCCAGTCGCGGGCGCGGCTTATTTCGCCCGGCCAGAAAGAGCAGGTTACCTTCAAAGATGTCGCGGGAGCGGAAGAGGCGAAAGAAGAGCTGAAAGAAGTTGTTGATTTTTTGAAGAACCCCAAGAAGTTTTTGGATATCGGCGCAAAAATTCCAAAAGGAGTTTTGTTAATGGGGCCGCCAGGATGCGGGAAAACGCTTCTTGCAAAAGCGGTTTCGGGCGAGGCCGGCGTTCCGTTTTTTCACATGTCGGCTTCGGAATTTATTGAAATGTTTGTCGGGGTAGGGGCTTCGAGAGTCAGGGACCTCTTTCGTCTTGCCAAAAAAGCCGCGCCGGCGATAATTTTTGTCGATGAGCTTGATGCGGTAGGAAGGGTGCGTGGGGCCGGGCTTGGCGGTGGACATGACGAGAGAGAGCAGACGCTCAATCAAATTCTCGTTGAAATGGACGGCATGGAAACGGACGATCGCGTTATTGTCATTGCCGCGACCAACCGACCCGATGTTTTGGATCCCGCGCTTTTGCGGCCCGGCAGGTTTGACCGGAGGGTGGTGATGGATTTGCCGGATATTAATGGCCGGGAGGAAATTCTTCATATCCACGGCCGGAATAAGCCGCTTACGGATGATGTGCGACTACGGGTGATTGCCGAGCGCACGCCTGGTTTTTCCGGCGCGGACCTTGAGAATCTTATGAACGAGGCGGCGATTCTTGCCGCGCGCGAAAATCGGAAAAAGGTTTCGCAGATCGATCTTATAAAGTCTATAGAGAAAGTAATGTTAGGACCGGAACGAAAGTCGCGTCTTCTGACCGTCGAGGAGAAAAAAATAACGGCTTACCACGAAGCCGGGCATGCTCTGGTTGCGGCCTCGGTTGAGCACGCAGATCCCGTTCATAAAATTACTATTGTGTCCCGTGGACGCGCCGGCGGCTACACGTTAAAGATTCCGATAGAGGAGCGCCATTTGTTTTCTTATTCACAGTTTTTAGATGAGTTGGCGGTAGCTCTCGGTGGATATGCCGCTGAGAAGTTGATATTTAATGAAGTTACCACCGGACCGCACAATGATCTTGAAAAAGCAACAGATATTGCGAGAAGCGTTGTCGCGCGGTTTGGTATGTCGGAAAAATTAGGCCCAAGCGTTTGGAGTGAAAAGGAGGAGGCGGTTTTTCTTGGCCGAGATTTTTCCACCGGTCGTCAATATTCCGAAGAGACAGCGCGGCTTATTGACCAGGAAGTTAAAAAACTGGTGGACGCCGCAAACCGTCGCGCAAAAGAAATTTTGATAAGACGCCGTGGGAAGTTTGAACAAATTGCAAAAATTCTTATTGAGAAAGAAACCATTGAGCGGGAAGAATTTGAAAAGTTGGTGAAGGATTAGCTCGCATATCTTTCCACATATTTTCCAAAACCTCCGCTATTGTGCGAGAAAAGGATATGCTCGCTTTTGTGTTTAATGTTAAGTGCAATAAAAGAGGGTCAGTAGCTTAGCGGCTAAAGCATCGAGCTTACCCGCCCGCCTTGACTTCGCCGCTACGCGAGCGTAGCTCAACGGTTAGAGCACGGAGCTTATACCTCCGGGGTTCCTGGTTCGAATCCAGGCGCTCGCAAAATTTATTCGTCAAGGCGAAGTCGGGCGCGGTACCTTGGGGATCGATGGTCCGAGTCCATCCTGACCCATTTTTATTTTAGGTTGATGGTTCAAATCCAGGCGCACCCAATAAAAAACACCGGCGTGCCGGTGTTTTGTGTTTTAGTCATTCACGGTTATGAATACTTTTCTGCTAGGTTTTTGTCTATCACGTAAAGACAGATTTCTTTTGCTCCCTGTTCGGTGTACCCGAACTTCTCCATCATGTTTTTGATCATAGCGATTACGTGTTCTTTCAGCCGGGTATCGAACGTTTCGAACTCTCTTGTTCCGAACGCCCTGATGGCTTCGCGGAAATTTGCATTCTTGGCAAACGGTTGCAGCACTTTTTCCTTAAGATTTCTCACGTAAGCGGCAAAAAGATCATTATAAAGTTCTGTTTCCGTTATGCCGCCTCCTTTGGCGGCAGCGACCGTAAACTTCTTCTGGATATCCTGCGCGAATTTCAAGGCGTCGGAATCGCTCATTTCTCTTCCGGCAATACGGCTTGCCATAAGCTTGAGGAAGACCATTGTTACTTCCATTTCTTCGCCGGTAAAGGGGCATTGTATCTTTGTCTCGACTTCGTAATTGACCGCATGGAGATAGTTCAGGATATCTCTCGAGATCCGTTCTTTGTTGTAGAAGTACATGGCTTCTTTCATTTCGTTCAAGATCGCATAATCATATGCTCCGATGAGTGCCGCAAGGAAGTTTTTCGGTATGAATTCATCGCGACGTTCTCTTCCGATGCGGTGCTTGAAGAAGTCTTCAACATTCTCCATGGTAATCAAGCTTGGCCGCCCGCTGTAGCGGCTGAAAAATTCGCCAAAGAGACGCAAAGAGTCTCTGCCGGAAAATCCTTTGCCACCTTCGTTTTCGCCCTCTGCGATCAATGCCCGGCGTACCGGAGCGGCGAATTTTTTTCTGTCTTCTTCGGAAAGCCAGTTCGGGATAACTCCCATATAGATTGCCATGCGAAGCAATAAGCCGCTTTCATCGCAGTACTTTTTGTATTTTGCGACATCCGGGATCCACTCTTTCAGCGGCTTGCACTCCATGTTCATGCGGGAAGAAATAATTACGCGCGCGAAGTTTTCAAGGACTCGCGGGAGAAAGCTTGCCACGATCGAGGATCCGAAAATGCTGCGATAGATATCCACTTCGGTGTCGGGTGCCAGTACATAGGGGATTTTGTTGTATTGGATTCTTCCTTCAAAGGACTCCATTTTCTCGTCGGTGATGACTCGTTTGTCTTCCGGGTTCATGAGGGCAAAGAAAAGGGCCGTAACGCCTTCTTCTACACCGCCCACTTTATGTACGCCTTCGCTGATGACATTGTGAAGCTCGAGAAGCCGCGCCTTGTTGTATCCCTTTACATCCATCAGCACATGGATGCCGTTGTTGGTCTGCGCGAGAGAAGAGAAGACATACTTGACCCTTCCTGCGCCGAATAGCCGATCGAGATCTTGTTGTAGAGGTTTGTTGGTGAAAACGCCGCCGGTCGGTTTGCCGTCGTTTCCGACCCATACCGATTGGTCGCCCGGATTGAAGACGCTAATGCCTTCCCCGAGGCGCCGATCAAATTTATAGGTTCTCGCCCGGAGCATTGTGAATACTTTTTCGACAGAACCGAGTTTTTCGAGCGCGAGCTCAAAAATTGACTTACAAACGGTGCACACTTCTCCGGTGAAAAGCCATTCGTATTCCTTGCTTCCGAGAATCTTTTGCTTGGCTTCCCCGTCCGGGAGGAGTTTTCTCAAGAATTCAGGCCGGTGTTCTTTCGGGACGACCAAAATCGGGTAGTCATGGCTCGGGCACGGAACAACCAGTTTCTTGGAGGCTCCGGCATCTTGAGAAAAAAGAGTTCCGTCTATCTCCCAGACAAGCTCGAAGATTTGTCCCGCTCTTGTGTTGGTGTAAGCGACAAAGGTTCTCAAAAGATTGTTCAGAAATGTGCTTTTGCCGCAGCCGGAAGGGCCTTCGTAGGCATAGATGCGGTTTTGCTGGAAACCCTGCCGAAGACTTTCAATCTGGCGTATGAACCGGTTCGCGAAAAGCCGGTCGGCGAAGAATGGATTGTCCGCTCTTTCGGCAAAAAGCCGGGTGCAATCGTATTTTACAAAACCGATTGATTCCGGATCATCAGGGTACTCATCGGTCCCTTTGTCCACGCATTCGTTGACCATGTCGTAAAAGAGTTGGAAGATATTTCGCAATACTCGTCCCGGTTCTCGTGCGGCAAGGTCAAGATATTCTTCGAAGCTTAAGGTTACCACTTTTTCCGTTTTTCCGATTTCAGATCCGAGATATGTCAGGGCGTCTTTCACCGCGGGCATGGTTTTCCTCCTTTCGTTTTACTAACGGCCGCCGGTCTTTTAGAAAAGCCAGCAATTCGCATGCGCTGCCCCGCGCTTGCGGGTTTCGCGCGTACGAATTGCCGGCGTCTTAGAAACTAGCCTCCATAGGAATCCGTGGTAGTTTGGTCGAGAATCGTTCTCGTTATTTTTCGCTTGTCACAGGCGTAAAGGACCCTGATTTTTTTGTATTCCGGCTGGTACTGGGAACTTCTCCACTCCCACCAGTTTTTCGGTTGGGTTTCTTCATATTCCGTCGTTTCGAGTTTTACCTGACGTCCCCAAAGGAATTCGAGTCCGATTAGGACCGGGCCGATGTACTTTCTGAAGAGCGACCTGCCTTCGTACACATGATCAAGATACAGTTCTCCGTCTTTTGCTTTCGCTCCGGAGAAATCAACATATGGCGGATGGTAGAGCATTCGGTTGAGAAGGCGTCGGTATTCTTTTCCGCTCCGCGATTTGATGTAGATTTCAGCCCTGTCCCATCTTTCGCGGCTTGGCCGGACTCCTGCAATGAATAGCTTGTGTTCATCCACAAAATCCTGGAAGTCTTCATCAGAAAGGAAGTTGACCAGGAGATAGTCGTCAAAATGCCTCCGTGCCTCAAAGAGCGCTTTTCGCCCGGCAGCTTGTCCGCAATCCCGGTCGTACTTCTTTCGCGTATCTATGTTTTTGAGCAGACGGTATTCCGGTGAAAGGCGTCCCTTTCGGGCAAGCGCCTCGATGAATTCAAAAAGGTGCTTGCCTGCGGCGTACGGATTGATTCCGAGCCGCGGATCAAAAGTGACCGCCGAATCTACTCTTGCGAAATCTACTTCATGGGTGCTCATTCGTTCATCTGCCATGAAGAGGGTTTGGTGCCATAAGCTTGCCCAACCTTCGTTCGCGATCTTAGTTCTCATCTGCGGCTGGAAGTAGAGAGACGTTCTTCTGATTACCTGCAGCACTTCTTTCATCCACCGGTTCTCTTCCTGGTTCAGGGAGTCCGAACGCTCCGCGAGGTGCTCAAAAATGTCTTTGGGCTTCGGTTTCTCGCCCTTTTCTTTCCGTTTCTTGAATACATCGTTGAATTCGGGGAGCTTGCTTCTGAACGTGTTGTCTTCGAAGAAGGCGAGTTCGCCCTGCTTTTTCCCGAATGTCCTCACGCAGCGGTTGTAGCGTTCGATTTCTTCGTAGTAGAATTCGAGCTTGACTCTTTTTGCTTCGTAGAGCTCTTTCAGGAATTGCCCGAAGTAAAAATCCGCTTTTTCAGAAAATGCGCCGAAAATTTCCGGTTGTTCCGCTTCGTCGCCTTCTTTGAGCTCCTGGTGGTATCCCACCAAATTGTCGATAGCGCGCGCAAATTCAATCAGATAGTCGACCCATCGTTTTTGGTCTCCGTGTTCCGCGCGGATCCGGTTGATGAGCCGTTTATCCGCGAGGGCTTGCCCGCAGAAATCGTCGTCCCATGTCCTGCGGAAGAACGTATTGTTCTGGAAGAAGTCGATGTGTCCCAGGACATGATAGAAAATCATCACGTTAAACCAGTCCGCATTATCCTGGTTGTAGAAGGAAATCGGAGGTCTCGTGTTGATTACGGTCTCATAGGGATTGTGCGGATGGATGTCATACATCCATCGGTTTTGGTGGACTTCGACGTCAAACGCCCAATAGTCGTAGAGGGTCGGGATCATCACTCGAGGGCTTAACTCCAGCATGTCTTGGTTGGTTACGACATATTCGAGGGTGTTGTCTTGAAACACGAGACCGGCTTCTCTTGCCCGCCTCTTGCACGCTTCCATTTCACCTTTCATGCTTTGGCTCAAAAGCTCCATCACCTCCTCCTTTCTTTCTGTAACCGTTATAGAAAAGCCCCGACGGAGTCGGGGCCCGGCTCAACCTTGGCTTCTTGAAGCCATCTCAAAAGTTCTATATCAGCGTTTTTCCGCGTAGCATTCCGCATTGATCCGCGGAGTCTCCGCGGAAACACGCAGATTGCAACGCGGATTTACACGGAAATTGAATTTGAGATTAGGTTTAGTCTTGGGCAATGAGCGTGCGAAGCGCTTCAACATTCATCTCTTCGGTCACGTTGGTATATCGCGGCATGGTATGCATGCGGAAGACATCCTTTCTTTCCAGGATGCCGCCTTTTTCAATGTATTGCTCAAAGATTGTTTTCTGGCCCTGGCTTGTGTAGTAAGGATGTTTAAACAGGGTGACTCCCATGCGACTTACATAATTCAGGATTTTGTTGAGCTCCGGAAGGGCGAATTCGCCTTCGTCGCCGTCATCGCCGTCCGTGCCTTGGAAGACATAAATGTTGTAGTCGTTCTCAAGGCCTTCACCCTCAACTACTTCGTTGATTTTTTTGTAGCCGGAAGCGATAAGTGTTCCGCCGTAAGACCCGAGTCCGAAGTATTCTTTTGCGCTCACTTCGCGCGCGTTATGGTCGTGAACGAAGAATCGCGGGATAACGCGTTTTTCATATTGAACCAGAAGCCACGCGTAAATCATAAGGTGCTGGGATACGAGGGCTTTTGTAGGATCCCCCCACATTGAACCGGAGTAGTCTCGGAGAAAACATGCCAAGGCTTGCGCTTTCCAGACCCGTTCTCGGGAAAGAACTCGAAATACCAGATCTCCCGGGCTGACGATCATTTTTCTCGTATCGACGGCGTCTTTTTCTATTCTGCCGAGAATCAGGTTTGTTTTGACAACGCGCCGCAATGTTTCTTTTTTGTCGAGAACCTGTCCCGAACCGCGATGGCGGTCGGTAAGATCGTAGGTGTATTCATCGGTAGGAACTTTTCTTGCCTTGTCTTTGAGGTTGGGGAGCTTGAGTTGTTCCATCAGCCGTCTTCCCAACTCATACGCTTCTTCTTCAAGCGCGTGATCCGCGTCTTCATCTCCGGCGCCGGGCTGTGATCCGTTTCCATCGCCTTCGTCGCCGTCATCGCCGCCACCGCCCCTGCCGGGCATCGGCACTTCACCGATTACGTCGCCGACATCGCCGTCTCCGTGTCCGGTGGCTTCGTCAATGTCCGGAAGCTCGAGAAAATCAGCGGTTTGGGCGACAAGCTTTGCGCCCTTCGGTTCAAATGGTCCATGGAACAGCTTTTCTTCGTCGACATACGGAACGTTGACTACTCGATTATTTGCCGCGAGAACCCTTCTGAATTTTATTTTGGAAGGAAAACCGTCCTGCTGTCTTTCTTTGTCCCTCTTCAAGAGGTCCTGGAGGGACTCCAAAGAGGTGATAGCGCCGGTAACTCCTTGTCCGTTCCAGTTCGCAATACGTCTTTCAATTCTCGCTTTAAGCGCGAGTTCCATGCCGAGAACATCAAGATTGGTGGCGTGTTCATTTCCAGCCGTTTCTTTCTTGCTGTCTTTCCGCATTGCGGTCTTCCCCCCTTTTCGTCGTGTGGAATTTAAATTTTAAAAGTGCTCTGAGTAAGCATCCCAAATTTCAATTTCCGTGTCATTACAATGCGAACGATGCGAATACATGATGCGAATTATGCGAACAGTTAGTCTTATTCGCATAAATCATCAGCGTGTTTCGCATTATAGATGCGGAAAAAAGAGATTTTAAAGATTGATTTTACTCATTTCCTAAGAAGCATTTCATTCTAGAATTCATCTCAAAATTCAATTTCCGCATAAATCTGCGTTGCAATCTGCACACTTCCGCGGAGACTCCGCGGATAAGTGCGGAATGCTACGCGGAAAAACGCGGAAAAAATGATTTTTAAGATAGCTTTTAAATACTTCCTTGGAAATAAGTCCCTCTCTAGAGAGAGGGACACCATGTTTCAGTTTTTAGTCCTCATCCGTTTTTTCGCAGAAGTACTCAATGGTTTTTTGCGCGCATGTCCTGCAGTAGTTCAGCTTGTTGAGCATGGTTTCAATCATCCTGTTGTAGATGCGCACGTTTTCTTCATTCGCGCGGTTTGCGAGCGCTCCGACGAGACTCGCGGCTCCGGCGACGTCGGATTCGAGGCGGACGTCGGTTACGGCTTTCACGAGCGCCTCGTTATCCATAAAGTCGTAGTTCGGTTCCGTAGAAACCTTCTGGCCGTAAATCTTCCGGATGGACGTGCGGAACGTTTCTTTCCGTTCTCTCGTTGAAAGGCCGAGACGGCTTTCAACGCTGTCGATGAAGCGTTCTTCAACCTTGATCGCCTTCATCTCGCCGGTTTGCGGATCACGATACCGCCAAATCTTGTCCGGACCCAGCTGGTCGGAGTCCATACCGATGATCATGTTGACATAGGCGATGACATCCTTGCGGATGGCTTCCGGGTCGTCGCGATAAGCGTTGAAGATCGAGGTCTTGATCTCGCCTCGGTAGAGTTTCCGGGCAACCTTCAGGTCCTTCATGAATTTTTCGCGGTCGACCGCATCGGGGATATAGTCAAGAATTTCTCTTTCAGCGGCCTCAAAGCAGTCTTTCGCAAAAAGGCATTTGCCTTCGTGCGTCTCCGGCATAGCAAGCATGATCTGGACGACTCTTCCGAGGCCGCGGTGTCCGATTCCTTTTTGCCCCCAACGCTTTGTAACGTCAGGGTTGGCATTCAGCATTCCCTTTATTTCAGCCAGCGTCTTGACATTTTTCTCTCCGGCAGTTTCTCCGGCTTCAAGCTTCATCATTTCAATCGGGGTGAGCTTGTCGCTATGCGGAAGACGAGTCAGTGTTACGGCGACCGAAAGGGCGTACACAAGGTTAGGATCCTCATGGAGCCCCTCGCCGGTTACGGTGACTTTCTTTTCGCTTCCGATCGCGTACCGGTTCAGCACTTGTTGAAGCCTGTAGTCGGTGTTGTGGGAAACGTAGCAAATGCGGCAGCGGTCTTTGATCGGAGCCTCTTCTCGTTCGCCGGTAAAGCGGTTGTATTCCCAGTTGTTGCTGGTTGCGATGATGAGCGTATCAATGGGCCAGCGGTACCCGTCGAGTTCGATCGTTCGGTTCTGAATAACCTGAAGGTAAATCTGAACAAGGTCTTTTTTGTTCTTGAAAAGCTCGTCTGAAAAGTGAATGCCGCCACCGGCGACACGCGCGATCGCGCCCCTCCGGATGTTGTACTTATAGGGATTGGACGTATCCTTAAGGTTCAAAAGACGCGACAGGTCTTCTTCTCCGAGGAGGTCGGTTGCGGAAGAAGTGATTTTGTCGCGAGCCGAGTATTTGCCGGTAACGGTTCCCAGGCTTTCGGCGATCGGTACGGGCACAATCCGTACGAATCCGAGCGCCCGTTCCACATCGCCGTCGCAGTGGGTGAGAATATCGTTCCAGATGAATTCCGTGCATGCCCCAAGCGGGCGATAGTCTCCATAGAGCCGGTCGATGTCGTGGTCTTCGAATCCCGTCTTTGCCAGGCGTTCCTTGTTCTGATCTTTTGACACGCCAAGGTTCATGGCCAAGACGAGCGGGTCTTCAAAGGTTTGGGATTGGATGACCCCAATATTTCCGTAGCGCCCCAGTTCTTCCAAGCCGACGAATTCGAACGTGTACCTTCTGTTTTCCGGTTGCGCAATGAACTGTCGGTACGCGGAGCAGAGGCTTTCAACAAAGAAGGTTTTTCCGTTGCCGGGTTCGCCAACGAGCACGAATGCCATTTCCTGCGAGGACCCGCCTTCGGCGGCATCCTTCACGAAGTTAACGAGGTCGTTGATCTCATCGAACCAGCCGACAACGTGCTTGCGGCCTCCACGGAAGAAGCCGAACTCAAATGTAGTCTGCCCGGCTCTTGTGCTTTTCTTTACTCCTCGTCCCAAAATCATCCGCGATACGCTTGTGGCAGCATTTTCAAACTTTCTGCTTCCACGCACGACTTCGCCAATGTGGAAGGCGAGTCGTTCGTTGTCTCGGATTTCCATTTCGCACCCTCCTTTTTTTCAGAATTCAAAGTCAGAAGTTTGAGCCTCGATACGTTTTCCCTACTGGAAATTTTATTAAGGAACAAGATCATCGCACTGGTAAACAAAAAACCGGCGATGGTATGTTGCCTAGGAATAGACTGGCCGAGCACTTAACCGCGTTAAGTGTTTGGTTGCCCTTTTCTTTCCAGCATCAATATCTTAATACCAACTGTAGAAGCATCTTAGTTGTAGTCAATATTGACGAATTTGCTAAATTGATGCCTAAATATGTTTATTGTTATACACCCCAAGGACTCGCGGTGAGGTATTTCATTTCCTTCCCCATGCGTTAATCTTGAAGTTATGGACGACTCTTATTTGAAGGCGGTCGGGGCCGCGGATATAAAAAGTCAGGGAGATCGGTTGTTGTATCGTTTTTTTGAGGTTCTGCCCGGAGGGGTCGCGTGGTTTACCATCGCGGGGATTTTTGTTTTTTCATGGCTTCTCCCGGTGTTTACCAGTTTTTTTATAATCGCTTTTGATCTTTACTGGCTTTTTAAAACCGTATTTTTGTCGATTCATCTGCGCGCCGGGTATCGCGAGATGCGTCGCAGGATGAAAATAAATTGGCGGGAAAAGCTTGACGGGATAACCGAGTATCCTTCAGAACTCGGGGTGCGCTCATGGCGCGATATACGCCATCTCGTTATTTTGCCGTTCTATAAAGAGTCGTATGTGGTTGTGAGCGAGGCTGTAGAGGCGATACGGAATTCGGACTATCCGCATGAGAATCTTTGGGTTGTTCTTGCGGCCGAAGAACGGGCGGGGGATGAGGCGCGGGTGGTAGCAGAAAATATAGAAAAGGAGAACTCTGCTTTTTTCGGGAGGATCCTTGCGGTTGTCCATCCGGCAAATCTTCCGGGCGAAATGCCCGGAAAAGGTTCGAATGAGACATGGGCGGCCCGGCGGGCAAAGGAAGAAATTCTCGACAAAGAAAGCGTTCCGCTCGAGCATGTCCTTGTTTCTTCTTTGGATATCGATACCCAGATTCCTCCCGGATACTTTTCTGTCCTGACCCATGAATACCTGACGTCCTCAAAACCGCTTCGTTCTTCGTATCAACCGATTCCGGTTTATAATAATAACATTTGGGATTCGCCGGCTTTCTCCCGGGTCGTTGCGGTCTCCGGAACATTTTGGCAGACGATGCAGCAGTCCCGGCCAGAACGGCTTACTACTTTTTCTTCTCACTCCATGCCGATGAAAGCGCTTGTTGAGATCGGATATTGGCAGACGAATATCGTTTCCGAAGATTCCCGGATTTTTTGGCAGGCTTTTCTTTTTTACGACGGCGATTGGCGCACGGTTCCGCTTTTCTATCCGGTTTCCATGGATGCGAATGTCGGGCCGACTCTTCGCGAAACCGCGAAGAACGTATACATTCAGCAGCGGCGGTGGGGGTGGGGGGTTGAGAATGTGCCCTACACGCTTTTCGGGTTTTGGAAAAACAAAAAAATTCCGCTTCAGAAAAAAATTTATTTCGCGTTCAATCAGCTTGAAGGATTTTGGGCGTGGGCGACGAATGCGTTTATTCTGTTCTTTCTCGGCTGGCTGCCGGTGATTTTGGGAGGAACGCGTTTCGGGACAACGGTGCTTTCTCATAACCTGCCGCGGATCACGAGAAGCATTATGACGCTTGCGATGTTCGGGCTTGTTACCTCAGCCATTATTTCCGTTTCGCTTCTTCCCAAGAGGCCGGTGTCGAAACCCATCCGGACGCGGCTTTGGATGGTTTTGCAGTGGGTATTATTGCCTTTCACGATAGTTCTCTTTGGCTCTCTTCCCGGCCTTGAGGCGCAAACACGGCTTATGTTCGGATGGCGCCTCGGTTTTTGGGTAACGCCGAAGTATCGCCACCAGAAGCCGGAAAGCCGCTAAAAAAGTCTAATTATTCTAATTGCTCTAATTACTCTAAAAAATTCCCAATACCCAATGACTAAATACCAAAAGTTTTAGACATTAGATATTTGAGCATTAGGATTTGATTAGGTCAATTAGAATAATTAGGTTAATTTATCAAGATCGTTCTCCAAGTTTAACTTCTGCTTCAAATTCTTTTCCCGCTCGCCATATTTTCATTTGGAGGGCGTCGCCGATTTTCATTTTATCGAGGATGTCTTCCAGCGTTGTTTTTTCGTCAAGTTTCGTGCCGGCCGCTTCAATGATCACGTCGCCCTCGCGGATGCCGGCAAGATCAGCGGCACTTCCCTTTACAATGCCATGGCCATGTTTTTCGCGAAGCACCAGACAGCCGTGATCGGTGATTAGATTGAGTTTCCGCTGGATCGCTTTATTGAGCATGAGATATCGGACGCCCAAAAACGGTTTCCTGATGTGGCCGTATTTTTTCACGTCTTCCAAATCCTCTTTTGCTTTGTTTATCGGGATTGCGAATCCGATATTTTGCGCGCCAAAGACGACGGCCGAGTTAATGCCGATTACTTCGCCTCTCAAGTTCACGAGCGGGCCGCCGGAGTTTCCGGGGTTGATTGCCGCGTCTGTTTGGATCAGTCCTCGGAGGCGTTCGACGTTTCCTTTCATATCGGTGACGGCGCTGATGAGCCGGGAAAGCCCCGAAACAATTCCTGTTGATACCGTGTTTTTGAATTCTCCCAGAGCGTTGCCGACCGCGATTACCGTTTGCCCAAGTATTATGTTGTTTGAATCGCCAAGCTCCAGTATCGGCATATCTTTTGCTTCAACTTTTAAAATAGCGACATCGTTGATCGGGTCGCGCGCCACAACGCGGGCGCTGTACTTTTTTTCGTCCTGGGTTACGACCGTATATTCGGCATCTTTGTCGGTAACCACGTGTTTGTTCGTCAGGACAATTCCCGATGAATCAACAACAAACCCCGAGCCCCCGCCGATGCGTATCTTGCCGTCATCGGTTTTGGGGAGGCGGTCGATGATTTCGTCTTCCGATTCTTCAAAAAGCTCTTCGGGCATGCCGAAAAAAGGAAATCCCTGCGCTTCAAGCGATGAGAGATCTTTGGCGACCACAACGCTTACTACCGCCGGCATTGCTTTTTGAACCGTTCGGATGACTTGTTCTTCGTGGGTCATAAAAAATAGATATTAGTTTATAGTTTTTAGTTTATTTAGGAAATTTCGGTAACGAATTATATTATACCGAAAGTGTGGAAAAAAGGGAAACAATGCGCTATATTATTATGATAATAACCATTCATTGCCCTCGTAGTTCAATGGATAGAACGGCCCCGTCCTAAGGGGCAGATGGGGGTCCGATTCCCTTCGAGGGCGTCAGATAATTACGGCTCATGGAAGAAGGAGTAAAAAAGTTGCCATATGAAGAAAACGACGAAAGTTTCGGCCGTTGGTTTCGCGAGGCCGCAAAAGATAAATGGGAAAGTTACCTAAAAGGAAATGAGGGAAGTATTACAACAGAGGAGCGCGACGCTATGAGAAAGTTTCTTGTTGAGCAGGGTACTCAAAAAGAAATTCAAACCAAATTAGATTCGTTCGGTTTTAATATGCAAGCGAGTGAAGTGTTGCGTGAAGAGGTTGCATTAAAACGGCCTGATGTAAAATTGCAGTAGCAAGTGGCGGGTTCTCGTTTTTAAAACTATTATAAGTTGGCTTTAATGATTCAGTCTTACTGCAGCGTGCTGGTAAAAATATATGAGCAAAGAATTTTTACAAGAAACAAGCCGTCTTTCTGAAATCAGAGAGATAATAAGCGCAGTCCGTGAAATCGCCGAAAAAGATGCTGGAGAAAAAGCCGGTTGGCTTAATGCGTTTGACGGCGTTCTCTTCCGCGTGGAGGCGGGTGTTTATGATCCGCGTCTAGAGCGCGAGTTGGGGAGAGAACGGTACTTTCAGGCCCTTGATTTACTGAAGCAGCTTCGCGAAGACGTCAACCGGCTAAAACTACAGCGAGACGGAGAAAATTTTTCCGAAGGAGAGCGAGACGATTTCATTGGACGCCTGCAGGAGGTTGGGGGCGTATTAGCAGATAGCAAGGAGTGACAATGAGACTCTTTCTTATTGCGTTTATCGGGCCGGTAGGGTCAGGCAAGACGCATGTTGCGCGAATTGTTGCCCGAAGAATTGGAGCCGTTCATATAAGAACCGACGATATCCGCGTACTCCTTCGCAAAAAAGGAAAGCCGTATTCACGGGCGCCGCTGATTGCAAAACAGATGGCGCAAAAAGCTTTTTGCTCCGGAAAATCCGTTGTGCTTGATTTCGACGCGGTCCGGCCGCAAAGGCAAAAAGAGCTTGTTCGTTTTGCAAAACAATTCGGTGCGGGGACTTTGTTTATCAGGGTGCTGACTCCGGAAAGGTTAATCTTGAAAAGATTGAGGGAACATCGGTATTCACGAAAGGACCTTTTTCAGAGCGCCGAAGAGGCCATTCGTGTTCACTATCTACGAAGAGCCCTGCATCGCAAGAAAAAGAAATTGCAATTAAAACCGGGTTTTGTTATCAACAATGCGCGATCGCTCCTGCCGCAGATAAATAAAGTTGTTAAGAAATTGAGAAAATAAGAATTTTTGGGCTAAATCCCGCCAATGGCGGGATCGCCCGAATAATTTCTGCGAAATTATTCTAGGGCCGGTAGCTTAGTGGTAAAGCGCCTCAATGGCATTGAGGAGACCGTGGGTTCGAATCCCATCCGGTCCACAATTCAAAACTTTTCGCCTTTTTCACCGGGGACAAGTCGAAAAGTTTTGAATTGTGGTGTCTTTATGAGACTGTTCGGACGCCGTTTGAGCAAAATCCCGATTGATTTACCTAGTCATTCGGGTAGTCATTCACCCTACCTCGGAATGACTACCTTGCGTTTCTACCTCTAAAATCAAAGTCCGACTTCACTACGCTACGCCCCCATTCCACACTTCTACTGTTTTCCACAAAGTCCTCCTCCGGAGGACTGGCTCGCCGCCCTGCTGGTCGGCTCGCTTGGTCGCCGAAATTCCTCCCCTCAAACTATGCTAACTATAGTATGTAGCACCAAAGTTAGCAAGTGCATATACTATAGTTATCAACTATGAAACGAGAAATCTTAATCAAATTTGGCAAAAGAGTTCGTGAGGAGCGAACTAAATTAGGATTATCTCAAGAAAAACTAGCCACCCGCGCTGGCGTTCATAGGACTTACATCGGCATGATTGAGAGAGCCGAGAAAAATATAACATTGGAAAATATAGAAAAAATTGCGAAGGCTTTAAATTTAAAAATCGGAAACTTTTTTGCCAAATTTTAATATTATAAAGAAACATGCTTAGCAGATCTCAACTTGCTATTATATAGATGTAGAAAATCTAAATAAATTATATGAAAAAGAAGTCCCAGCCTCGCAAACCAAATAAGATACAGGCCTTAAAAGTGAACCAATGGCTTAAAGGCTGGGATTCTGTTCAGTGGAGTAATAATGAGCATCGTAGAGAGCCTCAAAATCATTTTTACGTTTTTTCACTTTCCGCCCGTCAACTTCAGGTACTCTCAGGTGTCTATCGCAGGAGTCTAGCGTCGCGGACCGGTTTACAACGAGCTCACGAACCGTCACGATCAGAAAAAATTGCGAAATACATAAAATACGGATATCCCTGGTCAGATTTGACTGATTCCCAACGTAAGGAGAAAAGGTTTGATGATTTACAAAAGCCAGGCTGGTTACCTACAGCTATCGTTGTAAATATTTTAGCTGCCAAAGATACGCGTGATGGAGAAAGGGTTGATCCGAACGATCTAGTGACTGTAAGGGATTTAGCAGGAAACATAGCCGAGGTTCAGTTGCCAGCTTCTTTTAATAATTCAAATACCTGGCAGGCCAAACAGAGACTTCCCATTGAGATTATTGATGGGCAACACCGACTGTTAGCGTTTGAGGATAAAAGTATTGCTGAAGATTATGAACTTCCAGTTGTTGCATTTTACGGTCTTGATATAAGTTGGCAAGCGTATCTTTTTTGGACAATCAATATTAAGCCCAAAAGAATTAACCCAAGCCTTGCTTTTGATCTGTACCCCTTACTTCGGACAGAAGATTGGCTTGAGAGATTTGAAGGCCATAAGGTTTACCGAGAAACTCGAGCACAAGAGCTAGTTGAGATACTATGGTCAGAAAAGGATAGTGCTTGGTACGATAGAATCAACATGCTTGGGGAAAGTGGTGGTCCCTCTGTTACTCAAGCAGCTTGGGTAAGAGCTTTATTAAAAACATACGTTAAGTCATTTGAGGGTAGAGGCATATCTATCGGCGGACTATTTGGAGCACCGGTTGGTCAGGATAAAATTGCAATTCCTTGGAATAAAAGCCAACAAGCGGCCCTGCTTATTTATCTCTGGAACGAATTAAGGGACGCTGTTAGAAAATCTAAGGCAAAGTGGGCTCTTGAGTTGCGCGATGCCAAGAAACAAGAATATAAAAAGGCAGTCAGCGGAGATCCTGCGTTTGTTGGTCCTTACACAATGCTTAACAATGACCAAGGAATTTCTGTGGTTTTAAATGTTACAAATGATCTACTATTTATCAATCGAGAAAAGTTGAGATTACAAGAGTGGAATCCGAACGCGGAGTCGAGCTCAGCATCGGAACTTAAAGATTTAAAGAAGAAAAAAATACTTGCTGATTTTGTATTTAAACTTGCCAAAGAATTGTCTAAATTTGATTGGAGATCTTCAGCGGCGAAAGGATTAAGCGAAGATGATCTTGTTCTTAAACTTTCCTATCGAGGAGGTAGTGGTTATAAACAATTTAGGCGTCAACTGTTAAAACACCTTTTTATTAGTAAAGATTTTGGCAGTCTTGCCAGAGAAACATATAAGATTTTAGGATTTGCTAAAGAAGATGCCAAGAATGCCAGATAAATTTTCAACTAGACATTATTCTCGGATAGCTACCCAAGAAACCTTTAATCGTCTTAAAAGACACTTTGTAAGGGGTGGCTGGCTTGGTGTTCAAAATAGATATGCAAAAAACTGTACGGAAAAAATAGAAAAGGATTGTCCCAGAAGAGCACCTCACCGAATAACGGGACCTAAAAAAACTCAATTAGCAGAGTACATAGCCGCTTCAGTTCCCTTACACTGCGTGGATGGTTGGAGTTTCTTGGGTAAAGCTATAATTAGTCATGCCGTTGGCGACATCCAGGCTTGTAAGCATTTTGCATATTATGCCCAACTGAGAGCTGTGATGTCTTTACTTGCAAGTGATGGCATAGGTGTTTTCAGTGCAAAACATTTTTCAATAGTGGGTGCTAATGGAAAGTCTTCAGATATTTACGGGCCGATTTCAGAAAAAACCCACGCACTAGTAAGAAAGCAATTTATTGATTGGCTCGGTCGCCCTGATTCTGGAAGACTATTTCAAAAAATTATTCGGCCTAATAGTATAACTTTAGAAACTTGGTTTTCTGAGATCTCAACAGCGCCACTCAATTATTTAGCAAAAGATTGGCTTAAACATTGGGGGTACGACATAACAACATTGGGAATAGATCAATCTGCACGTGAACACGCAAGCTATAGACCAAGCGGTATTTTGAACGACCTTAGTTTTAGGAATTCTATTCAGATCAGGAATTCTTTGGGGATAGTAGAAAATATATGGCGCATGTGTAGCATGAATGGAACTGGTGGTTTTGTCGCAGATACCTTTTTATTAAGATTGAGCTGGGAAAAATATAATAACGGGCAACTCTCGCAATCTCAGATTAGAAAAATACTTACAGATCTTGGCATAAGTGATCCTGAACTAACCACCCTAACTCAGATTTTTAGTCGAAAAACACAGCAAAGAGATCCTATGTTGATTGTCGAAGCAAGTAAAAAGGGGAAAACGACTGATCCTGATTATCATATTCAGATGTTGAGCAGGGCGACTCTACTTTTAAGGTTAGCAACAGGAGCAGGGATGACTATGATTGAAAACGCTCGTATCTCAAGAAACGACATAAAATTTTGGTGGGAAACATTAGGAGAAAATTATGGACTATGGGAGCCCGGGCAAGTAAATCCCATCTCTGATATGTGGATTGAAGTGGAAGAAGCGCTGGCAAGTATGAGCAGTAGTTCTTCTTCTGTAAACAATCACTACCAATGGCGTTCAAATTTCGCAACAGAGCTGTTGGCGCTATCGGGATGCGAAAGAATAGCTCTTTCGCAACTTTGCCTATGAAATACATGGGTTCAAAAAGGTTTATGTTGAGCAATGGTCTCGGAGACTTACTCCGTGAGCAGCTTCCGTATGCCAATAGATTCATTGACCCATTTTGCGGTTCCGGAGGAGTAATAAATTTTGTTGCTAAAAATCTGAATTTTAAAGGCGAAATTATTGCAGGTGATCTGCAAAAATACGCTGTTGTTCTCGCAAGAGCCGTAATTGGACGCACTAAGGTATTCGATGCGGAATATTTAAAGAGAGCTTGGATAGAGAAAGCAAAAAAGAAACTAAATACTTCGAAGCTTCTAAATAAAGCCAATGGAGTAGATCAAAAGTATTCCGGAAAAATAAAGTTGAGAGTTAATGCGGCAAGGAAACTTTGCAAAACTCCCTCTAAGATTGGTCCCGTTTGGCGTGCTTACGGAGGCCATTATTTTAGTCCGAAACAAGCCATTACCATCGACTATCTTTTAAATACATTACCTAAGCAAACTAAATACAGAGATATTTGCTTAGCAGCAACCATAATTGCTGCTTCTAGGGCTGCTGCTGCTCCTGGACATACCGCCCAACCTTTTCAGCCAACTGCCGGGGCCGGAAAATTTATTGAAATTGCATGGCGCACTGATATTTTTAAATCCTGCGATAGCGCGTTAAAAGAACTCGTCCCTCTACACGCGAAAGTAAAAGGTAGGGCGATGGTTTCAGACGCTAAAAAATTAATACCTAAATTAAAAAGAGGAGATTTGGTTCTTCTTGATCCGCCCTATTCCGGTGTCCAATATAGTCGTTTTTATCATGTACTTGAAACAATTGCACGTGGTTACTGCGGAGAAGTTACCGGTATTGGACGTTATCCGGATATATCTGAGCGTCCACAATCAGAATTTAGTAATGCGGGACAATCATATAAAGCTTTAGAGCAACTCTTATCCGGCCTGTCGAGAAAGAAGGTTAAAGTTATTTTTACCTTTCCTAAAGGAAAATCTAGCAATGGATTGTCTGGAGATAAGGTTATTGAATTGGCTAAAAAATATTTTAATCTGGATAAAAATAAAAGCCGCATTCACAAGCATGTGATTGGCAGATTCAGTACCTTAGGTGGCAATAATAAGTTTAATAAACATAACCGCGAGAAGAAATCTAGAGTAAAGTCGGAAGAACTAGTGCTGCTTCTAAAACCGAAAAAAACTTATGAATCAAGGTAAGAAGATCACAATTTTTTTGGCAGCAGGACTTCCGAAGGGAGTAAGGGAAGTGAGGATTGATCAGTGGAGTGGCAAAGCCATTTGTGGCCCTCGTAACGCTTTAAATGAAATCATTACGTTGCCTGAAATAGAAAGTGGAGCTTGCGTTTACTTTCTCATTGGTAGCTCTGATGAAGGTGGATTGCTCAATGTGTACGTTGGTGAAGCTGATGGTTTCAAGGAAAGAATTAGAGATCACGATTATAAAAAAGATTGGTGGCAGGATGTTGTTGTTTTTGTAAGTCAAGATGGATCATTAACAAAAACAGGAATTCAATACCTCGAAAGTGTTTGTATTGAACGTCTCAAGAAAATCGGGAAGTGTAACCTAAAAAATGCTAACAATCCTGGCGTGCCTACGATCCCAAAAGAAGATGTAAGTGGATTAGAGGTGTTTTATGAAAACCTAGCAACAATTATGCCTCTGCTCGGATACGATATATTTGTGCAAAGTGAATTTACTTCTGGGAAAACACCTGTTACCCCTTTGGTTTTTATCTGCAAAAAAGGATCCAATATCATAGCTACGGGCCATCTCTTAGAAGACGGAAAAATGAAAGTTTTGAAATCTTCTACGGCCTCATTAGAAGAAACGCCGTCTTTTCAGACTCATCCGTATAAAAAACTCAAGGATGAACTTGTGGCAATGCAACGATTAAGTGTCCAGGGTACCACCCTTGTCTTTACTGACGATTATGTATTTGATAGCTCAAGTGCAGCATGTGGTGTCATATTAGGAAGATCTGCTTCTGGCCCACTGGAATGGAAAAGCAAAGATGGGATTACCCTTAAAGAAGTCCTGAATTCGAGGCTCAAGAATTAGGGGAAAAGGAGCCGGAAGGAGGGGTTTGAGGGGAGGAATTTCGGCGACCAAGCGAGCCGACCAGCAGGGCGGCGAGCCAGTCCTCCGGAGGAGGAAAGTCGGACTTTGATTTTAGAGGTAGTTAAGTCAGAAAAGATAGGAATGATGGGCAGATTTAGAAACGCAAGGTAGTCATTCCGAGGTAGGGTGAATGACTACCCGAATGACTAGGTAAATCAATCGGGATTTTGCTCAAAAAAGGTTCTGATTTTATCGTATAATGACCACCAAATCCATATTAAAATGCTTGTATCCATGTATATCTATGCAAAAGAAAAAAGTATATCTTGCTGGTCAACCTAACGAATACGAAAATGATTGGAAGGAAGAATTCAAGAAGTTAGACAGTTTTGATTTTCACGATTATGAATTTGATTCAGACCAAACTTCTCCAGATACATTTTTTCCTGATGATTTGAATGGAATAAAAAGTGCTGACTTTATGGTTGCCAATCCTGGTTTAGCGACTTCGGAAGGAACGTGGATAGAAATAGGTTATTTTTATGCGAACAACACGAAAATGCCTGGTGACTTTTGTAATAAACTGATTATCATTTGGCATGAAGACAGGAACCCGAAATGGTCTATTGAGTTCGTAAAGAAAACTGGTTTTATAGTCAACTCTGTAGAAGAAGCTCTGAAGAAACTCCAAGAGTTGGCAGTTTCTGCCAAGTAAGCAGAAACTGTATAACCTGGTTCCAACTGGCACGGACGAGGTCCATTTCCTTTTTGTGTTTTTCTCACGCTTTGCTATACTGTGGTTATGAATCCCGTTAGAAGCCCTGCTTGTCGGCCTGCCTGCCAGTAGGCAGGCAGGCGCGATCGCTTGTAGAAGTTACGAGATTCATAAAATATTATTGGGATATAGAACAATAATGTATTCAGATAGCAATTATGCGATTGCGATCTGCTTCTAACGGGATGAATCCCGTTAGAGATCGCGGACGCGAATAAAATTTTATAGAAGAGTAAAAATTTGTAAGCAATAACAATATAGGGCGTTGGGTGTTTTGTGCGTCCGCGTCCTACCTGCCCGCCATATGCCCTTCTATAGAGTTGAGAAATCACACATTAGTAAGTTAAAGTATAGAACCGCCTCCTTTCTTCACACAAAGGCGATGGCAGGCGGGTCTCTAACGGGATGAAGCCACTCTTTACACTTTTTGTGCTTATCGGTTTTGTCGGAATTGCCGTTTTTGGGTTTATGATTATGGGGCATGGAAACGACCACGGCGGATGTATCGTGGCGATCGCCAAAGGAATAGATTGTCCTGAAGGGTGGAATACTTTTTCATTTGCGAAGTTTCATCTCGACACTTTTAGAAGTTTTTCAGCGGCCATTTTTAGCGACAGCATCGGCGGGCTTCTTTTGCTTTTGTTTTTTATTGTTTTTTGGTTTGGCGTAATACCAAGATTCCAGTTTTACTTTCTATTCAATCGGCCGTTTGCGGCATACCGATTTTTAGATTCTTCGTGGTTGGTTCGACGGGAACTAACCCATTGGCTTGCATTGCACGAAAACAGTCCGGCCTCTTTTCTTCTGCGCCGATAAAACTAGTTACCAGTAACTAGCTTGTCGAGCGTCTTTTCTTTGTCCCTTAAAAGGGGCTTGTTGTTAATTCCAATCTCTAACCTAAAAACATATGAATCCCGTTAGAAGCCCTGCCTGTCGGTAGGCAGGTGCGATTGCTTGTGAGATTATTCGGGATTCACAAATCTTTATTAACGCTTAAATAATTAAAAAGGCAGATTGTGGATATTTAATCGCGATCTGCTTCTAACGGGATGAATAAAATAACTATTGGAATCGCGGCGGGAGTAATTGCTTTTGCCGGGATTGTTTGGGCCATGCGTCCTTCTCCGGAGGGTGGTATTGTCACCCCTTCGGTTTCGGGTTCCACCGGCGCAATAAGCGCAGAAGAGAAAGATTTTGACTTTGGTACGGTTTCGATGGCGGCCGGGAATGTTAGTCATTTGTTTCGGATCAAAAACACCGGGCAAGAATCGGTGGTTATAGAAAAAATGTATACCTCGTGCATGTGCACCAGCGCCACGCTTGAAGTGGGGGGTAAGGTTTTCGGTCCGTACGGCATGCCGGGGCACGGATTTTCGCCGAGCATTAAAGAAGCGATAGCTTCGGGTGCGGAAGCCGTTGTTAACGTCGTTTTTGACCCGGCGGCCCACGGTCCTGCGGGGATCGGTCGAATTCATAGGGCAATAATTATAGAGAATAATGCCGGAGAGCCGCTCAAGCTCGGATTCACAGTCCTTGTCACTCCGTAGCGATCTAAAATGGAAAAGTCAAAACTCAAAATTACCGTTCTTATTGCCGTTGGCGTTGTTCTCCTTGCGACATTTATTTTTTTCCGTTTCAGCGGAATCGGGACCGAGACGCTGTGGAAGTTATCAGACGGCGGGAGGTGGCTTTTGCCTCTTGTCGGTGTTGCGGCACTCATCGATAGCATAAATCCGTGCGCGTTCTCGATTTTGATTCTTACGATCGCGTTTCTCTTCAGCATCGGGAAAGTTCGTTCAAGCGTTCTGAAAATCGGCAGCGCTTATATTGCCGGCATTTTCGTTATATACATTCTGATCGGGCTTGGGGTTCTGCAAACACTCCATATCTTTAACACGCCTCATTTCATGGCGCGGGTCGGGGCGTTCCTTCTTGTTCTTCT
Organism: Candidatus Sungiibacteriota bacterium; assembly: GCA_016186145.1. Classification (GTDB taxonomy): domain Bacteria; phylum Patescibacteriota; class Minisyncoccia; order Sungbacterales; family SURF-37; genus JACPMF01. The sequence goes on along the minus strand of JACPMF010000004.1, from coordinate 35,171 downwards.
TGGACTCATAAATCTCATAAATGAATTTTTCCCTTCATTTCCGATCAAGCTTCGGATTCCCTCTGCCGCCCATCGAAAAATGGCAGAGCTTATGGAAAAGGGATCGGTGCCGACGGCATTTTTTCTTGGCGGTCTCGTGGGGCTTTGCGAATTTCCGTGTACCGGCGGACCATATCTGATGGTGTTGGGGCTTTTGCACGACCAAGCGACATATTTTAGAGGACTTGGTTATCTGCTTCTTTACAATGCCATTTTCATATTGCCGCTTGTGATTATTCTTTTGGTTGCCGGCAACGCAACGCTTGTTGAGAAAGTGAGGGGCTGGCAGCAGAAAGAAAAAGGATTGATGCGTTTCGGGGGGGGCCTTGCGATGGTTGCTCTGGGAGTAATTATTTTTTTGTTATAAATCCAAGTATGGAAATCTTTATTGCAACCGTTTCGATTTTCGCCCTGACGGGGCTGGTGTTGTTGTCGAATAAAATACTGCCGTTTACCGTTTGCCCGATTTGCGCCGGGGTTTCCGGAACGTGGTTCTGGATTCTTTTTGGCCTGTACGCCGGTTTGCTGGAAGCCGAGAGTTGGAGGATGATAGCTTTGTTAGCCATGGGCGGATCGGTGGCGGGCATTGCGTATCAATTGGAAAAACGCCTGCCGCAAGGCTCTTCTTTGCTCCTCTGGAAAACGCTTTTTATCCCCATCGGATTTATTGCTGTTTACGCCCTGATTCTTTCTTGGTTATTTGCGTTTGCCGTATCAATAGTGTTTCTTCTTTTGTTGGCAGTATGGTTTTTTAAGAAACCCTATTGGTTGGCCGGGTCCGGGAAGGAGAGTGGAAAGGCGGTTGGGGAGCTTGAAAAAAAGATGGAGGATTGTTGTTAGGTTCTTGTTAGACCACACAGTGATAGTCTGGTTCTAATGGGAAGAATATTATGGCAAACCAAAACTTTTCGTTTAAGACGGATCCGCCCTTGGTGGAAAAATCTGAAGAGAGTGAAAGGGGTGCGGAAGAGGGTTATCTGTTGCCTGCAAGCGTAGTGATTTCCGCGGTTATCTTGGTTGGGGCCTGGCTTTATACAGCAGATCCAAAGTCATGGCAGGGCCGGGCAGAATTTCAACCTCCTTTAAACGGGCAGGCGCCGGCGCGAGACGCGTTTGAAGAAAAAGTTCTGCCTTCGTCGGGGATAATTTTGCCGGTTCGGTGGGGGGATCTCGGCGTTAAGATGGTGAGTGTCGGAGTGATTGACGGGGAGAGGTTTAAATCCGTTTACGCGAGTCGCGGAGGGCTTAGTGATGAATATTTGCGGTTTCTAGAGCGGTCGGATAACGGCAATATTAAAATCACACCGGAAAATTCGGGATTTCTTTTGAACCTTTTTTGGGCCCTCGGCCTCGGAAATAAGAATGACGTTTTGGACAGAGGACCGATGGTGACTTATGACGGCAGAGCGCCCGCTTCGCCGGAGGAGGCGCTCGCAAAGGCGGCTAATTTTGCATCAACCGGCGGATGGACGCTCGCAAAGGGGGACGCAATGGATCATTATTCCCGGCACCCCTTTGTTGTCCTCACGCCTCTTCAGCAGAAAATTGTTGAACGAGTAAGTAAAAATATCTATCGCCCGTGCTGTAATAACCCGACTCATTTCCCCGATTGCAATCACGGCATGGCAATGCTCGGTCTTCTTGAACTTTTGGCGTCGCAGGGGGTGAGCGAAAACGAAATGTACAAAGTTGCTCTGCAGGTGAATGCGTATTGGTTTCCCGGGACGTATCTTACCATTGCAAAATATCTCGAAATGAAAGGTGTTTCATGGGGGAGCGCCGATCCGAAAGAGGTCCTAGGCGCCCGCTACTCAAGCGCGTCTGGTTATCGGCAGATTTTGAACGAAATCACACCTGCTCCGACGCCCAGCGGCGGAGGATGCGGCGTATAGTGGTACAATAAAATTGTATGCGGAAAACCTCTTATTATTTGATTTTAATCCGGCATCCGTTGGTCGAAAGATGCTTTACTGGTTAAAAAAGTTATTGTAAAAGCACTATGAATACAAAATTTGTTGAATGGGTCTTAAGAATTTCGGTCGCCGGAGAATTTATCGGCCACGGTGTTTTTGCGCTTCAGGGTAAAAAGGAATGGATCGGGTGGTTTGCCCGATTCGGGGTTGCGGATTCTGTAACAGCGACGCAGCTTTTGTTTTTCGTCGGCGTTATTGACGTTATTCTCGCCCTGCTTATTTTAGTAAAGCCGGTTCGGATCGTGCTGTTGTGGATGGCGTTTTGGGGGTTTTGGACTGCGCTGGTGCGGCCGCTTGTTGGCATGCCGGTTTGGGATTTTGTAGAACGTTGGGCAAACTGGGGAGCGCCGTTGGCGTTGTTTCTTGTGGTCGGTTGGCCTAGGACATTAAGAGAGTGGTTCCGCTAAAAATAAAAATATGTTTGAACTTAAAAATAAGGTTGCATTTATTACCGGCGCACGGCGCGGGATGGGCCGGACCCATGCGCTTGCGCTGGCGCGACAGGGCGCACGGGTTGTTATAACGGATATTGATGCAAAAGAGTGTTTGCGGGTTGTCAAAGAGGTAAGGTCAAAAGGGGGACGGGCAGCGTGTTTCGAAATGGACGTCTCGAATAAAACTGCCGTTGATCAGGTTTTTGACCGTGTGATAAAACAGTTTGGGCGTCTGGATATCCTTGTTAACAATGCCGGCATTTATTCCCCGAAATCCGCCCTGAAGCTTACTGAAGCGGATTGGGACCGAACCGTCGATATCAACTTGAAGGGCCAGTTTTTATGCGCCCAGCGCGCGGCCAAGGAAATGGCAAAAAGGAAATGGGGCCGGATCATTAATATTTCTTCGATCGCCTCGGGCGGGGTCGGCATCGGTTTTGAAGGGGCTGTGCATTATGCGGCTTCAAAGGGCGGGATAATCGGCATGACGGAAAGCATGGCGGTGGAATTTGCGCGGTTCGGCATTACGGTCAATGCAATCGCCCCCGGAGCGATTGATACGCCGATGGTTCGCGCGTCAGGAAAGAAACTTGGGAAGGAGATGTTGAAAGAAATTTTGGAACGGGTTCCTTTGAAAAGAATCGGGAGGCCGGAAGAAATTTCAGCACTGGTTGTGTTCTTGGCGTCATCCGAGGCAAGCTATGTTACCGGCGCGACATTTTATGCGGACGGGGGATGGCTTGCCCAGTAACACAACTCTTTTAAAGAATATGGCTCGCGAACAAAATTTATATTCTGCGTCCTATCTCCGAAATTTCGTTTTCGGGGTTGAAGACAGCTTGGTGTCGACCGTTGGGCTGCTTTCCGGGGTTTCTATTGCCGGAGTGGGGGCGCGGGCAATTCTTATCACGGGCATTATTCTTGTTTTTGTCGAAGCGTTTTCTATGGCTGTCGGGAGTTTTCTTTCCGAGCACTCCGCAGAAGGGTATTTGCGCCAAACCGAAGCGCCGTTCGCGTTCCCGATCACCAGCGGGGGCATAATGTTTGTTTCTTATTTTTTCTCCGGTTTCATACCCCTTTTTCCTTATATTTTTTTGACGCCGGGAAACGCACTATGGTATTCAATCGGTCTTTCGCTTGCCGCTCTTTTCGTTCTCGGCATTATCGGCGCGAAACTTTCCAAGACGAATATCTGGAAAGGTAGTCTTCGGATGGCGTCGATTGGGGGAATTGCGATAGCGGTTGGCGTTGCGATTGGGCGTGTTGCTGGCGCTTTTTAGCCCGAGTCCGCCAGAAACCGCGGCGGCTTGCCGCCGCGATGAATGGCGGAGCACGAGGGCTAACCCCGCTCAAATTTTGCCATTATCCCGCAGTGCTGTTTTTATCAAAGGAATGTCGTCTGAAAACAGAGCGAAGCGCGCGTGCCGAATAGGCACATCCCGCATTCGGGCGAAGCGCTTCGCTTTGGCCCGTGAAGCAAAATTTGAGCTGGGTAGTTATCCTTAAGAACCGCGGGGGCTTGCCTTCGCATAGTTCAGAATCGTATCGTATTGACAAGGGGTGACGAGAGAACTAATGTTGGGGTAAATACAACAATAGTTTTTTGAAATCTGAAAAGAGGTACAGCCATGATGGTTCGTCGGGACGCCGTTTTTTTTGCCGGCATTATTGTTTTGGCGGTTTTTCTTTCCGGATGCGCTTCAACAGGCTTGTCCATTATCAAAAAAGAGTCGTTTGATTTCAGGACCACCGGGCTTTTTGTAAAGTCGTGTCAGGAACTTAAACAGGCAGAACGCGAAATAGAGTCTCCACCGAAGAAGGGATTTCTTGCGAAGCTTAATCCGGTTTCTTTGTTTAAGTCGGATCCAAAAGAGCGAGTTGAAAAACTTCAAACAACTGTAAACGATTGTACGATTCCTGATATTGAGCGCATGGTTGAAGTTTTCAAGTCGATTCGGGAAACGGATGAGAAAAGTGGCATTTTAGGGGATACCCGAGCCGAGGTAAGAAAAAAGGGTTTTACCATTTATTCTGACGAGACAGAGAGGGTTCATCGGCAGAATACGCGGGTGCTCTCCGGGAATGACGCGCTTGCCGAGGTCGGTATGTCCGTAAGCCCGCCGCCGCTCCAGAAGCCCGAAGAGATCAAGGCCTACACCGAATTTATGAAGAGTCACTATGGCGAACAGTATTTTGAGCGCGGCCTTAAAAAGGTTACGGATCGCATTTGTATAAACAATGACGAGTCGCTTGAGATCGGGAACGATTTTTCTTTCATTATCGTCTGGCGCGGAGATTACGTGTTGAGCCGTCTGATCAAAGGCGGATTGATCAATAATCCGAAAAAGGAAAGCGCTTTATTCAAGTGTCCTGCCGGGTTTATCGGCGATCTTTTCAAGAGCGGAGTAAGTAGGGGAGTTAATATGTTTATTCCGTAGTGATGAGGAAATTTTCCGCCAAGCTATCTTGGCGGGTTTATTTTTTTAATTTCGTCCGCAAGAATTCCGTCCCGCTTGAAGCGGGACGGATGAACCCCACACATAACTTATAGTTATGTGTGGGGTGAATTGCGGAGTACGAAATTAACCCCGCTCCAATTGTGCCTTTGTAAAACAGGTGAATCATGAGGTAAGCAAAAACCTATAATAAACAAAGCGAAGCGCGTGCGCGAATAGCGCATCCTGTATATGGGCGAAGCGCTTCGCCTCGTCAAAACAGCAAAATTGGGGCTGGGGTAAGATACCGCGCTGTTTGCAGCGCGGTAATTCATAGAAGGCGACCCAAAGGTCAAAACCGAGAATTATTGCATCCGGTTTATGAAGCTCCGCGGGCTCACGCCCGCGGTATCTTCTCTCAAAGATTGACCGCGGAGTGGAATCCGCCGTAGCATTCCACCCTCCTTCGCCAAGGCTTCGGAGGGTCCGCCCCGCATTCATCCCGCGGGCTAACGCCCGCGGTTTTCTGCGAAGGCGGATAAACAAACCAAAATCCCGCCTTCGGCGGGATTGTTTAGGTTCCTTCAGGAAGCGCTTTTTCCGGGTTTTCTTCCGGGGCGGGAGGAACTTCTTTTGGTTCTTCGGTTGCTGGTGTTTTTGAGACCTCTTCCTCCTGTTCTTCCCGGGTTTCCTTGTCCGGGTGACGTTCGGTCAGGCCAAGGGCGAGGCGGTGGTCCTTTGCGTCAACCGAGAGAATTCTGAGTTGATATTCTTCGTTCAGCCTTATTTTTTCGCGCATTTTTTGTTCTGTTCCGAATTCAGAAATGTGGAGAAGACCCTGAATTTCCGGGTCAAGTTTTATGAAAACCCCAAATGGGTTGTACTTCACGGCTTTCCCGTGGACAAGGTCGCCTTTTTTATAGCGCTCCGGCGCCTTCAGCCACGGGTCGCTTTTGAGGGCCTTAAGGGAAAGTGATACGCGGTCTCCTGAGATGTCGATTATTTTTGCCTTTACTTTTTCACCGACTTTCAAGACATCGGTTGGATTTTCGATAAGTTGCCAATCAATTTCGGAGATGTGCACAAGGCCCTCCAGTCCCTCGTCGAATTTTACGAATGCTCCGAAGGTGACAACTCCGGTTATTTCTCCTTCGACCGTGTCCCCCACGTTATATGCCGAAAGCTTCTCTTGGGCACCGGCTCCTCCCATTGTTTTTTCAGAAAAAATCAGCTTTCCTTCCTCTTGGTTGGCGTCGATGATTTTTAATTGAAGTTCGGTGCCCACAAGTTTTTTTAACTCGGTGAATATTTTCTTTTTGTCGCCACCGTCAACGCGGGGGTAATGTTCTGAAGAGAGCTGCGAGGCCGGCAAAAATCCCGATGCCCCCTTGTAGTTTATAATGAGTCCGCCCCGGTTTGCGTCGGCAACTTTTAATGTGAGTACCGTGTTTTCGTCTATCGCGTGTTTTATTTCCTGCCATTCTTTTTCTCTGCCCGCTTCGGAAAGCGAAAGTTCTATGAATCCATCGTCGTTATCTAGGTCGACAACCTTTGCGCTCACTCGGTCTCCCGGCTTCAGTGTTTTTATAACGTTCTGCGCGTCGTAAAATTCCCGCCCGTAGACAATTCCGGTACCCCGGTTTTTCAAGTCTATAAAGAGGCGGCTGCCTCGTTTTTCCATAATTGTTCCTTCGATAAGGTCCCCTTCTTTCAGGGCGTAGTCGCGGCCACCCCGTTCTTTGAGAAGGAGTTCTAGGGGGTGTTGCCCTTTTTCGGCGACAGTGGGTGCAACGGCGGAGCTTGTTGTATCGACTTCGGTCATAAGTGGCATAGTACCCATTTGGGCGTGCTTTTGCAAGCCCCGCCAGGGGAAAGAGCTTTTATTCTTTACAAAAAAATGTTATTCTAGAACTGAATTAGGAATCAGGAATTATGAATTAAGAATGCGGAGAGTGCCTCAATTGTCCCTGATTCATAATTCGTTATTCATAATTCCTCATTATGGTCATCACGTGGTACGGCCAGTCATGTTTCAAAATCGAGTCCCGCGGGGCTGTTTTAGCTATTGATCCCTTTGGAAAAGAAATCGGCCTTACTCCGCCGCGTTTTAAGGCGGATTTGGTACTGATCACCCACGCTCATTTTGATCATCAAAATCAGAATGCTATTCAAGGAGAACCATTTATTATAGACGGGCCCGGAGAATACGAAGTGAAAGGGATTGGTGTCCGCGGTGTGCGCACATTTCACGACTCGGCATCGGGAAAAGAGCGGGGTGTAAATACGGTCTATATCATCAATCTTGAAGATGCAAAAATTTGTCATCTTGGCGACTTTGGAGAAGAGCGGCTTCGTCAGGACGTTCTGGAAGAAATTGGAGATGTAGATATTCTTATGGTTCCGATCGGCGGCACCTATACGATTGACGGCAAACAGGCCGCTTTTGTTGTCAGCCAGATTGAACCGAGGGTCGTAATACCGATGCATTACAAAATTCCGAAGCTTGGGGCCTCTCTTGCTGGGAAAGAATCGTTTTTGAAGGAAATGGGCGTGAAAGAAGCTGATTCGCTTGAGAAATTTGTGATAAAAAAGAAAGATTTGCCGGAGGAAGAGACAAAAGTCGTCGTGTTGCAGCCGGCATAGGCGCTTGACCAACAACCAACAACCAATAACTGACAATATGGACGGATTGTTGTAGGTTGTTGGTTGTAGGTTTCGTGGGCATGATTGCAAAAACCGTTGTTAAAATTCAAAGTGGAATGTCCCAACTTCATGGCCGGCCCCTTTATGAACGGAGGGCTATGTTTCTTGCGTGCTTTTTGATTTTTGGTACCACCATACTTTCTTTGTGGGCGAGTCATATGTATAACCGATTTGGTGTTGCTTTTGTGAACCAAAGCAGAGAAGCGGGGGTGGGCGGTATTTCATTTGCCGGCGGAACGGGGCGGCAGGATTCTTTTTCGGAAGACGCGGGTGGATTAAAAGGGCCGCTTGGTATTTTTAGAGAAAATGTTCAGCTTGTGAGAGAGGGCACGGCAAATCTTTTTTCCGCGCTTTCTCCTTTTCTTCAGAGCCTTCCTGCTATGACAGAGTTGTCGCCTGTTTTGCCGGAGGAGGGCAGCGGACCGGAAGAGAAACTTCCGCCTGTAGTTCAGCCGCTTTCTGATAAACCCGGTTTGTTGGAGGAAGAACCCGTTGATGTCTTTGCGTCCTCCGGGAATGAGGCGGTTCTTGTTTTAGGATCGGAAGTTTCAGTCGGCGATGAGGCGAAGAGCGAGTCAGAGGGCTCTGGAGACCCCGAAGCTTCTGGCGGAGAAGGTGATGTTTTACAACTTGTTTTTGTTGAAATGAACGATATGTCCCAGACAAATAGGGCGGATTGGCAGAGTAACCAGGGGGTCGCAGTGAAGCCCGTTAAAAAATTTAGCCCCGTTTCCGTACTTTCCAGTAATTTCGCGATCATGGGTCAGGCAATGAGTGATTTTTTTGAATACCTTACGGAGTAAGTATTGAAGTATGGCGCCCAGCACTAAAATTTATATCGATGGTAATTATTGATTCGATGTGTTGGCGTCAATGGTGAAGGGTTGGTTTTAAAACGAGTCGCGAAAATTTTAGTGCTGGGTGCTCATTTTTGTAGCATCTCGCCCGCGGGGCTCGCTGACAAAAATGGCAGACATAGGTAAAATTCAAAATCGAGAAATAATCGACGAGATGCGGGAGTCTTACCTTGACTATGCAATGTCGGTTATTGTCGCACGCGCTTTGCCGGATGTGCGCGATGGGTTAAAACCGGTGCACCGCAGGATTTTGTATGCCATGCATGAGTTGGGATTGCGGCCGAACGTGAAGTTTGTAAAGTCGGCAAGGATTGTCGGCGAGGTGCTTGGTAAATATCACCCGCATGGAGACCTTGCGGTTTATGATGCTTTAGTAAGAATGGCCCAGCAATTTTCGCTTCGCTATCCCCTTGTTTATGGACAAGGGAATTTCGGGTCGGTTGACGGAGACGCCGCTGCGGCCCAGCGTTACACCGAAGCAAAAATGACGAGGATTGCCGAAGAGCTTTTGAAAGACATCGATAAGGACACGGTTGATTTTACGGAGAATTATGACGCTACCCGAAAAGAGCCCGTGGTGCTCCCCGCGGCTCTCCCGAATTTGCTTTTGAACGGGACGCTTGGGATTGCGGTCGGCATGGCGACCAATATTCCTCCGCATAACCTCGGAGAGGTTATTGATGCGCTTGTTTTTCTGGCCGACCATCCGAATGCTTCCGTCGATGAACTCATGGATTTTATCAAAGGGCCGGATTTTCCAACCGGCGGTTTTATCTTCAACGAAAAGGAAATCCGTCAGGCCTATGCAACGGGGCGTGGGGCCATTCTGACGCGCGGCAGGGCGGAGATTGTTGAAAAAACCCGTTCGACAGGCTCAGGGCAAGAGGGCAGGGCCGCAAAACAGATCGTTATAAGCGAAATCCCGTATCAGGTGAATAAAGCCGAAATGGTCATGAGAGTCGCCGAACTTGTCAAAGACAAAAAAATAGACGGAATAAAAGATATTCGGGACGAATCCGACAAAGACGGGCTTTCGGTTGTTATTGATTTGAAGCAGGACGCTTTTCCGCAAAAAGTCTTAAACGGGCTTTATAAATTTACCGATCTCGAGAAGAAGTTTAATTTGAATATGCTTGCACTCGTCGACGGCATCCAGCCGCAGGTGTTGTCCGTTAAGAGCGCGCTTGAAGAGTACTTGAAGCATCGGGAGGTTGTGGTTCGCCGCCGGTCCGAATTCGATCTTGCTCGGGCCAAAGAACGCGCGCATATCCTTGAAGGCCTGAAAAAGGCGCTCGATCACATTGATGCCGTAATACAGCTGATAAAAAAATCACGCGATCGCGAGGACGCCCATAAGAATTTAATGGCGCGCTTCAAGTTTTCCGATGCGCAGGCATCGGCTATTTTGGAGATGAGGCTTTCAACGCTCGCTGCGCTCGAGAAGCAAAAAATAGAAGACGAGCTGAAAGAAAAAATAGCGCTTATTAAAGAACTTGAGGCGCTTTTGAAAGACCGTAGAAAAATCCTTAACGTTGTGAAAAAGGAATTCGCAGAAGTCAAAGAAAAATATGCAGACGAACGGAGGACTATGGTGGTAAGGAACGCTGCCAAAGAAATTGCAGAAGAAGATATCGTTCCGGAAGAAGAGACGGTTGTCGTTTTGACCAGGGGCGGGTATGTGAAGCGGGTTAGTCCGGAAAGCTATCGGCTTCAGAAACGCGGCGGGAAGGGGACGATCGGGATCGAAACAAAAGAAGAAGACGTGGTAGAACATTTCATCACCGCGAATACTCATTCCGATCTTTTGTTTTTCACTGCCGGAGGGAGGGTGTACCAGATTAAAGCATACGAAATTCCGGAAGGATCCAGGGTCTCAAAAGGTAAGGCGGTCCACAATTTCATTTCTATAGGAGGCAGCGATGCCGTGCATTCGATTCTTGCCGCTCCGAAGCGTTCTAAAGACCAGAAGAATGAGGGTTATTTAGTGATGGCGACGAGGAATGGTATTATTAAAAAAGTTGCCGGCAGCGCGTTTGAAAATGTGCGCCGTTCCGGGCTCGCGGCGATTACTTTAAAGAAGGACGATTCGCTTCGCTGGGTAAAAATTACTCGCGGGAAAGATGAAATTGCGATGGTGACAAAGTTCGGGCAGGCGATACGGTTTTCAGAGCGCGATATTCGGCCCATGGGAAGGACAGCATCGGGCGTGAAGGCGATTCGGCTTAAGAAAGGCGATGAGGTTATTGGTTTTGATGTTATTACTGACGTTGGAAAAAAGGCCAAAGAACTTCTTGTTATGTCCGAGCGCGGGTATGGCAAACGGACGCCGATCAGTGACTATAAACGCCAGCATCGAGGGGGATCCGGTATAAAGACCGCGAAGGTTACCCCGAAAAACGGCATCATTGTGAGCATGCACGCTCTTTCTGAAGAAACGGAGCTTATCGCTATCTCGCGAAGAGGACAAGTTATTCGCACACCTCTTTCTGCGATTCCGGTTCTCTCGCGCGCCACACAGGGTGTGCGGGTCATGAGGCTCGACGAGGGAGATGCGGTAGCTTCAGTAATAGTGCTCTGAAGCAAATCAACGAATAACGAATCTTTTACGAATAGCAATGGGTCGTAAGATTCGTACATTCGCGATTGATTCGTAATTCGTTGATGATATAACATGAATATTTCTCAACCCACATCTTTCTTAAACCCGGAGCGTGTCGTTAGTTACCTCGAGGTGATTAAAGGAATGCATGTCGCCGATTTCGGAGCGGGGGCGGGTTTTTACACACTTCCTCTTGCGCGACGGGTCGGGGAGGAAGGAAAAGTTTTTGCATTCGATGTCCAAAAGCGGGCGCTTGATCTGGTTAAATCAAGGGCGCGGCTTGAGCATTTGTTGAATGTTGAGACCGTGTGGGCTGATCTCGAACTTTCGGAGGGAACGCATTTGCCGGCCGAGTCCGTGAATCTTGTCGTGATTTCTAATATTCTTTTTCAGGTTGAAAAAAAGTTTGAAGTTTTGATGGAAGCGCATCGAATCTTGAAAATAGGAGCCCGGGTCGCGGTTATTGAGTGGGATGAAACTCCGTTTCCCGGCGGTCCACCTTCGGATATGCGGTTAAACAAGAGGGCCGTGCAATCTTTTCTTTCGCGAGCCGGGTTTTCTTACGACCGAGAATTTGAGGCGGGGTCCCATCATTACGGGTTACTTTATAAAAAGTAGTTTATATGAACAGAGCCCAGATTATAATGTTCGGTGTTATAGGCGTTATCGTGCTCACGGCCCTTCTTGTTGTTTTTGACATTATTCCGCTCGGTCGCAGACAAAGGCCGCCCTCTATTGCTCTTACCGTATGGAGTCTCGAAGAGGGCCGGCTTTGGCAAGAAGCATTCGCGCGCTATACCGCGGCGTTCCCGAATGTTAGGATCGCATACGTAAAGAAAAACCAGGAAACCTATGAGCAGGAGCTCTTAAACGCGCTTGCTTCCGGAACGGGACCTGATATTTTTACGCTCTCAAACACTCAAATTGTTAAGCATAAAGATAAGCTTTCGCTTTTGCCGCAAGAAGTACTTTTGTTCCGCCCGCGGGATTTTCGCAGCACTTTTTTTGGCGCTGCCGAAGAAGATTTGATAACACCCGACGGCAACATTATTGGACTTCCGCTTACCGTTGATACGCTGGCGCTTTTTTATAATCGCGATTTTTTCAATTCCGCTAATATCGCCCTGCCCCCTAAAACATGGGAAGAGCTTGTTGATGTTGCAGCGCGCCTTACGAGTTATTCAGAGGTGGGTACGGTCTCTCGTTCCGGTATCGCCCTCGGCACGGCAGCAAACGTAGAACATGCGGTTGATATTCTTTCTGCGCTTTTGGCCCAATCGGGTGTTGAGCTTGTGAATAGGAAGAATTTAACAAGCGGACTTGCGGGTTTGCGATCTCCCGGCGACTTCGTGGGGCCGGCCGAATCAGCGCTTAGTTTTTACACTGCGTTTGCGGATAGCGTTAAGCGGACCTATTCATGGTCAAGTTTTTTCCCGAACTCTCTTGATGCGTTTGCGCAAGGGAAGACAGCGATCGTTTTCGGGTATGCGGAAGACGTGCCTCGGATTGAGGGGAAAAATCCTCATCTCGCTTTTGATATTTCTTCGTTCCCGCAGCCGAAAGATACGACGGTCAAGGTTTACTACGGCCGGTATCGGTTTAACGGTGTTGCAAAACAATCAAGGAATCCGGTTGAGGCGTGGAGGTTTTTGTTTTGGTTGGCTGATCGCGACAACAATAAATTCTTTGCGGATTCCCTTGGTCTTGCTCCCAGCCGCCGCGATCTTGTTGGTGGACGCCCTACAGAAGATTATCTCGAAGTTTTCTATGGCCAAGTGCTTGCCGCGCGTACGTGGTTGGTTCCGGATGACGTGAAGGTCAGCGAAATTTTAAAAGAAATGATCAATTCCGTGGTAAATAAGTCAGCATCGGCCGGAGATGCTGTTGGGAGGGCGAATGTAAGGGTTAATAGTTTATTAAATCCGACGCGGTAATATGAGATAAATCAGCGAATAACGAATCCCTTCGAATTTGCGAATAATAATGAATCGTAAGATTCGCATATTCGCGACCGATTCGCAATTCGCTGATGATATAGCATGAAGTTTTTAAGTCATAGCAATTATATTTTACTGGCCTCGGCTTTAGTAGTTGTATTATTTGCTCTACCCTCTATTGTCCTTGCCCAAGGCCTTGTTCATTGCGGTGGCACGAACCCTGACGGTACGATACAGCCGGCGTGTACTATTTGTGACCTCGCGGTTCTCGGAATACGCATCACCAAATTTCTTATTACGAATATAGCCATTCCTCTTGCCGGGTTGATGATAGTCGTCGGCGGCCTTATGATTATGTTTGGCGCGGCCTCGGAGTCGCGAGTGACGGCAGGAAAGAAAATTCTTACCAATGCCATTATCGGAGTTGTTATAGTGTTTATTTCATGGCTTTTAGTTAGCACTATAATTAAGGTTCTTACCGGCAATCTTGATACAAGTTCGGCCGGCAAATTCATTGGCACGCTTGCTCCGTGGAACGAGCTTCCTTCAGGAGCGTGTAGGCTGTAAATTCTTTAGGCCGGTAATTTTAGAGTTTAGAGTTTCCGGTTGCTGGGTGTGTATAACTTACGTCGGTTGTTATGCTATACTAAACAATATGGAAGCAATAGACACAAGATTTATCGCGGCGTTATTGTATTTTGTCGGCACGGTTATTTTTGAGTGGTCAATACCTCTTGCGCGCGCGATTCGAAAATGATGAGCCGCTTTAGAGTTCTTGACGGTGTCCGGTTTGCCGTTTATGCGGGCTCTTTCTTTTTTTCAAGAATTTCTTATGCCCAGGGAAAGATTGCGAACCCTATTAAAGCCGAGAGTTTTACTGAAATAGTCGGAGCTATAACTGTCTTTGCCACAAAGATCGTAACACCCGTATCGGTTCTCGTGATACTTTATGCAGGGCTTTTGTACATGTTTTCCGCAGGGAACCCGGAGAAGGTTAAGAAGGCGCGGCAAGCATTGACATGGGCATTGGTTGGGCTTGCGATTGTCTTGATTGGCCAGGGATTTATCTATATAATTCAAGATGTGTTAAAAGGCGGTCAGCCATAGGATTGAGAAGTGAAATATGTTGAGAAAAAAGGTCTTTTTGAACATCGCGGTATTTGGGATAGCAACGGTGCTGGTGCTTCCTTTTTTTGCGTTTGCGGCGCTGACGTCAGTTACTGATTTAGCTGTTCAGCTTGACCAGATTGTGCGTTGGTTTACGGCCATCATTTTTATCATTGCGATAATAATGATATTAGTTGCCGCCTTTCTTTTCATCACCGCAGCAGGAAATCAAGAACGGGTTGATATGGCAAGGAGGACGCTTCTTTATGCGCTCCTCGGCATCGCGGTAGCACTTGTTGCCCAGCTTGCGGCAAGTTTCGTAGCTAATGTTCTGGGGGTACCGGAACCAAAATTAAAAATATAAAAACCAAAATAACAAACATTATTCCTCCGCGTACTCCATAAGTTGGTCGACGCGAATTATTTTTTTAACATAAAAGGTCGAGGTTGGTAATATCATAAAGATCCATCATCATATGTATAATTTATTTAAGAAGGCTTATATCGGAGCGGCTGCAGGCGGAGTAACGATACTTCCGCTTGTTGCCCTTGCGCAAACTGGCGCCGGTCCGTCGAGCGTTTCACAGCTTATCAACTTAATTAACCAAATCGCCACATGGTTTGAGGCAATTGTTTTCATTCTTGCGATAATCATGATATTGGTTGCCGCGTTTCAATTTTTGACTGCGGCCGGGAATGAAGAGAAAGTGGCGACTGCCCGAAAATCTCTTATTTGGGGGTTGGTTGGTATTGCGGTAGCGCTTTTTGCCCGAGTTGCCAAGAGTTTTGTTGCGTCTTTTCTCGGCGGTTAATAGATTTTTCTTTGATCAAGGAAACAATAAAATCCCGGGTGATCCCGGGATTTTGTTTTTCTGTAGTACAAAAGCGCAGTATCTACGGGCTTTTTGGATATTGACTTCGGAGTAAAAATATGCTATACTCAAAGCGCTATAAGATCGCTGACAATTTCGCCTCGTGAATAAAGGCCAAAGGAGGGCCAAACATGAAGAGCCGCTTGCTCGTTTCTGTTCTTCTTCTTTCTGTGGTTGCGCTTGCCGGTTGCGGGACTCTCGTCGGCGGCGCGATCGGCGCTGGTGTGGGTGCTGCGATCGGCGGCGGCCATGGAGCCGCGATCGGTGCCGCGATCGGCGGCGGTGCCGGCGCGATTTACGACTTCAACCGTGCCGCCAACGGCCAGCCGGTGATCTGGGTGCCCGGCGGGCCGCAAGTGGTGAGCCAGCCGGTGATCACCGTGATCCCAGCGCCGCCCCTCCGTAGGCCGGTCATTTGCATGCCTCCGGGCAGGATGTCGGAGGAGTGGACGAATATGTCGGACCCCAACGGGGGTCCGGGATGGTTCGTCAAGACCGGCCGCGTTTTCTGCGATTACCCGAACGGCCGTCGGGTGATCGTGACTCAATAGGCGCCGACGGCCAGCAGCAGCCCTCCCTTGCAGATCGCAGACGCGGTCGCAGGGGAGGGCAATTTAATTTGCCATTTTTATCCCTTTCACCTTTTTAATCTTCCACTTTTTATCGTTGCCGTATTTTCCAGCGATCGCTGGATTTTACAGCAATCAGATAGAATTGATTTCACTTCGCTACTCAATTACAATTCTTATATATACGCAGATTTGCGGAGCATGGCTATTTTTTCTTTCAAACCAAAGGTTTATATTCTCGCCGCAATTTTAATTCTTAGCGCCGGACTGCACTTTTATCGTATCTCATATCCGGCTTCTCCCGTTTTTGACGAGGCGCATTTTGCAAGTTACGCCGCATACTATTTAAACGATCGTCCGTTTTGGGATATCCATCCGCCGCTCGGTAAGATTTTGTTTGCCGGAGCGCTCTCTTTTTTTCCGAACGACAAATTTGCTGGCGCGAATTTTATATCCTTTGAACACGCGAAAGACGGCGGCCCTTGGGTCAATAAACTTGATCGTTCTTTCGGCAGCTATCCTTATGTTGCGCTTCGGATTTTTGCTTCGCTTTTCGGCGTCGCCCTCGCGCTCTTTTTTTACCTTTTTCTCCGGTCGGTTGGCCTTGGAGAGGCCGGCGCGCTTTTCGGCGCTTTTATGGTTACTTTTGAGAACGCGTTTATTCTCGAAACGCGCCTTATATTGTTAAACGGCATGTTCCTTGCATTTGGTTTCGCGGCCCTATGGTTATTTTTTGACAGAAATAAGAGTCCTTATCTTGCCGGGGCCATGTTTGGGCTTTCTTTGAGCGTCAAGCTGACTGCTATAACGTTTTTAGCTCCGGCTCTTGTGGCCGCGTTTCTTAGCGGGAAAACGGGCGATAAAATCTTCTGGAGCCGTCTGAAAGTTTTTTGTACGGTTGCGGTAGCGCTGCTTTTTTTTGGTTATCTCGCAAATTTCCTTTTTTTCTCGCCGGTCGAACTTTTAGCGGTGTTCTATAGAGATGGGTTTATGGGGGAGCGGTTTTTTCCTCCTGCCAGCGTTACTGCATCCAGCGCTGCTGTGCAATTCATGGCAGCAACCCTTGTTCAATGGTTTCTTTCATTCGGAAACTATACGTTGGGCGGCATCCATTATTTGCAAAGTCCGTGGTATTTATGGCCAGCGATGCAGCTTCCGATGCTTTACTACGGCGATGAAAGCCGTTCGCTTACTCTCTACGGCAATCCGTCCGTTTGGTTTGGCGCGACTCTTTCGGTGATTATTGCGGTTGCCGCCGTACGCCGCTTTATTTACAGCCTCGTCCGTAAAGAAAAAAATGTATTGCCATCGATCGTGTTGATACTGCTTGCCGGCTACATCGGCTCGCTTCTTCCTTTTGCGACCATAGTCCACAGGAGCACATTCCTTTATCATTATTTCCCGGCGTATCTTTTTGGCATAGGGCTTCTTGCTTTAGGAGTTGAAAAAATATCTGCTCATAAGTTTTTTGCATCTTCGCCAAAACGGCAGATCGCATTTTTTTCCATCGTCGCGCTTGCCGTTATTGGCGGATTTGTTACCTACGCCCGTTTTACTTACGGTCTTCCCGCGTTTGATTTTAATTTAATACTCAATTAGAATTCGTTTACGGCGGGCGGCTGGCGGAATGGTATAAGTATCTGTTGAAATTTGCCGAGGTGGCGGAAATGGAATACGCGCAGGCCTTAGAAGTCTGTGTCCGCAAGGACTTGTGGGTTCAAATCCCACCCTCGGCATAAGTAGTACCTTTTAAAGGTTGTTGTTGACCACCTTAATGTATGGTTTATAATTAAGTTAATGTCGTTTCCGGCAAAACAATTGAAAAAACTTTATGAAGCCGACAAAAAATCTGTTCATGAAATCGCCTCTTTTCTTAAGTGCTCAGAACACAAGGTTAATTACTGGTTTGCGAAACATAAAATTAAAAAACGATCAATCTCTCAGGCAATGTATATAAAGCATAATCCGAAGGGAGACCCGTTTATTATTCGTATCCCCACAACCTTAGAAGATGCAAAATTATTTGGACTCGGCGTCGGACTATACTGGGGTGAAGGAAGTAAAAAGAGTAAAAATCAGGTACGGCTTGGAAATACAGACCCAGCACTAATTAAAATATTTATTAAGTTTTTGCATAGATGCTGTGGTGTTTCTAAGGCGAAATTAAAATTTGGCTTACAAATTTTTAGCGATATTAAGCCAAATCATGCTATAGTATTTTGGCAGAATCAATTAGGTGTTGGCAGAAAACAGTTTATGAAACCAACAATTACTCCGGCTAGGAGTATTGGAACTTACAGAGAGAAAACAAAATATGGTGTTATGACTGTTTATTTTAATAACACAAAACTTCGGAATATACTTGTGAATTATTGCCTAGGTAGCTCAGTGGTAGAGCAACTGCATGGTAAGTAGTAGGTCGGGAGTTCGATCCTCCCCCTAGGCTAAAAAACGTAAGTGTGTAACCTGCCGACTCAAAATCATAAGCCCACGGTTTGTAGATGAACGAACGATTGAATAATCCGGTAAGGTTTGTTATTGTATACACATGAAAAATAAAAGGGAATTTACCATCCAGACGCGAAATGGTACTTACAAGGTGCTTATTTGGCGTGATGCTAAAGAAGGAGTTTACCTTGTGAAGGGAATTTCTCTTCCCGAAGTAGCAACGTTTGGAAAAACGCTTACTGAAGCAAAAAAAATGGCCAAGGACGCTATAGAAATTTATTGCGACTGCGTGATAGAAGATGGAAAAATCGTTGTTGATGAAACGAGAAAGGCGGTAGGCAGACTGCCAAAATCAAGGTTGTTTGCGCCAGTTCCATGAGCATTTTGCCGATGATAAGCTCAAGAGCGTTGCTTCGTGTCCTGCTTAAGGCGGGATTTAAAATTGTAAGACAGGGCGGAAGTCATATTCGTTTGCAACACTTTCGTGATGTAACTCGCCAAACCACGATTCCTTATCACAATGCTGATATACCCCGGTGGTTATTGAATGAAATTTTGAAGCAAGCAAAATTTTCAGTAAAAGAGTTTTTAAAACTCCTGAAAAGAACTAGATAAGGATTTCTTTTAGTCAGTTTCGCATTTTAGTTTTTAATTTTGCGTTTAGCTGAAAGAGATAAAAATATGCCGCAACCAAATTTAATAAAGTTGCAATGCACGAAGTGCAAGCGCGTTAATTACTGGTCGCGCAAGAACAAGAAAACGGTCGAGAAAAAGATTGAGCTGAAGAAATTTTGCAATTGGTGCAGAAAACACACCGGTCACAAAGAAACGAAAAAATGATCTCTCGTTTTTTTGTGGGAGTGTCGGTTAATGGCAAACCAACGGTCTCCAAAACCGTGACTGCAGGTTCGACTCCTGCCACTCCCGCCTTCGCCTCGCCGAAGTTTTGCTCCGCAAAACGAAGGCGGGACTCGGCTTGGCTTCGGCGAGGTAAAACCCGTTATTATGAACTATGTCTATATTTTAGAATGTTGTGATAGAAGATTTTATATTGGATGTACTTCTGATCTAAAAGACAGAATCGTAAGACATAATAAAGCGCAAGTTCCAGCCACAAAAAATAGATTGCCGATCAAATTAATTTCTTATTTCGCTTTTCAAAATAAATATGTTGCTTTCAATTTCGAAAAATATCTAAAATCAGGCTCCGGCAGGGCGTTCTTGAAAAGACATTTTTTGTCATAAAAGCAGCCTTATTTTATGGGGCTGTTTTTTGTGAGAGAGGTGAGAGAATCTATCCAGAAATAGGAATGACGCGGCAGGGTGTGTGATATTGACAATCGCTCTCTGTCCACCATAGAATCCGGGCAGGTCTTTATTGTGATTGTGGAGGTTTAAGTGAAAGACAAGGTCATACTTATCCACCTGAGAAGGCCGCGGTTGAATGATCCGAACGATACGCGACGTGATCCATTTTGGGAATTTGGCAGCTTCGGGCTTACTGGCTGCCATGGAAGGAATATCATGCACCCAAAAAGGATCCGTGAAATTGAAGGTTGTCGCTTCGCTTTTGCCCAAGGCGGAAAAGCAGGCACGAGATTGGTATATCTTTCCCCTTCAGTTAAACTTTTAGTGCATGAAAATGTCGTGGAAGCCAGATGGCAACCCTCAATGCCATTTTGCTACGAACAAGCACCGCTCCTTATCAATATGGAGGGAGAAACTGATTTCCCGAAACTCAAGGAAAATATCAGAAACACGCAGGGGCCTGCGTGGACATCAAAATTCGGAAGCAGATACCGTTCTTCACGGATGCCGCTTATTCAAAGCGTTGCACATGAGATTATCCAAAGATTTGATCGGATGTATTCGAACGCAAATGGCAGCCTGGCACAAACTTACGAAAAAGCCTTGCCGTTCCTGCCCCGAAAAGTCGACGACAATCGTCGCGAAACTTATCAATTACTGCTTACCAAAGCAGAAAGTTAGAGATCGGCTTCCATAAAGAGCCGATTTTATTTTGAAATCCTGCTGAAATCTGGAAACATTTCGTAGTTTTTGATACCCTGAAAGTAGGTTCTAACGTCGTTCAGCATCGTCCGATTCGTTTTAAGGGCGCGTAGCCGAGGCCGGTTAGAGCGTCTCGTTGACATCCCGTTAGATTTTCTAGGGCACTTAGCTCAGTGGTAGAGCGTCACATTGACATTGTGAAGGCCGCAGGTCCGATCCCTGCAGTGCCCATTTTTATAAAATCCAACGGGATGAATTGAGAAGGGCGAAAAGCGTTTAAATAGTCCCGCAACTTCCGCGACCAGAGGGAGCGAGAAGTTGGCGCAGATCCCGCATCTCCCGAACTGCTGACCCGTAATGGTACAGAGTCAGTATCGCGGAAGTACGGGATCGCGCACCCTAACCTCAATTTGTTCGGGATGGTGCGGTGACTTTTCGCGGGTGTAACGAGCAAGCCGCGAAGCGGCTGCGCAGTTCTACACCCGGGAACTCTGGTTCGAATCCAGACGCGCCCATTATTTTATTGCGTTTGCCCAAAACCTGTTTAAAAGGGTAAATTTTAAACCCCGGCCTTTGCCGGGGTTTAAGTAGGTTCGTAATGCCGCGGGAGAGAGTTGAACTCTCACGAGGTTGCCTTCAAGTGTTTATATTCTAGAATATACACGCCGTTTTTGTTTGCTAATCTCTTCGATGGCATACACAGCTGTCATATGTTTACGTTCAAGGCAAGGGATGTCTGGTTGATAGTAAATCCAACTGAGAAGCCGTAGTGATTCCTTTTTGGCAAATTTCAGTATCCACATTGGAACCCGTTGTTTATCTGCCGGGCTGTCTTTAATTATTGCTCCGTTACTGCCGTTAAGGGCAGTAATTTTATTCCGAAGCCAAACGATATGTTTTTTACTTGCAGACACAATTTTTATAAATAGTCGCTGAGTGACGTATTTTCTTCCTTTATATACGTTATATAAATCTTTGTACGTACAAATATTGCCATCGCCGTCTATACATCCACGAAGATAATCTCTAAAAAATTTATCTGGAATATCTATTTCACCGATCGTGTAACTTTTTGCGGGGAATAGTCCTATCTTCTTCAGCCAGTTGTAAAATTGTATACTTCCGAATTGTACTCTATAAGAAATCGTTTTGCCGTTTTGTGTTCTTCCAATTCTGTTATTGATATTAAGGCAATTTTTGAAAGTGTTCAACAATTCTACATCTGACGAGCGCATTATTATATGTCGACCGTCACTAGATAAATTACCGTCGGTTACTAAAAGTCCTACAACATAAGCAAGTTGCGGCGTCCATTCGAATTCTTTAAATGTTAGTTTCGTTTTGGGTACAAAATGGGCATGGTGGGAGTCGAACCCACACGGCCGTGAGGCCACACGATTTTGAGTCGTGCGCGTAAACCAGTTCCGCCACATGCCCTGATCTCATGCAACTATAAATTAAAAAGTTACTGTTTTCAACACCTCATCTTGCGCGTTTTTAAAAAATATCTTAAGCTGTGGTAGATATGTCGAGCGACAATCAACACAATTTTGAAGGCAATTTAAATCCATTGGGTGCTGAACTCAACGGCTATGTAATTAAAGAGCCGCTTGATGTCCTTGGCGAGCAGGAAAACCTTTTGGAGCCGAGTTATAAAATTATGCATGCGGGTGATCCGGCCGGAGAACAAAAACCCGCGGTTTTTGCAGTTGCCGACACTCTTCCTAAACAAGAACCAGTTTTAAATCAACAGATACCGGCAGGGGTTCCGGTTGGCCCTTACGATCAAGAAATGAAATTTGCCCGGTCGAAAGGCGAGAGCGTTTTCTGGATTGATATCGATAAAATAGAACCAAATCCTTTTCAGCCGCGCCGGGAATTTGATATTGAGGCGCTAAAAAGCCTTGCTGACTCAATAAAAGTTCATGGCGTACTCCAGCCCATTGTGGTATCGAAAGTTGAGCTCGAAACCCCGCGCGGCTTCGATGTTCGCTATCAAATTATAGCTGGGGAGCGGAGATGGCGGGCGTCAGTTATGGCTGGGCTTCGTGAGATTCCCTCCATAATCAAACGCGGACAGACGCCGGAGCGGCAGAAGTTGGAATTGGCTCTGATTGAAAATGTTCAGCGCGAAGATCTTAATCCGATAGAACGGGCCAAGGCGTTCAAACAGCTTTCTGAAGAATTCAAATTGACCCATAAACAGGTGGGCGAGCGTATTGGTAAATCCCGTGAATATGTCGCAAATGCGGTGCGTTTGGTGGCGTTGCCCGGGAATATTCAAGAAGCGGTGGGGGGCGGGCTCATAACCGAAGGTCACGCAAGGGCGCTTTTGACTCTTCAGGATCTTCCTGAAAACCAGGCAAAGCTTTTTGAAGAGACTCTAGCAAATAATCTTTCGGTCCGGGATGTAGAACTTGCCACTCGCGCCATCTTGGGCGCCCGCCGCCCTACAAAGCGCCGGAATGCCATGTTTATGGACCCGGAAATACGCGTGGCGCAGTCGCGTCTTGAAGAAACGCTTGGCACCAAGGTGCTTTTACAAAAAGACGGATCCCGCGGAAAAATAGTCGTTGAGTTTTATTCGGAAGAAGAGTTGCAGGCAATTCTCGGGAAGATTATCAGAGAAGTCTGACTCGCCATATCCTAAAATTTTCCAGGCAGCGATGTGAGCAAATTATTCTCGCGAGCCTTACAAAATGAATAACGGAAATTCGAAATAAGCGAATTTCCGTTATTTTGTTTCGCTCGCTCGTCAATTTGTATTCACATCTTTGCAATGGAAAATTTTAGGATATGGCTCGTTCGGGTTTTTTCGTTACATCGCCGTTAATGAAAGATTTTTATATGCGGCTTGTTTTAACTAAGTAGTTTATACTCGACTTCCTCTACCCCTTTTATTGCTTTCAGGCGGACCAGCAGCTTTTCAAGAGATTGTTTTGAGCGCGGAGTAATTTGGATCGTGATCGCCGGAAAGAGGCGGTTTTTTGTTTCCGATGAAATGTTTTTCATGTTGATCCGGTGGTCGGCAATCACGCGCGCGACATCTTTTAGGAGCCCTATTCTGTCTTTTGCGGTCAGCCGAAGTTCAACGGCCGTGCCGCTTTTTTGTGAAAATGAAATTTCTTCCCGCCGCCTTCGGAGGATGGACGCTATTTTTTTTCTGGCCGATGCGGTTTTGACGAATCCGAGCCAATCGCGACTTGGTATCTTGTTTTTTTGGGTAAGTATTTCGACCATGTCGCCCGAAGAGAGCCGGTAATCGAGGGCTGCGATTTTGCCGTTTACTTTCGCCCCAATCGCAGTGCCTCCAATGGTCGAGTGGATTTGGTATGCAAAATCAATCGGCGTCGATTCTTCGGGAAGGTCAATGACGTCGCCTTTCGGCGTGAAAACAAAAATCCGGTCTTTGAAAAAATCGATTTTCAGGGACTCGAGAAATTCGTCCGGATTTTGGAATTCTTTTTGCCATTCCCGAAGCTGTTTTACCCAGGCAAGGTTTTTGCTTCGCGTGTTTTCGCCGTTACGTTTTTTGAACTCCGGTCTTACCTTTGCCTCGCTGTATGCCCAGTGCGCGACAATGCCGTTTTCAGCTTCTTCGTGCATGTCCGGTGTTCGAATTTGGATTTCGGTGATCTTTCCTTCCGGGCCAAAGATGGTGGTATGAAGCGATCGATAACCGTTCGGCTTTGGCATCGCAATATAGTCTTTGATGCGCCCGGGGAGGGGTTTCCAACGGGCGTGTATGACCCCGAGGGCGCGATAGCAATCCTCCATATTTTTGACGATTATCCGCACGGCGACCAAGTCATAAACTTTTCCCAGGTCCATATCGTGGGCGAGCAGTTTTTTATAGAGAGAGTAGTGGTGCTTGGCGCGGGCGTGAATGTCGAGGGGGGTCAGTTTTTCTTCACGAAGCTCGCTGCCGATTTGGGGAATGAGGCGTTCGGTGTATAACTTGCGGTCTTCAAAAGTTTCCTGGACGTGGTGTACCAGCCAGCGGTGTTCTTCCGGGTAGATGTGGGGAAACGCGAGGTCTTCGAGCCGCCCTTTAAATTCTCCGATCCCGAGGCGATATGCAAGCGGCGCATAAATTTCGAGAGTTTCAATTGCTATGCGTTTTTGTTTTTCGAGAGCGACATGTTCGAGGGTTTCCATATTATGCAGCCGGTCCGCGAGCTTAATCAGTACGACGCGGATGTCTTCGGCTACGGCGAGGAACATCTTCCTTAGGTTTTCCGCGCCGCGCTCGCTGCCGCGGTACCGGAGGAGTCCTAACTTTGTGACGCCGTCCACGAGAAACGCGATGTTCTCGCCGAACTCTTTTTGAATATCCTGAATTGTCGCCGCGGTGTCTTCGCAGACGTCATGCAAAAGCCCGGCGGCGATTGTTTCCGCGTCAAGACGCATCGCGGCAAGACGGTTTGCCACGGCGAGAGGGTGGATGATGTAAGGTTCTCCTGATTTTCTGTTTTGCCCGTCATGCGCAATAACCGCAAAGTTGTATGCGTTGCTGATTAACTTGATTTCTTTCGGTTCGCGCGCTTGTTCTTGGAGCGTGCTGGAAAGCTTGAAAAATAGTTGTTCCGCATCAGATTTGACACCCATAGGATTTCATTGTATGCCGTTTTTTTAATGATTGCAATTTAAGCAGCGAATCCTTATTATACAGTAGTTTATTGTTGCTCTTTTAAAATTTTTTTGAGACAAAACCGAGAGGGGGTTTCGGATGAATCCCGTTAGAAGCCGCGGTCGCAGCTCTAAAAATCAGCGGGATATGGAAGACAGGAGGCAAAACAATGACAGATAGGAGCAATAGAAATGAGGCGTTACCGCGACCTGCTTCTAACGGGATGAATCCATATCTTTTGCGGCTGAGCGCTTATTCAAACTACCCGCGTTTTTATGCGTGGCCGCACTTTGACAAGATGCGGGAGTTTGCCGAAAAGATTGCCTTGCAGGAACTCGTGGCTCCGTCGTGGCGCGATGGTATTTACCCGGAAGACGATCTTGAGTTTGTACAGTTTCTTGGCATGGTTGATACCATCAATTTTTATTTCACCGATGCGGTTACAAAGACCAAGTTTCAGACCCTGTGGCCGGAATGCCGGGCCTGTGGGCAGGATCTTCGACATTACGAAAAGGTTGATGAGAAAAAGAGAGTGTATCGCTGTTTGATCCATGAGCAGCCGGCGCGTCTTCACAGCGGTGCCACCGCTATGACCGCTTGCTTAAGGCGCGCGCTTAAAGAGGGATTGCCGATTACTGATCCGAAGTTTCTTCGAGATTTAAGGGAATGGAATTTGAAGCGCGCGGCGAACGTCTTTCGTGGCGTCCCGCCGCTTAATGTAATTCCCATGTTGCGAGAGCGGCGGTCGTTGCTTTACGAAAGCGCGTTGCGGCTTCAGGATTTTGACGACCAATGGATAAACGTCTTTCGCGGCTCTTCGTTCAGGGCTTTTGATAACGGCAGGGGAGTGGTTGAGGTCATCGCTAGTTTTGAGTCGTTCTATGATGTATACACAAGTCTTCCGCTTCCCGGCGGAGGGTTTGGCCCGCCGCTTCCGTTCTTTAAGCGAGCGCATCTTTTTGCGCAGATGTATGAAGGAAGAGCTCGCTCGTCTTCAGTGCTTACGCGGTTAAAGGGTACGGAATTTCTTATTCTTCCTGCCGACTACGAGTTGCCGAAAGCTCTGTCGAGTCCAGAAATCGGGGCATTGAAGTTTTCCCCGGAATTGCAGCAAAAGATTCGTAACCAAGAAGTTTTGGAAGATGGAAGCGCCATGGTGGTAGAGACTCGTCTGGCTACCGTTGAGCTTGGCGAAGTTTTTCAAGAAAGCGTTAACCAAATTCGGAAAGCGGCTGGGCTTGATCCTTATACTAAAGTTGAAGAGGACTATCCTTTATGGCTTGCCGGTAGAAATAGTCCCGACCCGCACATTATTGTTCCGTCAACTAGGTTCTAAAATGGGGGGAGTGATGGTCAGGATAACTGTGGGTGGCACTCGAGGTCACTGTGGTCGTCATTCAAACCCCCAGCCACTGGAAAGGGTTTATGATGAGGAACTCGACAATAATTTCGGCTGTGGAGAGTTGAACTACTGTCCGGTTTTGGGGTGTGATTTTGTCATTCCTAAGGCGCTTGGATTGGAGCCGGGCCCCCTCGATGCAAAGAAATATCATCTTCTTCTTATGACGGCCGCTCGTCAGAAAGCGTTTTTCATAAAGTTCGTGAGGCATTTTGTCGGCGATGGAAAGTGAAAGTCGGGAGATGCCATGACTGATCGTTGTCCGAGATGCCAAGAATGGTATTTAGTTCATGATGCGAGGGCTCGTGGTGCGCGCTGTACAAATACCCGATGCGGTTACACTGAAGAGGTTTCTTATGAGGGCTATCTTCGTAAGTATGCCGACAGAAGCCGAATGGTTGTCTTTCCGCCCGAGCTTGGCGGGGGACTAAGCGACGAATGGAAAGGGTTTGTGTTGTCTCGATAGTCGAAAACGCCCGAGGGGCGTTTTTTCTTGAATCAAGGAGAAATCAAATTCCGTCACGTCTGGAACGGACATAAAAGTCACAAAGCGCCCATTTATCGGGCGTTTTTCTATTTATCCCACAGCAAAATTTTCAGTGGTCAAAAATCCTGCTATAGCAAGATTTTTGACACAAAATTTTTTCTAAGTTTTTTGAGCCAAGTGTGGATTGTGATTCGGACAATTTTTGCTGCTACATCTTTCAGGAATTGTTTTGGTTCCTTCCATCATGAGCGAACTGCAAAGCGGACAAACGGTTCCGGTTGGCCGCGCTTTTATGGCGAAGTCGCATTTTGGATAATTTGAACAGCTGAAAAACGGTCCAAAGCGGCCCCTTCGTTCAACGATTTCACCGTCTTTGCACTTCGGGCATTGGACTCCGGTTTTTGCCCGCGCCTCTTCCTCGGCGCTCTTTTTAATGTATTTGCATTTTGGATAGTTGCTGCAAGAGATGAATTTTCCGAAACGTCCTTCGCGTTCAATCAGTTTGCCTTCCGTGCATTCAGGGCACATCTCGCCGGTTTCTTTCGGCGCTTCGAGCACCGTGCCATCTATTTTCCTTGCGCCATGACACTTTGGGAAGCGGCTGCAGCTCAAGAATTTTCCGGTCCGGGAAAGTTTTATTATCATAGGGCTCCCGCAGACCGGGCAGGGGAATTCTTTCGGAGCTTCTCCGAGGTTTGTGAGCTTTGCTATTTTCTCTTTTGATTTAACCTCCTTCGTGAACGGGCCGTAAAAATCACGCAGGGTTTTGGCGTACTCTCGTTTACCGTCGGCAATTTCGTCCAAGTCATTTTCCATTTCCGCCGTGAAAGAGTCGCTGATATAAGAAGAAAAATTTTCTTCGAGGAACGTGCTTACCACCTCGCCGGTGTCCGTTGGTTTTAACGCCCTGCCCAATTTTTCTACATAGCCGCGGTCCTGAAGGGTTTTTAATATCGTTGCGTAGGTTGAAGGGCGCCCGATTTCTCGCCGTTCAAGTTCTTTTACGAGTCCGGCCTCTGTATAACGCGCCGGCGGTTCTGTTTTTTTTGCTTCACTCGCGATGTCTTGCAGTATAAGCGGGTCACCCTCCTTCAATTTCGGAAGTTCAAGTTCCTCGCCTTTGGCTGTTTGGTCGGCCTGCAGCCATCCCGGAAAAGCCATGATACTGCCGTTTATCGAAAAATCCGGTATTGATTCTTTGGATTCGGCGATGTTGGCTGATATTTTTGTTCGAAGAATTTTTGCGTCCGCCATCTGTGAGGCGAGAGTTCGTTCGCGAATGAGCGCATAAAGTTTTTTTTGTTCGGGAGTCGACCCTGCTGTTTTTGCTTTTATATTGCTCGGCCTGATTGCTTCATGCGCCTCCTGGGCCGTTTTTGACTTTGCGGTGTAGGTTCTCGGCAAAAGAAAGTTGGCGCCATATGCTTTTTCAATTTCGGCGTAAATCGCGGGTAGGGCGTCCTGGCTTAAAATCGGGCTGTCGGTCCGCATATAGCTGATATGCCCTTGTTCATAGAGCTTTTGCGCAATTGACATGGTGTATGAAGGAGAGAACCCAAAACGAGAACTTGCGGTCTGTTGGAGAGTTGAGGTTATAAAGGGCGGTCGCGGTGAGCGTTTCGTTTCTGTTTCCGTCACGGAAATAATATGCCATGAGCCTTCTTTTGCGGCGCTGACTATGCGCAGGGCCTCTTTCTCGGTTTTCGGTTCTTCGGCGCACATGAGAACAAGAATTTCTTTCCGGGGTGTTTGGAACTGTCCGGAGATGACCCAGTAGTCTTCCGGTACGAAGGCGCGGATTTCCCGTTCGCGCTCGACAATAATGCGAAGTGCGGGCGATTGCACCCGGCCCGCAGAAAGACCGTAACGGACTTTTTTCCATATGAGGCCGGAGAGGTCGTACCCGAAGAGGCGATCGAGAACTCTGCGCGCTTGTTGGGCGCTAACGAGCTTCATATCTATTGAACGCGGATGGGTCATTGCTTCTTGAACAGCTCGTTGGGTTATTTCGTTGAAAACAACTCGCTCCACTTTCGGTTTGGGGTTTGGGGTTTTCCTCGACCCGGGGTTCGGGACCTGAGGGGCGGGCTTAGAGTTTTCAAGGCCAAGAGCCTGGGCTACATGCCACGCGATGGCCTCTCCTTCGCGATCAGGGTCGGTTGCCAGTACTATCTCATCGGCTTCCTTCGAAAGAGAGGAAAGCTCGTCCACGACCCGCTCTTTTCCTTTTACAATTTCGTAGTGGGGAATAAAACCGGCGGCTACGTCTATGGCTTTTTTGTTTGATTTTGGTAAATCTCGAATATGCCCGATGCTTGCGCGGACGGTATATTCTCCATGCAGATATTTTGAAATAGTTTTTGCTTTAGCGGGAGATTCGACAATGAGGAGCTTCATAAAATAAATTCAAAAATGTAAAATTTTTGTGTTTAATTTTTGTGTTTTGATTTTGCGCTCACATTCTGATCCACTCTCCGCCGACGTTCTTGACCATTCCTTTCAATTCTAGCATTGAAAGACCGGAAATAATATCGGAAAGGGGAAAATTGAGTTTTTCAATAAGTTCGTCGAGTTTTAGCGGCCTGTCCAAGCTTTCATAAATAGTCTTTTCTTTATCATCTGTCAACCGGTTTTTATTGTTTGTCCGGATGTCTTCGGCCTTGGTTTCGAGATTCAACTCGTCTATTACGTCATCGGCCGAGATAACGACGCGGGCTCCTTCCCGAATAAGAGAATTCGTTCCGATTGAATACGGAGAGAAGATCGATCCGGGAACCGCCATCACCGATTTTCCCTGTTCAAGGGCAAAACGAGCGGTAATGAGGGCCCCCGATTTTTCAGCCGCCTCGATTACGAGCGTCCCTTTTGCAAGTCCGGCGATGAGCCGGTTTCTTTGTACAAAGTTTTGTTTGAGGGCCGGCATGCCAAGCGGATATTCGGAAAGTATTGCTCCGCCCCGTTCTACAATTTCACGCGCAAGCGTTAAGTGCTGAGGCGGAAAAAACGAGTTCTCATCAAGCCCCGTGCCGATAACGGCAATGGTGCGAAGGCCGTGTTTGATTGCGGCGCGGTGCGCTTCTCCGTCAATTCCTATTGCAAGGCCGCTTATGACGGCCACCGACGTTTTTGCCGCAAGCCCGGAGATAATTTTTCCCGTTGCTTCTTTTCCATATGATGTTGCTTTTCTACTGCCGACAATTGCGACCATTTCTTCATCTTCCGGAACAGCCCCTTTTTTATAGAGCCAAAGCGGAGGCGACGGTATTTCCCGGAGGATTTTCGGGAAAGCGGGATCATCTTTTTCTAAAAGGATAATCTTTGTTTTCTCAAGCCGCAGCATTTCTTGGTCCGGATTGATTGTTTTCTTTCCGCGCTCAATGGCGTCGGCCGTTTTTTCATCGACTGCCGCGCTCGTCAGTTTTCCTCCGGACGCATTCCACGCTTTCTCATAAGAGTGGAATCGCTCTTTTATTTTTTGGATCGTATCGTACCCGACTCCAGGAATTGAAAGCAGGGCATTGAGAAATTTTTTCTGGTCGCTGTCTTTTGTCATTGGTTATTCATACCTATACAATATGCGGGTTTGGGAAGCAACAAGGATGACGGGGATGGGTTGACCCCGTTAGAAGTCGCGTGCGCGAATTCTTTTCACAAAACCGATAAAACGAAGCTGGTAAATACATCCGGTAGTAATGCATATCGATGAATCCACGAGCACGCGCACTACTTCTAACGGGGTTGACATAACCGTATGTTGGGGTATGCTTGTGGCAAATAACCTTGTTCAAAGGGTCCTGGAAAGGAAAGGGCAAACCTTCGTGACTAACAACCAACAACTAACGACCAACAACAAGTTGTGAGTCGCGGGTTGTAAGTTGTAAGTCGCGGAGGAGTCGACTCTATCCCTAAGGAGCCGGCTTTTCGCCGCCTCTTTTGGGTCCTTCCGGGGCTTTTTCACAAGGGAGCACTTTGAAAAAACATTGAAAGAAGGAGAAGGCCATGGATGAGGCAGATTTCCGCCGCATGTGTGAAGAATTCCAGGAGAAATATTCGCGCGCAAGAAAAGAAATCGGGAAAGTGGTGATTGGTCTCGATGATTTCGTCCGCGATGCGTTTGTCGCGATGCTTGGCAAGGGGCACGCTCTCGTAGAGTCCGCTCCGGGGCTTGGCAAGACCACGACAATCGAGGCGATTGCCGCGGTTGTCTCAGCTCGTTTTAGAAAGCTGCCATTTAATGCAAACCTTATGCCAGATGACCTGACGCACACCGTTTCGCCTCATGAAGTGGGGCTGCGGATCGATCCCGGCCCGCTTCTTGATGCAGAAATTTTCTTTGCAAACGAGCTTAACCGCGGAGCGGAAAAAACCCAAAGCTATCTCATGTCGGCCATGGAAGAAGGGGTTTCTTCTTATCGAGGCGATCTTGTCCGTCTCCCTGATTTTCGTTTCGTGGTAGCCGACATTAATCCGATTGAGACGACCGGAACGTACCAAATTCCCGAAGCGCTCGCCGAGCGTTTCCTGGTGAAGATTCGTGTCGATTTTCCTGTCCATATTGAACTCCTTAAAATCGCGGCCTCGTCCGAAGATCGCAAGATGCGCGAGATCGTGATTGAGAAGGTTTTCACGCCAGAGGAGCTTCTGGAGTACGCCGGCAGAATTTTTGACTGGTATCGCCCGTACTTTCACGAGGGTTCTTGGCTTGTCGAGTATGCAAGCGCAATTGTCGAGTGGATTCGCAAGTCCGGTTTCGTTGTTCTTGATATCAACGGCATGCCGGCGAGCCCGTCGGTTCGCGGTGTTGAGGACATTAAGACGGTAAGCCGGATTTACGCTTTTTTGGAAGGCGAGTCTGTGGTGCTGCCGCGGCATGTGAAGCAGGCGGCGTATCCCGCTCTTCGCGGCAAGTTCTTTTTGAATACCGATGCCGTGGGCAAGGGCCTAACTAACGATAAAGTTATTGCGGCCGCCCTCGCGAGCGTCCCGGTATCACGGAGTTCGCCGTGAAGAGAACGCGGCTTCGGCTCAAGAGGTTTGCAGAGACATCGGTAACCGGGCGTTTTCCGTCAAACCAAAAAGAGCTTGTTGGTTTCGACCTTGAGGAGGTAAGGCGGCTCCAGCCCGGAGACCATCCTGCCTCCTCATCTTTTGATCCGCTGCGAAGCGCTCTTTATAAAAGATTTTTTCTTCGGGTAAAGCGAGCGGAGCGCACTCTGCGGATTCTCTTTGCGCTTGACTGGACTCCGTCAATGGAAGCGAGCCTCGGAGACGAGACGCGACGGTTGGCGATGCTTGCAATCGTCAGTGAACTTGCTGAGGGGTTTTCGGAAGGCGCAAACGAGGTTGGATTTCTTCTTTGGTCTTCGAAGGTTGACTCGTATCTCCCGCCGTTGAGCGGTAGCGTAAGGGCCCGAAAGCGGCTTGCCGATCTTTCCATTCTTCCCGCCGCTGTTCCTCCAACGAGGCCGGCGAAACTGTTTGAATATCTTCGTACCATGGGCCGGAAACCCCAGATCACTTTCGTATTTTCAGACTGGTATGACACGGGAGATTTCAAAGAAGAGTTGAGGCGGTGCCTGATTTCCGGTCTTGATATCGTCCCCGTTGTTGTGGCGGATGCGCGAGAAGGCAGGCTTCCATGGTTTTTTGGAGACATTCTTCTTTATTCATCCGAGTCGGGAGAGCGCTGTTTTGTTTCCGGCTCCGCGAATGGAAATGAAATTGAAGGCGTATTCCGCTCGCTGAATCTGCCCTTTATTGCTGTCAGCGCCTCTGCTTCCCGGGAAGATTGGGACGAGGCCTTTGAGGAGTTTTTTGCGGCACGAGAGCGTGAAAGGAGATAGCCATGGGTGGGTTGAGGGCGCTTTGCGGAGCACTGTTGCTTCTTGCTTCAGCCACCTCCGTTTTGGCGGCGGAAACCGATGACAAGAGACAGCCGGGGGCGGAACGGTTCGTTCCCAAGTTTTTTGAGGTCGATCTGTCCGCACGGCCGGAACGTTTTGTATCGGGAGAACTCATTATGCTTGACGGGGTTATTGCGTATGATCAGCTTTTTAATGTTCATTGGGACGAGCTTGTTCCTGAAAAGCTGAAGCTGGCGCCCTTCAAGGTCGTAAAAGCAAACGTCGGTCCCGAGCAGCCGAGTTGGAGAAGCAGAGAAGCATTCGTGAACGAACGGCCGGTTAGTATTGTTCTTCAGCTTGAAGACAAAAAGCTTTCCGGGTTAGTGGCTATTCCTGCGTTCGCCGTTTCCTATTCTTGGCAAGACGGCGAACGGGTAGTGACGAAAAAAGCAAAAATCGGACCGTGGAAAGTTGAGCGGGTTTTGCTCAAAGTTTCGGTTTCTGCTTCTCCGAAAGTCCTTCATCTTGGAGAAGAAGTCGAATTGACTGCCCGTATCGCAAGCGATGGCGTAAAGATTTTGAATCAATTTATCGGCGTTTTGAAAGATGAGAAAGCTTCTGAAGCGGCGAAAGCGGAAGTAAAGCGATGGCTGAAGTCGCTTGAGGCAAGAAAGGATTCCGCGTTCAATCCGGAAGCTCCTGACGTCAAGCCCTTTACGGTTCTTGGGCGGAGCAGCGAAGAGGTTCGTTCTGGAAATTACGCTCTCGCGCTTTACCGATATCGCATCGCTTACTATGAGACTGCCGGGAAACCGGTTCGGCTCCCCCCTGTTAAGGTCTGGTATGTTGCTTCAGGCGCTGGCGCAGGATCGACCGGCGGATATGCGGAGCCGAAGTCGGTTTCCGCCGCCGTACCAGAATTTTTTATCGCTTCCCGTCTCTCCGGAAATGACCGGCGTCTTGACGGCCCGGTGTTTCCGAAGCGGAGAGAGCGGAATGCGTTCACCGTCTACTTTTTTGATTATGGACTCTTTGCCGCCAGCATCGGGTTTTTCCTTCTGGGAGCAGTGTTGCTCTTTGGCAGGAGAGCCGGTGTTTTTCGCGGAGAAAAAACGAAAAGAGTGAAACCCGTTTCTTTTCGCAGGGCCTCCCGAGAGCTCGTGTCCTTTCTTAATCCGGTATGGAATGGCGGAAATTTGAGCGAGCGGGGGGTGAAAATCTTCCGCGAACGCCTTGTTGCTCTTGTAGGGTCTGGTCTCGGCATGCTGAATGAAGAAGCGCAGGCCAAAAGCGCCGATGAAATGGCGGCACTGCTTGAGGAAAAGTTCGGGAAGGATTACGTTTTGCCGGTAACCGATCTTCTTCGGTGGTGCGATCGGGCGCTCTCGCTTTCGGAGACTGGCGACAAATTTGTTTCGCTTCCGGAGGGGATGATCTCGAAAGCCGGTTCTTTTTTGCGAAGCAAGTCGTCCTGGCGTTCTTCTTCAGAATCCGTTTGGCCCCCAGTGCCTTTTTAACCCAAAGAAGAACCGGATCTCTAAAAGGGGTTGACTACTTACTAAAAATAATGTAGAGCTTAAGTTAAATATCGTCCTTTGAAAAGGAGGAGAATATGGCGTTTTCGCAGAGCCTCGTGCTTCTTGCGACCGTCCCGTTTCTCCTCCTCTTTTTTTTCTTAAAGAGGATGGAGCGGGCGAGGGCGGTATCTGTTTCGAGTACCAGTATCGGGAAATCAAAATCGGTTCTTTTCTTTTTTACCAGGATTGTTCCGAAAATTTTTTGGCTTTCAGTCGCATTTCTTGCGGTTGTAGCACTCGCGGGACCGGTAAAAAGTGTTCCAACGGAAGGGATCGCTATCGAGGGAAGAATCAAATGCATCTCGCTTGATTTTTCTTACAGCATGCGCGCAACAACCCGTAGTAAAACAGGCCGTTCTTCGGTTGAGGTGATTAAAGAGGTTACCATGCCATTTGTTGAAAAACGCGCTACAACCGATTTCATCACGGTCACGGTCTACGGCGGGAAGGATTATGGTCCGGAAAACGGAGATGCAACGATTCTGGTCCGGCCTACCCAAAATGCCGATTTTATCAAACAGCAAATCAAGGGAGCGAATCCCGGTGTTGTAGGAAATTATACATCAATCGGCGAAGGAATTTTTACCTGTCTTTCTTCCATGCTTGATCAGGAATTTCAGAATCATGACATTGACCGGTTTCTTTTGCGCGAAGGCTTGGAGAAGGGTAATTGGAGATATCCGGAACTCGTTGTGAAGAAAATCGGACGAATGCGGAATATGATCATCGTGCTTTTTACGGACGGCGTGAATAACGCCGGTATCGACCCGCTTACGATGGTGCAGTTTACCAGAATGCTTGGTATCCGAGTTTACTTTAGTGTTCTTGAGTCTACCGCGGATACCGGGGTTTCGGATGAAGAGGGCGAGCGGAGGCGCGAAGAGCTGAAAAATGCGGTTCGCAGCACCGGAGGTTTTGATTTCGCGACAAAGGTTGCGGAAGACGTAGAGCTGCATTACGACAAGATTGATAAGTTTGAGCGGGCGAAAGTCCGTATTGTTTCCAATTTTTCGACCATGCCGCTTTGGCGCGAGTGGCTTTTCGCATCGATCGTCATGCTTACCGGCTTCTCGCTCGTTGAGATCATCTTTATTAAACTTCCGTAAGAAGGGGGTAGGGCTATGAGGCGCGTGCTCGGCGTTCTGTTGATTCTTGCCGCCTTTCTCGCGGTTTTCGCGGGAGTTGGCTTGAGTACATTCTCGCGTAATCAGGAAGCGGTTCGAAATAAAGTTATTGTGGGCGATTATAGCGG
>JACPMF010000001.1 GCA_016186145.1 Candidatus Sungiibacteriota bacterium | reverse complement strand
GGGAGCATGCGGGACAACCGGGAATCAGGAATCAGGAATTATGAATCAGGGAACGTCAACGACTGAAACACAGGACACAATTGTTGAATCAGGAACTAGTAACCCGGAACTTGGAACTTTCCTGCCTGTCGAAGCCTCGGCGGAGGCGGGGAACTTGTCCGCCGAAGGCGGATCCGCCTCTGGCGGAGAGCTTGGAACCGAAGCAACGACAACGGAGTCCGCCTTCGCTGGAGCTACGGCGGACAAGCCGGTCGTAACGTCGGAGGAAACCACGGAGACGGCATCGACGGACTCAGCAACAGCGGACACTGCAAGCTCGACTCCGGCTGAGACTGACACGACAACATCGGCAACAGAACCGGAAGCGACAACAACAGCGCTTGCGATTTAAAAAACCGCCCCACAGTAAGCGGGGCGGTTTTTGGTTGATAGTAAAATTGTTGTTTCGTCCGCAAGAATACCGCCCAGCCCCTGCGTGCAGGGGCTGGGCGGATGAACCCCACACATAACTTATAAGTTATGTGTGGGATGAATTGCGGCTACGAAACAATAACCCCGTTAGATGCGGAAAATAATCTTGTATAGTAAATAACCTCGTATTGTATGTTTGGTTTTGTTTTGTAAATTTAGCAGATTTTCCGCTATCTAACGGGGTGAACAACCGCGAGTACCGCCAAGCGGTACGGTGATACCGCACCGCTTGCGGTGCGGTTATTCATTCAACTCCGCTTTCTATGCCGAGTTTACGTTCTACATATTTGATGCGAGCCAGCACCGTTAGGGGCCGCGATCGCTCGTGCTCACTTTTTCTATAGAAACACCCTTTTTGAGCAAACCTCTTCGTCAAAACGCTTGCCGTTTTCCTCAAAACCCTTTTGCACCCATTTCAGCAAGTTTATCTATAGTGATTTTTTGTTCCATACTTCAAAAAAATATGTCCGAGTATTTTTTTCATCACCTTAATCGGCCCCGACAAACATACGATGCTTCCTCTTTGCCTGTTCAACCATATTTTTAAGTTCGGCCTCGAAAAGCGGCCGCATCTCCTTTTCTCGTTCATAATACCGGTTGATTTCGAGATGCAAATGCTTACCGCGGCCTGGTTTAGAAGCATTCGAACCGCTATGCCCAACACTACCAATCGTCTGCCCGGCCATAACAAACTCCCCTGCTTTTACCAGAACGTCGCGAAGGTGGCAATAACGGTAAAATTCTTTTGTGTCGGGCGCATACACAATAACCGTATTCCCTCCTTTTAAGGACGAGGTCGAAAACGAATTATCTTTCTTCCAACCCCGATCCGCAAGTACCGCGATGCCGGAACGCATCGTATAGACAAGCGCACCCTCCTCAATAAAAAGATCAATTGCATCCGGATGATTTTGCCCGCGGCCATAGATAAAATCGATCAATGGCGGAGATGGATTCTTAGGTTGCCCATTTCGAACTTCTGCCGCAAATTTGCGCCCGAGATAAGACATAAATTGCTCCCGCAACCCGGAAGTAACTTTCCCGGCAATCTGCGCGATAATCTCCTCCGAAACATCGCTAACGCCCTCGCCACGCGACAACTTTCTTAGAAACCGATCTGAATAATACAATGCGGAAACAAGATACCTTGATTCAAGAAAACGGACCGGGTCAGCTCCTTCAATAAGGATGCTAGCTTTCCTTGCCTCCTCTTTAACCCTACCCGCATTCGAAATATCTCGTTCTCCTTTTGCTTCCGCCTCTTCAACACCCATTTGAGATAACGCTTTTGCCGCACCGAATACTGCCGCCCCCTTCAAAAGAGAACGGCGAGAAATCTTCCTCGGAGATTTTATCTGATCACCGGATCCCGACGGTCTTTTTTCTTCGTTTGAAGCATGAAATAACTCCATATTATTGTCTTGTGGAAAAATTATGATTCGGATTTCTTTTTATCCTCAAACAGGAACATCCTGACACTCGTTCAAGATTCACCATTCACGTCGAAGGCAAAACTATCCCAATCGAAAGATCGAGGACTTTCGACACAATCGAAGCAAAATCAACGACCCTCGATTTCTCTAAAATTCTAGTGCTGTAATGACGTCCGTTAATTATACACTTCACGCGAACTTTCTTTAAACGGAACTGCTGGCGCGCTTCGCGCGACAAAATCCGTTGGCAAAATTTCTGAAAGTCAGATTCTGACGCTCCCACCGGGAATCTCCCGATGCGAACCAAATTTAAAAATTTGGTAGTCGCATCGAGGACTCTCGATTTTGTAGCTCCGGCGCCCACCGGAGACAAAATCGGAGGAACCCGAGTTACCAGGATGACCTGCCCGCCGAAGTTACGCCGCCTATGGGATTCGAACCCATGATCTCTTGGATGAGAACCAAGTATCCTAGACCAACTAGACGAAGGCGGCACGCAGGCGGGGAACCTGGCGTCTCCCGATTCTGTCCAAATCTTTGATTTGGCTACAGAATCGAGGATCCTCGATTTCTGAACAAATTCTGGTGCTGTATAATTACAACGCCAGAATTTTGAAGAAATCGGGACTAGACCAGACTAGACGATAATGGCCTAAAGCGCAAGAATTTTGGAGAAATCGGGGCCAGACTAAACGAAATGCACAAATAAAAAGGGCGTACGCCCTTTCAAAAGTATATCACTGAATATCGCATGGCCGCAACTCAAGCATGCGCATGGCCTTAGCCCATTCTTCGGGCAACGAAGGCAAAATTGGAAGCTTTGTGGCAACCTCTATACTGCCGTCCGTAGTAAAACCCCGCGGCAAAACCCGAATGTGCCAGTGAAATATTCCGTCTTTTCGATCATCAAAATACGGGGCGGTATGGACTGCAATGTTATAGCTCAAACCCATGGAGCTGCCGCCGCAAAGCATCGCAAGACTCCGTGTCGCATACAAAAGCATTTGAGCGATATCCCGCCTGAATTTTTCGCTGTCACGGACCGGGTATGCGAACGAACAATTGCAAAATTCCCGCTTCGGCACAATCCACACTTCGTTAAGAAACTTCGGCGCATACGGAACAAAAGCCACGCAACCGTCATTTTCCGCTATAAAAAGCGTGTGACCGTTATCCTTATCTTTCAAAACCTCGTCTACATGATCGCAATACAAACACCTGTTAACCTCTTCATGATACCGCCGATACTCGTTCAAAATTTCCGCAACTCCTTCTGCAGGAACGACGGATACAAAAATCTGCCAATGCGGATGAGTCAAACTCATTCCGGCAAGAAGACCCGTATTCCGAAAGAGAAAAAAGTGGTTGAACCGGCGATCTCCTTTCAGGTCGTGATATCGAACCGAAGCCGCATAGAGGACATCGGCTACCCCGGATACCGGAAATTCATGAAACAGCCCGTCGTGCCGGCGCGACTCAACGATGACTTCGTGCGCGCCTGTACCATCAACCCGCTGCCATGGCCCGCGAGTCCGTATATCCAACCCCCCGTCATGCCGGAATGGACGCCCTTCAATCCGCAACGCCGGATATTTGTTCGGGGCGACAAGAAGCTGCCACTCTCCTTGCGACGGAATCCGCAAGAGAATTGGTTCTGGTAAATTTGGGCTTTCGGGACAAAACGGACACTGATCCGGCTGATGCGGCCTTTTCTTTCGTTCCACCGCGTAGAGCCGCCAATGCCCATACGGGCTGTTTCGCCTTAGCTCCGGGATAACGACATCGCTCATACAAAACCTCCGGCGAGTTTAAAAGAACAGCATGCTCGGCATAATAACACACACTGACTATGTATGCAAAAAAACCTTCCGCCTCCATTCTTCATCTTGCCGCACCAATAACTCTTTTGCCCGCTCAGGTTCTGCCATTATTTCCTCAACCGTCTTTTCTAACCGCATCGCTTGCGATCCCTTAACCAAAACAAGGTCTCCCTCTCGCAGTATTTCATCAAGCTTCCTGCCGGCATCCGTCGGGTTATCAAAAACAAAAACTTCCGTTTTCTTTACCCTTGCCTCGTCGGCGATAAATTTCGCGCGATCCCCGACCGTAAAAAGAATATCACAAACTTCAGCGGCATAATCACCGATAACCCGGTGCGCCTCTTCAGTATACTTCCCTATTTCAAGCATATCCCCCAAAACGGAAATTCTGCGGCGCGCCGGAAGTTTGCCGAGAAGCTCAAGACCGGCTCGCGTTGATTCCGGAGAGGCATTATAAGAATCATCAATAATCCAGCTTCCTTTAATCCCGGGGAGAAACCGACTCCTTCCGGGCGGCGGCACATATCCTTCAAGCGCTTGAGAAATTTCAACCAGATTCAGACGAAACAAAAAACCGACCGAACAAGCAGCCGCTGCCGCATAGACCTGCGGCTTGCCAAATCCATCGTGTAGCCGTATCGGCACCACGCTCTCTTTGTGCTCAATTTTGAACGAAACGCCGTCGGGAGTATCTTTACCGTCTTTTGCTAAAATTCTTATCTCATAATTCGCAATCCTAAAATTGGCATGCTCATCAAAGCCAAACGAAGTTTTCCTCGCCGGAGTCCTCTCTTTAACTTCAACCACTGCCTCGTCATCTATGTTGTAAACCGCAAAACCGTCCGGTGGCAAAGCTTTAAAAAGCTCGGCTTTCTCTTCCGCAAGCTCAAGCGGCCCTGAAAAAAATTCAACATGCGCCGGAATCTCGCCAATCGCCGTCATAACTGCAATAAATGGTTTCGCAATTCCCACAAGATACTTGATATCTCCGGGGCGATCGGCTCCCATCTCCAGCACGAGTATCTCCGGATACTCATGCGCGCGGATTAAAATGCGGATAGCAACGCGGATCAACGCGGATATCCATTTGATAATATTGCGGCCGTGGTGTTTAACACCAAGAATAGTGAGTGGTACGCCAATCTCTGTGTTATAGTTTTTTTCCGACCTGCGAACGCGGTATTTGGCCTTAAGCACCGTATAAATCGCCTCACGCG
The DNA here is from genome assembly GCA_016186145.1 of Candidatus Sungiibacteriota bacterium. GTDB lineage: Bacteria > Patescibacteriota > Minisyncoccia > Sungbacterales > SURF-37 > JACPMF01. The sequence goes on along the minus strand of JACPMF010000001.1, from coordinate 5,383 downwards.
TCGAGGTCTTCCCAACGGAACCGGTAATGCCAATAATAACCGGCTGGTAGCGCCGAATGGTCGCTTTAGCGAGAATAGCGAGGGTTTTTTGGAGTAAATTTTTCATAACACCCAAAATAACTGAATAAGGAATCAGGAATTAAGAATCATGAATACGAAAAGCAGACCCTATTCCTAATTCATGATTCATGATTCACTTCTCATCCGGCGGAATCTCATAATAATTTAAAATAAACTCCGCAAGATCATGAAAAGCGGGTGTCAGCGTGTTTGCGGCAAACCTATTGCCGCCCGGTTTGTTTAGCTGCAAAAGAATCAGAAATTTTGGCCGAAATGCCGGCGCATATCCGATGAATGTGTGAATAACTTCATCGGAATACCCGCGGCGATCTTTTGCTGGAATTTGTGCCGTCCCGGTCTTTCCGGCAACGAAATACCCCTTCACTCCCGCCTTATTTTCAAAACCATTCCTTACTGCTGACACTAACATCTTCGTAAGCGCTTCGGAAGTACTTGTGCTCACCACATCCCGCCTTTTTTCAGAAGAAAAAATGGTTTCATTTCCGGAATCATCAATAATTTTTTCTAAAACATACGGCTTCATGAGCGCCCCCCCGTTGGCGATTGCCGCAAAAGCCGTCGCCATTTGAAGCGGCGTGACGGCAATCCCCTGGCCGAACGAAGCTGTTGCAAACTCAAGGTCGCGGCCGGATTCCAAATTTCCAATGTTTCCGGGAACTTCGTTGGGAAAATCAATACCGGAATTGCTGCCGAAACCAAAGCGTTCGATGTATTCAAGAAAGCGTTTGTGCCCGGTCAACTTTTCAACCCATATCGCCCCGGTATTTAAAGATTTTTCCAGCACCTGCGTCATTGTCTGAATTTTATACGCCTTCCCGTCAAAATTCTTAATAACACTCTTCCCAAAGACAACCGCGCCGGTGTCATTATACGTCGTAAGCGGCGTTACCAGACCCTCTTCCAAAGCGGCCGCCATCGTAATCGGCTTGAAAACCGAACCAAGCTCAAATTGAGAATCAACGACCGGCGTTCGAAAAACACTGTAATCCTTGACCTTTGAAAATTCATTCGGATCAAAAGTCGGCACGCTCCCCAATGCCAAGATTCTCCCCGTTGAAGGTTCAAGAATCACGCCATGAGCCGACTCGCCCCCCCACTTCTCTAACATTTTTGAAAGCGTCTCTTCAAGAGAAAATTGAATGTTACGATCAATAGTCAGTACCAAAGAAGAACCGTTTACCGGCGGATTCAAAATGCGCTTTCCGATCGCAACCCACCCGCGTTCCCCTTCAAAAAAGCCATCCTCGCCAGAAAGTTTATCCTGGAACTGACGCTCAATCCCGTATACACCCGTCTCCTTTCCTCCGTCATAATTCACGAAACCGATGATACCGGCGCCAAGCTCATTATTCGGGTAAACGCGGCGCGATTCGCGCTCAAAAGAAAAACCCGGAAACCCTAAAGATTGTATAAACTGGACATCTTCATCTGAAATATCCTTTGCGATGATCTCGTACGTATCGTCCTTTTGGCGTATTTTCGACTCCAAAACCGCCGGCTCAATGCTAAATTGTTTGCTGAAAAGCGGAATAAGCTCATCGTGACCTTCAATGTCGCGTGGAGAAGCAACCAGTGAAATCGTATTTCGATTGAGCGCGGCCGGATGAAACGTTCCGGCTTTATCTTGAAAAAAAATCCGCCCTCGCTCCGGAAGCAAGGTTTGAGAAAAAACATGTTGTTTCTCGGCGGCCTCGACGAATGTACGGTGCTGGACTATAGCAAGCCGAAACACTCTGCCAACAAGCACCCCAAATGCAATAATAAAAAAAACAAGCAGGAGAAGCAGCCGAAAACGTAAAGTTTGGTAATTTTTGAGATACGCCACACCTCTACGGCGACATTATCAGATTGGCAGCTGCCACCTCAACATCCTGAATGTATTGTATGGTAGAAACCTCAATCATGTGCCTGCCGCCTATCGCTTCTTGTTTGACAACGATCGGCGCATACAAACTCGCTAGTTCTGCGCGTTTTAATTTTTCTCTACCCACCAAATCACGGAGACTCGCCTCAAGAGCTGGCATTTTTCTGCCATGGAGCATAACTCTATTAATTTCAACTATATAGCTGGCCGCGGCGGCAACCGTCAAAACAATAAAAACAAGGGCTATCAATCTCTTCTGCGGCTCAATCTTGTTTTTCAGGCATCGCATCGAATCCGGGGCACTCGCCCAAAGTGCTACGCCGAATAATGCGAAAGAAGATTCCATGGCCCGTGAATAACCATATTGGCGATAGTTCAAAATCAATTCCCTCATATCCTGTTTCAATTATTTTTTTGAATCCCCCGTAATTTGGCGGATCGCGCCCGCGGGTTTTCCCGCACTTCCCGAAAATCCGGGCGGATAACTTTTTTTGTGATTTTCACCGCCACTCCCGCCTGAACCGCCTCCTGAAAAATCTTTTTTACAATCGTATCCTCAAGTGAATGAAATGAAATTGCCGCTAATTTACCGCCCCACCCCAAAAGGTCTATCGCGGAATTGAGGGCGTTCTCCAAAAAAGATAACTCGTCATTAACCGCAATCCGCAACGCCTGAAAAGTTCTTGTCGCGCAATGAAGCCGTCCTCTGCAATATCGTCTCGGAACAGCTCTTCTGATAACTGCGACAAGATCATAGGTAGTTTGAACCAACCCTCTTTTTCTTGCCCGCACAGTCTCTCTGGCGATACGTCTTGAAAACCTTTCTTCTCCGTATTGGCGCAGTATTGACTCTATTTGTTCTTCCGGCCATTGATTCACGATGGTCCAGGCAGTAAGCGAAGTACTCTTGGGGTCAAACCGCATATCAAGCGGTTCGTTCTTCAAAAACGAAAATCCTCTCTCCGAGTCCTCAAAGTGATGAGAACTAACACCGAGATCAAAAAGGATTCCATCAACCGGTGCCATATTATAACTTCTTGCAAGATTTCCAATATTCGCATAGTTATCGCAAACAAGTGTTATGTTTTTAATTTCTGATTCGCGGCTCTTTGTTTCCAGCGTTGTGATAAGCTTGCAATCCCGATCAATCCCTAACAACTTTCCTTTCGGCCCAACTCTCTCAAGAATTGCCAGCGCGTGCCCTCCTCCGTTGACCGTAGCGTCTATATAACTCTGTCCCGGTTGCGGATCAAAAATTTCAAGAACTTCATTCAGTAAAACTGGCCGGTGCATGCGAATTTTCTCAGCGAGGCGAGCGAGTATGCTCGCGAAGCCGAGATGTTAGAAAATTCAGCACCCTGTTAAATAATTTCGCCTTCGGCGAAATTCCTCCGCCCAATAAAATCTGCGATTTTACTTGGCGGAGGATTTAACAGGGTAAAGGTTTGGCAGCTAAATTTTGTTCGACCTCGTCTCCAAAATTTAGGCCAAGCCCTTTACAACAAATTCAGCTCTCCCAACTCTTCTGCTATCGCATCTTTTTGTCCTTCCATCTTGGAAAGATATTCCCGCCATCCATCCTCACTCCATAACTCTCCCCGAGTGTGCAATCCAACGATGACCGCCTTATGCTTGATCCCGGCCTTTTCAAGAAGCAGCGATGGAATTAAAATCCGTCCCTGGGAATCAATGTCGCAATGGTTCGCTTGTGAAAGCATCAACCGAACAAAGCCAAGTTTATTTGACGGCAATTGTGTAATTTTTTCCGCAAAACGACGCCATTGTTCCGGCGGATAAAAGTGAAGACATGAGTCAAGGCCTTTTGTTACCACAACCCCCTCCGTAAGAGATTTTCTGAATTTTGCAGGAAGCGCAACTCGCCCTTTTTCATCGACAGTGTGTTGGTATTCGCCGATTAACATGCGAATTTTATTTACGAGTGTTAACGAGTAACTATAAAATTCAGCACCCTGTTAAATCTTTTGCCTGCGGCAAAAGAAAACCGGAGGTTTTATTTAACAGGGTGAAAGTCTTTGTTATCCACAAATACTTTCACTTATCCACAGTATTATCCACTTTTCACCACTATGCCTCTATTTTATCCCACTATACTACACATGGTCAACTATTTGCGCCACTTTTTGTGACTAACAAAAAAACGGCATTTTATACCGTTTTTCTAGCCACATGGCCATTTTATTCACATATTATGCACTTTTTACATCTAGATTCTCTTCAGAGGTATGCCCATTGCATCAAGCGGACACTCATCCGGAGTCCAGGAAACTAATGGATCCCGCAATGCCCACAAAATTTCTATAACCGGAGAAATTTTCAACATATCGGTATCCGCCGGCATTCTGTTTATAACGGCAACTACACCAACGATGTTTGCTTCTGCGCGCGGGTCGCCTTTTCCTTCCGGATCATCCGGGTCATTATAATCACAGCAAGCGTCGATAACCGCCCTTATGGTAGCGCCGGTTGTGATAACGTCTTCAACAACCAATACGCGTTTATCCGGGTTTATTCTAAAGTTGTGTCCAACGACAAACTCGGGTCTTTGCCAAGGTATTTCTTTCTTGAATCGTTCCGCTCTGCGGTGTTTTAACTCTCTTATTCTAAGAGGGTCGCGCTCTTTTTCCACCCAGATCGCTTCGGTATGCATTAACAACGGATCTCGTTGCAATTCGTAAACAAGCGGAATACTGCCCATTGCGACACCAACCAAAACATCAATTTCATCCTTCAGAGGCGAGTTCCTGATTCTTTCAACAATTATGTCAGAAGTGAGTTTCCGCACCTCTCCAAAACGAAAAGCCATTGCCATTTGATACAGTTCGGCGGTATGCCGCCCTGAAGAAATCAGGTAATGCTCGCCGGTTTCCGTTGTTTTTAAATACGACCCGATTCTTGGTTCACGCAGAATTCGCTTAAGACGCAACTCCTCTCCCAAAATGCCTGGTTCCCGAATTGCCATTCGGTTCTCCCCTTGTTCCTTATTGTCAAAAAGCCATAACGATAGCGATCGTAACAAAAAGGCAGCTGATTAGCAACACAAAGAAGCCTTTCCCGGGCTTCTTTGTAAAAATGATGGGATATTCTAAACGACGTTGCGCGAAACCATTTTGAAAGAAACTAGCCCGCCCCCACTCCTAGGCATGATGAAATCCCTTTTCCTTCATACTCTCATGAAGGTCAAATTTTTTCGGCGCCAATTATTTTTTAAGGCCTCGACGCGTTCTACTCCTTTCAGATCGCGAATTGCATACAATGTTATTGTCGCAGACACGCCTCGTTTCCTCAATTCCTTAACATATTCAAAAACTTTTTTCTTATCGCCGCGCATTATATCTTTGAGGCACCAGCCGACACCTTTTTGCACTAAATCCTGTTTGTCCCAAATCAAGTTTTCACAAAGTGCCAGGGCCTCATTCG
>JACPMF010000023.1 GCA_016186145.1 Candidatus Sungiibacteriota bacterium | reverse complement strand
TCTTGCCATTCTTTAAACTTTTTAAAACATAAACATAAACCATACTAATATCGGTATTCTCCTTTCCGCCAAAGGCGGATCAGCCTCTGGCTGAAAAAGGGAGCTGCTCTACCAACTGAGTCCCGATTTTGTTTCCGCGGAGCGGAACAACAAAATCGAGGATCCTCGATGTATGGACAAATTTTAGAAATGCCGCGCATTTCAAAATTTGTATACATCGGGACTATGGGCGCAATAGGTTATAAACTATCAAATTTAAAAGAAAAATCAACCGCCCTTGCCTTTGAAAAGCGAGCGAACCTTGTTCCACCATGACTGCCGAGCTTGATTATTTATTTGCGGCGACGTTGTCGAAAGAACAATGATTGCAACCTCCTCCCCCGGAATCTGAAGATTCAACTCGGCCTTGCCAAGTTTTTCAATCATCTGATCGCGCCCCTCCCCGCCCAAAGATTTATCGAGCTTTTCGTTTTCGATTTTTAGCGCTGCTACTTTTTCTTCAAGCCCGCGCATTTCCCTGCGAAGCGCGCGCTCTTTTCGTACAACGCCGATCGTGTGATATCCTAAAAAAAGAAAAACAACAAAAGTAAGACAAAGCACAACCCATGAGCCAGACGACCGCCACCCTTCGTGAAATCCATATTTTTTCCCTGCTTGGTTGAAAAAAAACATCGCCGGCGTATAATAGGAATTAAATAATCCAAACTATGAACAATAAGTATAAAAAATACCTCAATTTTGTCTGGCTCGGGATCAGCATTCTTGCAATACTCGGAATGGTCGCATTTACCCTCCTGCCTATCATCTACTACGGTTAGCTTGGCTCGTCTCCCACAACAATACTAAGTATAACAAGAACCCACCAATGGAAAAATAGCAATTGCGCAAAATTGCCTTCTTGTTATAATACCAGCGCTGCACATTGAAATTTGAAACAAACGACGAGAGGGCTTGAAAATGACGCTCACCGGCGAACAGATGTGGGAGAATGAAAAACAGCGAATTCATTCGGTTGGAGAAGGTATTTTGCGCCTTGAGCCCGAAATCATTGATGAACTAACGACATGCAAACGCGACTTCGGTTTTACTATCCGGCTTGTCAGAGACAACGGGAAAGTTGAACATTTAAGCGGTTGGCGGGTATGGCACCGCAACCCTTACAACACAGGACAGCGTCCTTATAAGGGCGGTTTTATGCGAGCGCCGTCGGTAGGAAGAGACCTTCTGCGAGCAAAAGCAGCGCTCATGACCTTTAAATGCGCAATCGTCGGCCCAACCGAAGACGAACGCGTTCCTTTCGGCGGAGCAAAAGGTGGAATCCGATGCAATCCTGGCGATTATTCCCCCGGTGAAGCCAGGCGGCAAATGGAACAAGTTGCGGAAGAGCTCACCGATATCGTCGGCCCTACAAAGGACTCCCTCGGACCGGACGTTGCGATTGGAGCAGAAGAAATTCGCGCATTCGTTACTCGGTATTCGGCAATAAACCAGAATAAAGGGTTTCCGTGCGGCGCTGTGGCTACCGGCAAGCCGCTTGAAAACGCCGGCGGTGGATGCCCGGGGCGACTCTTTGCAACAGGACGAGGCCTCCATTACACGCTTCGGGGAATCTCCCGCCTCTACTTCGGTCTTGGCCTGCCAAAGCAACCCCGCGCGATCGTTCAAGGATGCGGCAATGTCGGACGCGCGTACATTGCGCTTGCCAAAGAATTCGGAGTCGACGTTATTGGCGTAAGCGACATTAGCGGTGCGGTCTACAACCCCCGAGGCATCAACGTAAGAGAATTACTCGTCCATCTCCAGAAAAACGGCGGACTGGTAAACGGCTTTAACGGCGCAGAAGCAATCTCCGGCGAGGAACTTCTTACAAACGAGTGCGATATCCTCGTTCCCGCAGCGACGGAAAATGTAATTACCCCCGCCAATGCCAATCTGCTCCGTTGCCGCGTGCTCCTTGAGGGCGCGAACGCCCCAACCCTTCCCGAAGCAGATCCGATCCTCAAAGAAAAAGGAATTATGGTCATCCCGGATATTCTTGCGAATGCCGGCGGAGTAACCGTGTCATACTTCGAATGGTGCCAGGACACCCAGGGAAAATTCTGGAGCGAAGAGCAAACGAATAAAGAACTCGAACAGTATATGACCGGCGGAGCCCAGCGGGTAGTGGAAGCCGCTACCCGCTTCAAAGTTGATCTTCGAACCGCAGCGTATATCGTCGCCCTTTCTTACTGCGCGCCCGCATTCAGAAAGAAACACGGTTGGAAGAAATCCGAGGGCTCTCTCGTCTAAAAGACCGAATTATTTTTTACAACCCGCTTGATATCAAGCGGATTTTCTTTACAAAAAATCTCCCCCAACGAGAACCAAAGCGAGCCGTATACAAAATTTTTTCATTGGCGGAGGCGTAACGACAAATCGACGAAGGAGTTGAAGTAAAATAAGAGGAATGCGCTTATTTCGCATTCCTCTTACTCATTTTACGAAACTCCAAAGGAAGATTTGTTTACGCCGCAGACTGAAAAAATTTTGTATACGGTGAGCATCACTTTTTAAGCATTTTCATAAAAACATCGGGGGGTATATCAATGCTTCCCGCACCCCGCTCCTTCAGCCGCTTTTTCCCGCGCTGCTGCTTTTTCCAAAGCTTCATTTTACGCGTCCGGTCGCCGCCGTATAAATAACCGGTTACATCTTTTTTCAAAGCGGGAACGGTTTCTCTCGCGATAACATCGCCGCCTATCGCCGCCTGCAACGCAATAGGAAAAAGTGCCCGCGGTAAAATCTCTTTAAGCTTCACGGTCAAACGCCGTCCCTCTTCATATGCGCGATCTTTCGGGATTATGGTTGAAAACTCGTCGCGGCGCTCGCCGGCGACCAAAATATCCAATTTCACCAAATCGGCGGCGCGATACCCAAGAATTTCATAACTCAAAGAACCGTAGCCTTCCGTTATTCCTTTCAGACGGTCATAGAAATCAACAATTATTTCTTTCAAAGGCGCCTCCTCTTTTATTTCAACCCTGCCGTGTCCAAGGTATTCGGTTCCCAGGTGCCTGCCGCGCGCTTCTCTTAACAAACTCATCACCGGGCCAAGATATTTTTCCGAGCTAATTATATTCAGGGCAACCCATGGCTCTTGTATTTCGCCTCCTTTTCTGTTGTCCGGAAATTTTGCGGCAGAATAAACAAATTCCTCCTCATCGCTTTGTGCTTTTATCTTGTAACTTACCGACGGCGTAGAAAAAATAAGCCGGAGACCGTACTCTCTTTGCAAACGTTCATCAGTAATCTCCAAATGCAGCATGCCAAGAAACCCCATGCGAAAACCGCGACCAAGTATCAAAGAGGACTCCGGTTCAAAAAACAGGGCGGAATCGTTTAATTTAAGCTTTCGCAAAGCATCCCGAAAATGATCATAATCATCGGCATCTTCCGGGTAAACACTTGAAAAAACAACGGGCTTTGGCTCTTCATATCCCGGCAACGGTTCCGCATCTTCATCTCTGAATTCGGTTATAGTGTCTCCGACACGAATTTTCTCCACATCCTTTACTCCAGAGGCAATATAGCCAATCATTCCCGATTCCAGCCTTTCCGTTTTAACGAGTGCTGGCGTAAATTCCCCGACCTCCAATGTTTCAAAAAAAGCGCCGGCCTGCACCAATCGAACTTTTTCTTTACTGCGAACTTCCCCGTTAAAAATACGAACATGGGCGATTACGCCTTTGTACGCATCAAACTGCGAATCGAAAATAAGCGCCCGCAGGGACGAACTTTTTTCCGTTTGCGCATTAAAATGCTTGGATTTCCCGCCGGGAGGGGGAATTTTTTGAACCACCGCGCGAAACAGCTCTTCAATGCCTTCGCCTGTTTTTCCCGATACGAGAAAAATATCTTCCTCTTGGCAACCGAGCAACGCGCTTATTTCTTCCCTAGTGTCTTCGATACGGCACGTGGGAAGATCGACTTTATTGATTACCGGGATTATGACCAATCCCTCTCTTTGGGCAAGCGCGAGATTGGCAACGGTTTGAGCCTGAATTCCTTGTGTCCCATCAACAAGAAGAATGGCTCCCTCTACCGCCGCAAGGGCGCGCGAGACCTCATAAGTGAAATCAACATGCCCTGGCGTGTCGATCAAATTGAGAATGTATTCATCATCGAATAACGAATCTGTTTCGAATTTACGAATATTCGAATTCACACTTCGTATATTCGTACTGGATTCGTAGTTCGTTGATGGGGGGCGCCACAACATCCTCACAGGTTGCATTTTGATAGTGATCCCTTTCTCGCGTTCAAGCTCCATTTGATCCAAAAACTGCTCGCGCATTTTTCTCTTTTCTATGGTACCGGTCAATTCCAAAAAGCGATCCGCAAGGGTCGATTTGCCGTGATCAATGTGGGCGATGATGCAAAAGTTCCTTATATGGCTGGCCATCATACTTCATTGAACTATAACCTGTGCTGATTGATATGCGCTTCGCCATTCCAGCTCGCCGGGAGCATGCGAATCTTAAACATCCGCTCCCGCACCGTCTGCCAAAGCGACCGGGCGCTTGATTCTCTCAAAACGAAGAGCGCGGAGAAATACACCAAGATTCCAACGCCTCCGGCGGCAATCCCTTGAACAAGAACCCTGATAAAAGTAATGAGGGGCAGCGTTTCCGAAAAACTCACCCGGACAAGATAGGCGGCAATACCCGCAAGCAAAGAAGAAAAAACGATTTTCCCCAAATCACGAAGCGGCATTTTTTTTCTTTCTCCAAACCTTCTGTATGTAAGCCGCTTGAGCGCCCCGTACAACAACAAAACGTTAACCAAAAACCCAAGAGAAAGCCCCAGGGAAAGCCCGAGCACCCGTATGTCGGCAAGGTCCGAAACGCGAAGACGGGTGGCAATAAAATCGCCAAACGGCGATGCACCCCCCAACAATCGTATAAAGAACAAGGCGGAAATAACCGACAAGAGAGATGCCGCGATATTGATAAAAAGCGGCGCCCATGTATTTTCAAGAGCGTAAAAACCCTTTATGAGAAGGGAGATTATCGCATTCGCAAAAAGCGATACGGTCAAAACAGCAAGAACTGCGGCGGTAAGCCGCGTATCTTCCCATGAAAAAGCGCCCGCACCCAGCGCGACACGAACAATATGCGCCCGCAGGACGATAAAAAGGGCGATACTCGGTAAAATCCAAAAAAGAATGGAACGGATTCCCAGAAACAACTCCTGGAAAAAAGTATCAGCATCCCGGCTTATATAGGCGCGACTGAGACGAGGAAAAAGAACAACCGCGTAACTTGCCCCAAAAATACCAATCGGTATGAAATATATATTCTGGGCAAATTGAAAAACTGCAATGCTCCCGGCCGCAAGTGTTGAACCAAGAGCAACAAGGGCAAAAATCGTAAGCTGCGAAAATGAAACCGCAAGCACCCTCGGAAAGGATAAAGCAACAACTTTTTTAACGCCGGTGGAAATACCGCTCCAGCTAACCCGCGGCGCAAAACCAAGATTTTTAACAGTAACAAAATGCGTCCCGAGATGCAGTGCCGCGCCGGAAAGCACCCCAAATGCAAGACCAAGAACCCCGAATAGGGGAACAAAAAAAACGATGCCGGAAATAATCCCTACATTGTACAAAATAGGCGCAAGGGCATAAGCAAAAAACCTTTGATGCGACTCGACGACTGAAGTAAAAATCCCGGAAATTCCGAACAAAATCGGAGCAAAAAGCATGATTCGCGTAAGCTCTGTCACAATAGAGAGTTCGTCAGAAGAAAAGCCGGGAGCTACGATACCGGCTAAAAACGGCGCGAGAAAAAACGCGAACAAAGCGAAAATCCCGGAGCCTGCCAAAAAAACAGTAAAAAGATCGGAAATAAGTTTTTCGGCCGCCTTTCTGTCTTCCCCTAAATATTCTTGAAAAATGGGCAGGATAGCGGCGCTTCCCGCTCCAAGTAAAAACAAAACCGTCATAAAATCCGGAATTTGAAACGCGGCATAATAAATATCAAGCTCACGGCTTGCGCCAAACTGCGAGGCAAGAAGCCGATCGCGCAAAAGCCCAAGAACTCGTGACAAAAAACCGGCGGCCCCGATTATGAGAGCCGCCCCGTGTATTGACGATATTTGACGATTAAAAATGTCGAGCCGCATGCGAATTTTTCCTGCGAGCGAAGCGAGTGGTTGAAAAATTCAGCACCCTATTAAATAATTTCGCCGGAGGCGAAATTCCTCCGCCCAATAAAATCTGTGATTTTACTGGGCGGAGGATTTAACAGGGTAAAGGTTTGGCAGCTAAATTTTCAAGCCGGAGGCGCAGAAAATTTAGGCCAATCCCTTTACCTAACCGGAAGATTTCTTCGTTTTTCCGGCGGCGGAGGTGGAATTGTTTCCAACGCCCCCCTCCCTGCTTCAAGATTTTCGATTATCTGTTTTACTTCCGCATTATCCGGATTCAACTCTTCAATTTTTCTAAATTGCTTCAGAGCCTCGCCCTTACGGTCTGTCCGATCATAAATAAGTCCAAGAAAATAGCGGGCGTTGGAATAATTAGGATTCAATGCCACGGCCCGTGAAAATTGCTCTTCGGCATCAACAAGAAGTTCTTTCTGATAAAGAAGAAAACCAAGGAAAAACGCAACGCCGACATCTTGTGGAGCGGCAATCGCCGCGGCCGCTCCCCTTCGAATTGCCTCATCGACGTTTCCTTCCCTGGTAAGAGTCTGGGCAAGCAAAAATTGTGCAACGGCATAATCAGATTTCAAAATCGTCGCACGCTCCAAAAACTCTCTGGCCTTAACGATTGCCTCAGCGGCTATCGGGGCCCCTTCACTTTCTTTCAAAACCCCTTGCCGGACTTTCAACCCGGTAAGGTCGGTAATGGCAAGATACGTCCGCCCCAAAAATGCCGACGGGGCAGGACTTTTCGGATCGCGTATTGCTGCCTCGTTATAAGCAGCGAGGGCCAGCCCATCTGCTCCATCTACAAACGGCAGAGCCAATTCATAAATTGCGCCGAGTAAAATCCAATGTTCGGGATTCCGTTCATTAAGAGAAATTGCCGCGCGTGCAGCTTCAACCGCCGAATTTAGGTTTGCCCGAAATGCAGTTTGAGCATCCTGTCCGCCTCCGGCAAGAATGCGATTCCCAGACTCCTGGGTGCGAAGAAAAAATAATTGCGCTTGCTGGGCCGCATAACGATCATCCTGTGAGTCAAGAGAACGGGCTCTCCCGAACTCGGCAAGAGCCATATCAATATTTCCCTGCTCGTTAAAAACTCGAACCCCTGCGGCAAACGCAACCTCGGCTATGTATTTTTGAACCACTATATACCCGGCGATAATAGCAAAAATAAACCCGGCGGTCGCAACAAGCGATGCTATAAATGCCCGCCCCTGACTTTCAATCCGCACCACCCTCCCTGTCGATTCGCGGCCAAGAAAGCCAAAAGCAGGAAAAGTAGTCTCCGGTACTGCGGCCGCAAGCCCCCCGATGGCAAGGAAAATCAACACGTTCATCGCAAAATTCGACGGATAAATGAACCAAAGGATAATGCCGAATGTTGTCACCGATGCAAACCCGAGCGCCAACGGATCGTAAACAGAAGGCAAACGATTAACCACCCGCCAGAGAATTGAAACGGCCGTTGCGACAAAAATCAAAAATACCAGGACACCAAGGGCGCCGAGGGTTGTAAGAAGAGTGGTTATAAAAGAAAACCCATGGTTGAATTTTGCATCCCAAAAAACGGTTTGATTGACCGCTTCTGGTCGAAATCGATTATAACCGTAAACAAACGTTCCAAGCCCGCTTCCTAAAATTGGTTTTTCGCGAAGGGTCTCAAGGCCGATCTTTACGGTTGACTGAAACGACGGAGCAACCTCCGCCCTTGTCCTCAATCCGGCTATCAAACGCTCCGGATGCGGCGAAAAGATAGAAAAGAGGACAGATGATATAAGAATAAACAAAAGGATAATGCTCGACCTGACCGAAAGTGAAAAACGCGCCCCGGTAAAAGCCATGAGCAAGGATGCGGTTACCGCAAGCCCGATCCAGCCACTTGCAAAATTAATAAGAATAATGTTAGCCGCGGAAACAAAAAGAACTACCCGGACAAGCGCCCCGAATAAACGGCTATAATTTGTCTCCCGGCCGCTGAACAAAATAAACGAAAGCGCAAAAAGAAAAAATCCTATAGCGGAAAGCGCGCTCGCGCCTGTTGTTCCAACGGGATTGAAAGAAAAAACGTCCGGAAGCGGAACCGGTAAAACCTGAACAAGCGTAAGAAGTTCTGAGAGAGCGGCTCCCAGAAAGATTGCAAAAACAAGAAGTTCCGCATCCCGCCGTGAGAACTCGTTTGCAACTAAAAAGGCGAGAACGAGAAAGGCCGCGATGCTAAAAAAGCGTTCACCGGTTATATCGGGAGCGAAGAAACTTTGTCCGGGTTGAACAGAAAAAACTGCCCCCGCAAGAAAAACAAGGAAAAGCGCCGCGAAGGCAATGTTCAGTATTCCGGAACGCAATCGCACCTCCCGGCGAACCAAAATACGCACCAGCCAGCAAACGAAGGCAATGGCTGCAAGCAGTATAATCATCGCTTGCTTGGCAAAAAGCGGCTCAATGGTCCACGGAAAATAAAAAACCGGAGCAAGAAATGCCGCGAGATAAACGCTCGCCAGAATAACGCGTCCTAAATATTTTTGAGTGACTTCTTGGGACATTACTTTCTATAATACGCTTGATTCCTTCCTTGTCGAGATACTTTATCCACAATCCTTCCAGCTGTTCCGATCTCTTATCCAAACACACAAAATGCGCTTGAACGGCCCGGCGTCTCCGCCAAACTTGACTCGCTTATACGGATGCGAGACCAAACCGTTTTTGAGTTCTCCGCCAAAGGCGGAAAAATCGACCTGGAATGTCAGTACCTAGTTACTGGTTATCAATTACTAGTTACTGGTGTTGATTCCTAAAAAGAATTGTTCCATGAACAGCTTCCGCTACCCATGCCTTGTTACGACTTCGTCCCTGTCACCGAGCTGACCTTAGCCGCGCAAAACGCGGTTTTGGGTCTTCCCGGCTTCCTTGACGTGACGGGCGGTGAGTACAAAGTTCGAGAACGTATTCACCGCGGCATAGCTGATCCGCGATTACTAGCGATTCCTACTTCATGAGGTCGAGTTGCAGACCTCAATCTGAACTGGGGAGCCGTTTGGTGCGAGTGGCTCCGCCTTACGGCTTTGCAACGCATTGTCGGCTCCATTGTAGCACGTGTGGAGCCCAGGGCATCAAAGGGCCACGCTGATCTCGCGTCGTCCCCACCTTCCTCCCCCTGAACGGA
>JACPMF010000021.1 GCA_016186145.1 Candidatus Sungiibacteriota bacterium | reverse complement strand
CCCACGATGCCCTCAATGCTTCCTTTCGCGCGTTCTTGAGCAAACAGCTCTGTGGCTTCGCCTTTTCGCGTGAGTTCGTTGCGCAGGTTTGCGATAGCTTCTGTCAATTCTTTGCCGGAAAGCGTTATGGATTTTTTCGTCGTGCCGATTGCCGTGAGCGCGTCTTTGTCATACGCGTCAAGCGAAACCCAAGTGCTGGCAAATTCTTTGATAAGTTCCAAAACCGTTTTGGGGTCAAGCGTGATATGTTCGGGGAGCAACGCCTGAATGTCGGAAACGGACTTCATAAATGCCTCATAGTTCTTGGCAATCTGCTTGCGATTGATGGTGTAGCCCTTTGTCAAAAATTCGTGTAATACCTTTGTTGCCCAAATACGAAACTGGGTCGCATTTTTTGAGTTAACCCTATACCCGACCGCAATAATCATATCTAAGTTGTACATTTCTATACTGCGAGAAACTGACCTTTTTCCTTCCTTTTGAACTGTTTCCATTTTGGAAACAGTTGTTTTTGAGTTAAGTTCTCCGGTATCGAAAATATTCTTTATGTGTTTCGATACGGCCGCTTTTTGCACGCCAAAAAGATCAGCAATTTGATTGAGATTCGCCCATATTGTCGCTCTCTCAAAATCGCCGCGCAGTTCAATCGCGCCGCTTGACGCCTGGTAAATCACTAACTGTTTATTTTCCATTTTCTTTTTCATAAGCGTTTATAAATTTTTCTCTTGGCCTATCTGATTTTGGCCCTTCGGCTCGGCTCAAGGTAAATAAATCCTTAATTTTCATGGTTCGATTTTACTCACCACAAGTTTTTCTTTTACTTTTTTAATTTCTTCGCGGTCGGATTCATCTTATTCGTATCTGAATTTGAACTGGCGTTTATTCGCCTCTTGCAGAATTTTTAAGGTTGCTTGCACCGAGAGATTGTCGGAATGCAATAACACTAACCGCTCGCCTAATTGTGTAAGAATAGGACTTAAAAATTCATCCGCCCATGAAGACGACAACGTTAATATGCCGGAAAAATCAATTTCCAATTCTTCATTTGGCGGCAGTTCCAGTAATGTAGGCTGAAACGCCTTAAATGCTTCGCTGCCTAATTCACGAGAGATAAGAGTTGTGCCAAATTTTTCTAATTTTATTTTCATTTTCATTTTTTTGTTGGGTTATGTTAAAAATTAATTTTTGCCATACAACCGCGGACCACGTTTGGGCCGCGAGTAACCCGAAATGTTTTATCGTCGCCCTTTAGATGTATTTCCGCATCACCGCTTATGAAAAATAGGCCGATCGGATTGGCAAGCACCACCTCCCTGACCAATTTTAAACCATTACCGCGTTTTTCCGGCGCGCGGCCGGATAAAAATTCTGTAAACGCCACCTCAACCGCCTGCACGTGCGTTGATAAATCCGGGCGAACGCGGCGCAGTGTTTCTAAAACGCCCAAGCCCCGGTCGGCAAGGACAATAATGCCTTTTCCGATGTCATAGCCGAAAAAGATCCCCGGCGTATCCGGCCATTTCCCTAAGTTATGAGCGAAAGAATTATCACCGATTTCTCCGGCGATCAAAACAATCAAAGAGTATAATTTTTCAAAGCCCGGCTTTTCCATAAGCAGGCGCTCCATTTTTACCAGTCTTGCCTGAAATTCAGAGCTCGTTGGGCAGTAAAAAGTGCCGGGAAATTCTGCTCCCTGGCTGATCCAATCGGATGCAAACCTAAAAAGGTCGCTTGCAAAAATTTCTATATCTTTTTCTCTGTAATAACGATGCGTGCCGCCCTCCTTTTTAATCGCGGTTAATTTTCCGCTTTCGTCCCAACGACGAAGCGTATCTATAGAAACGCCTAAAATCTCGGCGGCCTCGCTAATTTTGAGCAATTTTTCTTCCATTTTTGTATCCTATCATATACTTAAAATCTATGCAATAGGCACTGAAATCTATGCATGAAATCAAGAAACTATGCAAAGTTAGATAAAATCTATTTTTACCTCATTAAACGCTTCGACTACGCTCAGTGCAAGCGGCATTTCTGCCCAATACGCCATGCGGGTGGCGTATTCGCGGCCGATCAAAAAAAGAACTTTCCCTGCTTGCTGGCAGGGATCGCCTACAAATAAACTTTTCTTCCGAAAAGTTTTTCGCAGGCCGCCCCTCGCGGTGCGCTTCGCGCACATCGCTGTGGTCTTCGATCCCTGACGGAAGCAAAACAGTTTGCTTCCTCCTCGGGGGATCATCGAAAATTTTAAAACCCCAAAAAGGGGCTTTAAAATTTCCGAACTCCACGCACTGGACGAAGTTAGAACCCTTTTACTGCAAGGAAAGTCGGCGTTTTCATACAGTTTTGCCCACTGAAAATGACCTTACCCTTAGCGCTTGTTTTCCAATACACATCATGGTATTGTTATGGTATCATAAAATTACTCTTATGGTCGAAATAAAACAGGGGAAACTTGACGAGCGGGCATACGAAAACGCCGTCTTATACTTTATCAAGTACTGCAATAATCAGTACTTTCATGCCACAAAGCTGAACAAGCTCTTGTATTATCTTGACTTTATTTATTTTCGCGACCACAAAAAATCAGTAACCGGAGATACCTATATTCACGAGGGTTATGGTCCGGTACCTGCTCGTATTGATGAAATACTCGCCAAACTTAAAAGCGAAGGTACAATTGGTACCGAATCTGTCCCGTATAACGATATTGAAATGATAAACTTTCAGCTAAAGGATGAGTCCAAACTTAACGAATCGGTTTTTTTGCCAGAACAAAAAAAACTTCTTAAACAAATCTGCGACGAGTTCGGAGGTTGGCCGACCGAAAAAATCGTTGCCCAGACGCACCTTGAGGCACCCTGGTTTTACTCACAACCGTACGGATTCGTTGATTACGCGTATTCGCGTGACATTGATTTCTTTCGGCAATAGTATGTCACGTCTATGTCGTGGGTTTATATTGAACGAGAACATTTTGTGCGGATGTGCGAGAAAGTCGGTGTTTCAGCAAAGGTACGAGATGCAATCAAACTCTGGGCACCAACAGTAAGCCGTTTTGAGCTTTCCCGTCAAAAATTAGTTTACCGCTCGCCGAAAAATCGCTATGAGGCGTGGGCGGCGGGCGTTCCGAACCCAGACAGCAACAAAGGCAAAAGTGGCGGGTATCGCATTGTATATTTTCTTGACATCACGGAGTGCACAATAAATCTTGATTTTATAGAGGAGCGTAAAGAACTCGGCTTCCGTGAAGAAGGCCATCGCCGGAAAGACCGTTACAACGAGTATGTCCGCGAACTGAAAGAAGAGTTGAAAAAGCGGGACGAATAGTCCAGCTTTTTTGTTTGCCCAAGTTCGGGTTTTATTTCCATAGTGCAATGGCTATACCGGCAATACTCACGAAAAGTGTAGCTACCGCTATACTGACGATGAGCTTGTTGTAGGAAGCCGTTGATGAGTTGAGCTTCTTGAGTTCCTCAAGCTGGGCTCTTATGGATATGTTGTCTGGGCTGTCGGGAGCCCCCCAACCTGTTGGCATATATTAGTTGGCCTTATAAACCTTTATTAGCGGTTCTTTCTAATCTGCCCAAACCCTGATTCTCTGCAAATAATGCGCCACGGCTATTTTCAATAAATCGGTATCTCATACGATGTTCTCTACACCATGCGTCTCCAGCACGACGCTTTTCATGAGTAGAAAGCCACCAAAGAAAACCGGCTCCCTTTGTCTCATGTATTTCTTGTGAGCCGTCCAAAAAAGTAACAAGGAAATCAGGAACATAGTAATGAGGCAGAATACCAAAAATTTTATAGGGTATCCGTATGCCGTGGTCTTTGGTCCACTCTTTCACACCGCTCATAGAATCTAACTCAAGCATATAGTTACGCTCCAATAAGCTATCATAGGAGCTTTTGCCTTTGGGATTACGCTTAAGACCTTCTAATACGCCATGTACGGAGTTCATATCTATTCATCACCTATAATGCTAACCAACACTTCCGGTCTCCGGAATTCTTCAAGTATTTGTGGGAGTTGGAATTCAATTTTGCGAAGCGTTGCCTCATCAGCGCTTCCAATCTCTTGTATCCCATTTATGCCAAACTTCTCTTTGAGTACCCAATCAATGGCATCAGAAAGAGCTTTCAGTTGTGATGCTGTCTCTTGTCGAAAGACGCTCATAAGCGCCTGATGCGGTTCGTGCCTAATGTCATCCGTAATTTCTTGGATTATTTGTCCTCGTGTTTTTATAGCAAATGTGGAAACTCCTTCGTTAATTCCCTCAACATTGATGGCATCTTCCGGTAATTCATGAGAGGTATTTGCAGAGCCAAGTTTTTGGCTCTTTACATTGGTTATTTTTTGCAGAGCAGAAACAATTTTCTTCTGAAAATCAAACTCTATAAAGTGTTTTTTCCAGTCGTCAATAGGGATAATTTTTGTTGCGTCCGGCAGGACGGACAATGTCTTTTCAATCCATTCATCAGTATTTTGCTGTTCTTCTTTGTTCCCCGGCTCTGAATCCTCTTTAGCCACAGGTGGAAGGTCTTTGATAAATTGTGCCTCGACTTGCTCGTTCGGATTGAGCGGTTTTGCATACTCTTGGGCCGCGAGCAGTTGCCATAACCAACCGTGGTCAAACGCAGGGTGGTCTATAGTAAAAAGATAATCCGGTTCGCTCGCGGGACGGATACGCCGAAGTCCTCGACCAATAATTTGAGGACCATAAACCGTATAGGTTCTGTTGCCTTTCATCTGATAAGTGAACTTTCGAAACAGGCAAATAACCGAGATATTGCGAACATCCCAGCCCTCGCGAAGCATTGAAACCGCGATGACAACTTTTACTTTACGCGTTTCATTCCACAGCTTTTTATCTTCCACGCTTAAACCTTCGGAACTTGTACGGCCAAGCAAGAATGCTTTTTTATTCTCTCGCTCATCTTGCTTGCTATGGGCCAATAAGAGTTCTTCTGGTTCGTATTCAAAAGGTTTCTTGAGCAATGTGTCATATACTTTTGCGGCGTCTTTCTGGGATAACGCCACTACAAGCAACAATGGCTGCCACTGAAGTGTTTTTTGGTCCAGACCGCGAGGTATTTGCTTCTCTTGGTAATCCACACAGCTTTTTGCTATTTGTAGCTGTTGCCGTCTTGCTTTCTCTGCTGTAACAAAACGCACAGCGCCTCCGCGCTTGAGCTGTGCCTCAATTTCTTCCCACGGCATTTCCTCCGCATCAAGCATTTTTACTACTTGGTCCTGTTCGTCCCATTCCTCGTATTGTAACTTTACGCTTTCAATATCCGGCTTTGTAACTACGACTTGTTTTACCACGCGGTCATTTATCGCTTCCTGAACATGATATTCGTATATCGGCGGGAATGTATCCAAATCTTCTTTATCAAGACGATATGGTGTAGCGGTCAAATCAATGCGTGCGGCAGTTTTGGGCTTCAAGAGCTTGAGCACTTCCCTGTATTCAAGCGCAGAAGCATTATGGGCTTCATCATTGAAAATGACGAGTTGAGGCACTGATTCCGAGAGAAGCATCTCAAGCGATTGCCTTCCCTCGTACACCTGATGGATATTTGCGACTATGATATTTGCATCACGAACTGATACGGCATCAGTGCCTTCGCGTAATACTTTGCACACGAGCCGGTCGGGAGTATGCTGATGAGAATTGAAAAAAAATGGAAAGCCATGATAAGCATACATCGGGCTTCTGACTTCAAAATCATCTTTTACCCGCTCGCGTACTATGGTGTTTGGCGTGAGAATGAGGAACTTCTCAATACCCCGCACCTGCCAGAAATAAGAGATAAGCGCTGCCATAATAACCGTCTTGCCTCCTCCGGTAACTATATCCAACAACACATCCCAATCGTTAAGTTTTTCTCCATGATAAATAACCCGCAAAACCGCCTCAACTTGATGTCGGTATAGTGACTTTGAGAAATCTTCGCCTCCAATTATTCGCTCAATAAAAGTACGAGCAAGCAGTGTTTGCCGTGGGTCAAGTGATGGAAAGTCAGGTTTATCTTTCCACGTGAGATAATTTGGGTCGTTGCTCATAAATTTACCTCTTGCAATTTATGGGCTTTGTTTGAAATTGTTAGTCGCATAACCGCAACCGCCTCGCCGTCAAAATTATCTTGCACACGAGTAGCAATTATATATTCTCCCGGCTTTTCAAATGTATATTCAATATCAAATTTTGCTTCAAAATGTCCCTGCGAACCTTCGCGGTTGAGAGCATATTCGCGGCTGGCAAACCGCGCTCCGTCATAAGAAAAATCCCACTGGCAATTGATAAGACGACCAGTCCCGATTGCTTTTGCGCCATCAAGACGCAACTTGAGCGTAAGGCCATTTTGTTTTTCTACAACTATCTTTCCCGCGTAAGGGCTCGCAGAAAAAGACAATAGCCGATTGAGACGATTGAATTTCAGGTCAAGATTTGCTTCCCCGATTTGCCGGAATATCTTTTGGCGGAAACTCTCGCTTGAGAGTGAAATAAGCTCAATTTGCAGTTTTACATTACGTTTATTGAGCGCCGTAATTGCCTGCCCCTTCCACGCCTCTATCGCAGGGTCAAAGCCCCATCCCACAACCTGCAAAATGCGCTCCTCACCGTTTTTAAGTTGTTCCGCATACTGGCGCACGACTTCCTCAACAAGTCCCTGCACATGTGCTAAAGAAACTTGCTCATCGGGGTCTGCCGGTCCAACGGATATTATAAGTTTTCCATTCGCAAGCCCGTGGATATATTTGGATTTTCCGGTAAATGCACCGGCTCCATACAAACGGCACACAAAATCAATAAATTCATTTTGAGCAATTCCTTCAAATTTTTCTATGGGATAACTGCCGACATACCCGATTTGAATATCGGCTACCGGATGAACCTGCAAGCCAAGGGTTTGGGGTTTATTTTTTGATGCAACAATACCAGAAATACTTTCAGCAATATCCAGAAGACGACTTGCAGTTACGGATACGGCAACCCGCGAAATGTCGCATCCAATAAAACAGCGATTGTTTTTGAGAACTACAGCACCTGTAGTGCCACCACCCATAAAAAAATCTGCTACAACATCACCTTCATCGGAAGATGCTTTGAGTATACGCTCCAATAGAGCTTCGGGCTTTTGTGTAGGATAGCCAATACGCTCTTTATTCCCGGGTTCGGTACCTAAAACATTTATGTCTTCCCACACATCTCTCGCTACCGCAAGGTGATACCATCGCTGTTCCTTTTCATCAAAATATTCTGGATATTTCTCATTAAAATTATATTTTTTCTGTTGCCAAGATTTATAATGCTGAACATTAAACTTGTATTTACTGGCCTTAGAATACAGCATTAAAATGTCATGCTTCCGCGCAAATGTACTTTTACTTGTACCTCCAGTCCTATATCCCCAAATGATTTCGTTCAAAAAATTGTCATACCCAAAAATCTTATCCATTTCGGTCTTAATATAGTGGCTCGCGTGCCAGTCGCAGTGCACATAAATTGAGCCGGTTGATTTCAACACACGCTTCATTTCCCAAAGTCGCGCATTGAGCCAAGCAAGATACGAAAACATGCCATCGGCAAAGATGTCGTCAAATGAGCGTACTTCGTTGTCATCGCCCCAAATTTGGGTGTAGGTTCGATTTGAGAAAAATGGCGGGTCTATGTAGATGAGGTCTATGCTCTCGCTTGGCATTTGCCGTAATAGATAAAGATTGTCGCCGAGATAGAGCTCATGCGGAGGTAGCTCCGGCGAGTCAAATGATACGCGGTCTTCCGGGTGGTGAGATGCGGGCGGCTTGAGAATCGGGAGTTCAAGCGCGGGAAAGAGATGTTTGAATTGAGATGAGGGGTCAAACCCGTACGGCGCTTGTGTTGGGTCAGGTAATTGAGTACCAGCACGGACAGACCGCTTCAGGCCAGTGGTGGCAAAAAACTTATCCTGTTTTGGCAAGTTTTCGGGGATGGTTTTTTTCTGAATCTCCTTTGTTTTCGGCATAGTAATTGTAATTATAGCTTTATTTTCCCCTCTCTTTGCCATTGATTTTTGCCCTATATTTGATACTAATAGCATAACGCATCTGCCCAGAAAAGGCACTGCAGAATACCAAAATTACTATTACCTAAATTACGATGATAAAAACCGAACAAAAAATACCAGTTATCCGTGGGCAAACGCTTGAACATATAGCGCGGCATTTCGGAGAACTTACTGCCGGATGGAGAATTGAACTCCTACTGAAAGATTGGGGTGTGCCTGAAACTCTTATTAACCGTTCGGGCTCAAAATGGTGGACGGTCAATGAAGTTTTGAAACACTACGCGTACTCAACGGAAAAGAAAGACCACGAGATGCTTTTCAAAATCATAGGCGAGATACTTCACCCGATTATGTATGGCGGGAACAAAAAGGCCGCAGAAACAGCCGCCGAGGATTTTAATAAATACCTTGAATACGACAATTTGGCAGTAGGTTATGATGAGAAAGAAAAAAAATACGAAGTATGCAAAATCAGAAAAATGAGAAAAGAAGACATTGAGCAGTTGGAAAACGAAGATTTATTCATACAAGAACAAGAAGAACTTGCATTTTTGCGACTCCCTGAAAATAAAGAGAAAATCTCTACTCTTCGCAAGGCGTATCAAGTTTTTATGAATATAGCGGAAGTATTTTGCGACAATACATCAAAGCCATCCCACGATTTGAATGATGCTTATGTGCAAACAAAAAAGTTGATAACCGATGCCGTAAGAGACCTTCACCTATATGTGAGTAGCGTGAACGGCGCACAAAGAATACATACCCTCACGCATTACTTTATCCCATTCAACAACCTTTTTACTGCTGAAAAAGAATACACGCCCGACAATTTTGAAATTGACCTCTCCGGCAAGAAACTATCTTGGGATTATATACGGCCACGAATGAATGCCACTTATGGCGGCATTGACGAACTCTATCGTAGAGTTGAGGGAAGTGATGTGCTTTCCAAGTCGGATGTCCAGCAAACGCTCAATGATGTGTCTCTACTCCTCTCAAAAACGAAAGAGGAAAATATAAAAATAGCAGAAATAAAACAAAAAATGCCTGTGCCACAACCGCCGGTACAGAAAATTGAAATCACGGCTATGCCGGAAGTGCCGGTCAGGTTTGTAGGAGAAACTCCCGGCGCAAAAAACAGGCAGAAACGAGAGTCGCCGATTGAGGTATTGTTGCCGGAGCCGTGCCAGTGGGAAAAGGTTACGCTCAAAATCAAAGAGGGGCGGCAAGAGGTTGATATTCTTTACAATAACGGCCACATCATTACAGCCGATTACAGACAGCTCCGCTTTTTTGTCGGCAAAAAACAGCAAAAGCCGGACCGGCAATGGGGTTTTCTATGTGCTTTGGCTATGCTTGCGGCCACGGACATAAAGCAGGCAACGACAGAAAATATGCGCCGTATGATTACGCAAGGCAAAATGCTTTCAGCAAACAATGTTCAGCAGGTAAAAAAATCGTTTGTGGAGCAATTACAAAACATTTTCAAAACACACGATGACCCTTTCCAAGACAATCGCACTTACTACGAGCCGAAGTTTGCCATACTGCCGGAGCCGTCTTTGAGACGAGAGAACCTTTGGCCTCAAGGCGGCCGGTTGAATGAAAACCGAGGAAACGAAACAGACCACCTCGCATACGAGGAAAAACGCATACAAGAAGATAACGAAGAAGAAGCTCTCTGAAAAATCAGAGGGCTTTTTTCTTTTCAACTCATCCGAAAGTTCCGTTATTACAACGGGATTTTTTGTTTCGCTGATTTTTCAGCATATAGGGTGAGGACCAAAAACTCTCACATTACTCAATAATCATTACCCTATATGCGCAAGACAAATAAAAACGAGAGGCCCGAGGTTGCGGCGTTGAACGACCCCGCGTATGTCTGGACGACTTATGACCTCGGCGTATCAACCGCGCTCCTATGCGCGGGTTTTGAATTGCTCTCACTCAACAGAAACAATCCCCGAAAAGTGCTTTTTATTTTCCGCCGAGAAGAAAACATTGACGAGACCGCAAACGCCTATTTTGCGGACCAATTAAAGCTCAATGCCCGTGCCTACTTTGACCAGCTCAAGGCGTTGAAAAATCGTTTATACAGCGAATAACTATGAACCTCACGGACGACAACCTTTTGGAGTTTCAGATGCTTTACAAGAAGCATTTTGGAACTGAAATCACCAAAGAGCAGGCACTTGAAAAAGGTCTGCGCCTTATTCGTTTGGTTGAAGCCGTGAGCCGCGTTGTTGCAGACGAACAACGAGACGCGTAAAATCCTGCGCCGTAGCCAAGAAGGATTCCAACAAATTTGCCGACAACAAGTTTGTCTACAAACATAGAAGAGTTTTAGAAAAATGAATGAGTGAAAAAAGTGGAAAAGCAAAATCGGCCTACCCGCACATACGAATTAGCCGGAAGTCGCACGATTTCTTGAAAAAGGAGTGCCTTGAGCTTGGCACGCCATCAATTACAGAGTTTATTGAGCTCCTGCTGGAAACTTACAAAGAGAACAAGGAGTGTTTTGGTGAATTGACCGGTGGGGTCATAGGGGAACCAAAACCAAACCTATTTGATTATGGATACCGTCCAAATACGCATAAATAGCAAAGAAAAATTTAAGGTCATGCCGTGGGCACGGCTCGTACCGGAGTTTTCCTATCGGGAGTTTAGGGACCTCTCACAAGCGGAGAGATTGCGAAGAAAGGATAAAAAAATACCCTATCTACGGCATTTCAAACTCCACCCGGAAGCAACACATGGGCTTATGGTCCCAAGAGTTGAGATATACGAAAGTGCCGATAACGACATTGGAGTCGTCCAGTATGAAATGACCATCTATGTTTCCTCTCTCCCGAAGCTACTCTTTGAAAACAGCTTATGCGAAATCACGCCATCTAATAAGGAAAAAATCTTTGATACAATCGCTGAACGTCTACACAGCGCCGGTATCCAAGTATCACCCTTGACCATAGCCACAGCACCGGTACCAGTAGTCCATTTTTGCAAAAACATCATATTGCCAAACGCTCTTTCTTTTCGCCGGTTACTGGCGGAGCTATCACACATAGACATAGGCAAGGCGTACGACACAAGAGACGACGCGCGGGTCAAAGACAAGAACAACGGACAGGTTTTACATTTCTATAGCGGCTCTCGCGAGTGGAGCTTTTACGACAAAATTGACGACATGAGACGCCCTAAAAATAAAAGTGAGGATAAAACAAAAACAGAGTATGAGAAAGAGCTGGTAGAGCTTTACGGACTACAAAATACCGAAGTGTTCCGATATGAATATCGCCTCAAAACAACACAAACAATAAAAAGCGAACTGAACGCCATCCTGAATCGGCCATATCAAACGCCGGTAATCTTTGACGACCTTTTTTCTGCTGGGCTTTGGAAATCCGTGATATTGCGGTCGTGGAAACGGGTAACTAACCGGCCGGAAAACCAGCTTGCCCTTTTGAGTATAAACAGCAAACTTGACTTATTGGTTCATATTCTCAAGAACGCCCAGAAAAAAGATAAAAACGGCCATAGTCAAAATCAGGCACTTTGGAGCTATGGGCTTGCGACGGCAATCAAAGACCACGGCGCAAAGGCGGTTAGGAAAGAACTTGGAAAGGTGTGGTCCAACAAGTCAGACGAACGCTTGGACGAGAAAATGGCTATTGCGGCAAAATTGGCAGAGGGTATCGCATTTTCCGAAGAAGTTTTACACATCAACAGAGAGCTTGAGCGATTTGAATTTATCAACTTGGCTTTACTGAAAAAAGACGTATAATGAGAATGTTCCCCACAGTCGCAAAAAACCCGTGAGTTTTTTATTGGCTTCTGCCCTTGAAGGGGGCGGTGCCGGAAGCCAATCCTCACGGAGAAGCGACTGGGGAACCACCGCTCCCTTTAATTTTTATGAGTAAGGAAATAGGCAAAATAAAATACTTCGCGTATGTAAGAAAGTCCACCGAGGGCGAGGAACGGCAGGCACTTTCTATTCCTGCACAGAAAGACAAACTCAATGAGATATTCGGCAAATTGGATATTGAGTTTGTGGAAGATAAGGCGAGCGCGTTCAAGCCGTTCAACCGTCCCGCATTCGCCGATATGTTTGAACGAATACACAAGGGCGAACGGACGGGGCTGATTGCTTGGCATCCTGACCGCCTCTCACGAAACGAAAAAGACGCAGGCGAAATCACTTATATGATACGCACCGGTGTCATTCAGGACCTAAAGCTCGCCACCTATCATTTTGAAAACACACCAGAGGGCATTTGGATGCTCCAAATGGCACTCTCACAATCACAATATGAAAGCGCAAAGAAAGGGCGTGATGTGAAGCGCGGACTTGAACAGAAGGCGCGAATGGGGATTTACCCCACCCTTGCTCCACTTGGCTACATAAATGATAAACATGCAGACAAAGGGTACAAAACCATTCACACAGACCCCGACCGTTTTGATATTGTACGGAAGATTTTTGATTTAATGCTTACGGGGACATGCAGTCCTATGAAGATTCTTAAAATTGCCAACGAAGAATGGAAATTAACTATGCCGGACGGCAAACAACTGGGCCGTAGCACTCTCTACGCGCTCTTAACACGTCCCTTTTACTACGGAGAGTTTGAATACCCCGTGGGGAGCGGCAACTGGCATAAAGGGGTACACAAGCAAATGATTACTCGTGAGGAGTATGACAGGATACAATTTTTACTCGGTAGACCCTCACAAGTGCGAGCGCAGAAACGCAACATCGCTTATCGCGGACCGATACGCTGTGGCGAGTGCGGCTGTATGATTACGGCAGAGATAAAAACAAAGTATCAGAAAAATGGCAATGTGCATCGCTATACCTATTACCACTGTACCAAGCGCAGAGACCCGAATTGCACCCAGCAAGCTGTAGAAGAAAGCGAGCTTGAGAAACAAATTGCCGCCGAGCTTACGAAATTGGAAATTCCTACTGACTTCAAAGATTGGGCAGTGGCAAGATTACGACAAATGAACACGCAAGAGGTTTCTGACCGAGAGAAAATCTACGGCAACCAAAGACGCGAATACGAAGCGTGTGTACGAAGAATAGACAACCTCATTGACATGCGGGCAAATGGCGAAATCACAGAGGACGAGTTCAAAATCAAGAAAACCGCCCTGCTATCCGAGAAAGAGCGTTTTCAAGAGCTTCTCAAAGACACAGACAAACGAGTTGAGAACTGGCTTGAGATTGCCGAGCGCGGTTTCAATTTCGCGGAAAAAGCGGCAACAATTTTTGCCGAGGCAAAGAAAAATGACAACATTGAGACGAAAAGAGAAATTTTTGCCGCATTAGGTTCGGACCTCATCCTCAAAGATAGAAAACTCAATGTTTCTCTGGATAATTTGCTCTTTCCGATACAAACTTCCGCAAAAGAAGCTCGCAAGATTGCCGCAAGGTTAGAACCTGCGAAAAACCGCAAGAATAAAATAGAAATCGGGCATTTGTATGCCCGAAGTCCAGTGATGCTCGTCTGTATCATACCGCTCGAACGTTTTTTATGGAATATCCGGGCTGATTTACCTAGTCATTCAGGTAGTCATTCGCTCCTCGCCCGAATGACTAGGCAGAAAAGCTGAAAGCCCTATTAAACGCTCGCATTTTCTCTCCACCTCCTCGCAAAATCAAAGCCCGACTTCACTCCGCTCCTCCCTGCTGGTCGTCGCTCCGTGAAATGTCGCGGGGTCGCGTCTGGTGGCTCGGCTTTCGCTTCCGTCCTGCTATTTCTTTTTGCTCGTCGGTGGGGGGGGTGAACTGACGGAAAAAAGGAAGGACGGAAGGCGAAAGCCTCGAATGAGGGGGTCGGTAGGCGTATAATGAGCATATCCACCAATCTATGCCTAAAACGCGCCTTAAACAATTTGAACGTGCGGAGGTCACCGACCCCCTCAAACTTCAGCCCCGCGACATCGCCCTCCTCCGCGATGTGGGCGAGTTTCGTTTCCTCAACACGGAGCAGATTTTTGCCCTGCACCCCGGCGGAAAGAGGAATCTCTCGCGACGGCTGACCGCTCTCTTTCAGCATGGCTATCTGGATCGCCCACAAAGCCAAACTTCCGCTCGTATGCTATCGTCGCACAT
>JACPMF010000022.1 GCA_016186145.1 Candidatus Sungiibacteriota bacterium | reverse complement strand
TGGGCATATCCGCCAACGACGCCATCCGAACGAACAACCCGATGACACGGCACCTCTGAATAAGGATTCCTGTTAAGCGCATTTCCCACCGCGCGAGCCGACTTCGGGCGGCCAATTGCTCGGGCGATTTCGGCATATGTTGCAACGTTACCTTTTGGAATTTGCTTTGTCGCCTGGTACACGAGCCCGTGAAAGGCGCGCGGGGCTTTTATCTTGTTTCTGCAAATAGGGGTTACGGATAAATGCATACGCACTTTTAATAATTGTTTTCGAATTTTTGAACTTTGAAACAACAACAGCATCATTCGGAGAAAACCACGCATAGCCGTCATGCTCCTTTGAAACGGCAATCGCCTGCTTCTTTGTCTCAACAAGATAAAAAATCACAATCTTGAAAACCGGACGCCCGCCGCGAAAAAAGAGGTACTTATCGGTTGTCCGAAAATTCGGAGCGATCTTCATGTCCTTCCGACTAATTCCGGTTTCCTCCTCTACTTCGCGGAGAAACGTCTGAAACAGGCGCTCTCCCTTTTCAATCTTCCCTTTGGGAAAATTCCAATAGCCGCGGCCGTGATAAAGGAGCAAAAACTTGATTTCTTTGCCCTCCCTCCGAAAAACAATTGCCCCCGCGGAAATTTCACGCTCGGCACGATTCATATTTTTCAACATACGCTATTTCCAAGCCCATGAAAACACTTGACAACACCGCACTCTGTATGGAACAACTTAAGTTAATTGTTCTTTATCATACTAAAAGCAACGAGGAGGCGCGAATGAAAAAAGTCGGCATCGGGCTGGTTTTACTTGTTTGGTTTTTTGCGTCCGGGTGTACAGAACGACCGGAACCGCCATCACCGGCAGAGCAAATCCTGAAGGGCGAACACAAATTGCGTAAGATGTCAGAACGCACAAATACCGATTCAAGTATTTCCGGCAGCTTCTTTTTTGTTGTCGGTGGGTTCAACGGTTCAACGACAACTCAAGTGCTGCTGAAATTTGCGTGGGAAATGAATGATGGTACGTACGCAATTTCGTCGCTTCCACTCGAAAAAATTCGTGTCAAAATCAACGAAGAAGCAGCGACGCCGACAATAAAATTCCGATGGCGGCGATATGAATTCCGCTCGACACCACAGATACAGGACTTGATGGATCGCTATGTGGTCTACGCGCTTGTAACGGCGCGAGAAAGCGACTGGCCGGTTCAAATCAGGCTACCACTCAACGATCAGTAGGGCTGCCGGACCTCGGAAAACACCCTTAAGACGCAACAAGCGTCTTTTTATTTATTTCGTCCGCAAGAATACCGCGCGGCTTGCCGCGCGGGTGAACCCCACACATAACTTGTTATGTGTGGGGTGAATTGCGGCTACGAAACAATAACCCCGTTAGATGCGGAAAATAATCTCGTATAGTAAATAACCCCGTATTGTATGTTTGGTCTTGCTTTGTAAATTTAGCATATTTTCCGCTATCTACCGGGGTGAGCAACCGCCGATACCGCAAGCATTGCGTAGATACCGCACCGCTTGCGGTGCGGTTATTCATTTCAACATTTTCAGCATTTTTTCAACGGGCCAGGCATTAACAACATCATTCTTCGTTGCCCATCCGCGGCGAGCTTGTGCAACGCCGATCTCAAGAAATTTAAAATGCTGAACAGAATGGGCGTCGGAATCAATGCTCATTTTCACGCCATGCTCAACACACTTCCGAATATATTCGTCTTTGATATCAAGACGATCCGGGTAAGCATCGATTTCCAAAACCGTTCCGGTGCGCTTTGCCGCTTTTATAATTTCGTCAATATCAATATCAATCGGTTCGCGTTTTTTTATAATACGCGTTGTCAAATGAAAAATTATATCAACATGCGGGTTTTCCATTGCTTTTATAATTCTTTTTGTTTGTTCCTGCCGCGGTAAATTAAAATGACTGTGAACTGCCACGCCTACGACATCAAGCTTTGCGAGTACCTTATTATCTATATCAAGCGAGCCATCTTTGCCAACATTGACCTCCGCGCCTTTCAAAATACGAAACTTAGGGCCTCGAGCCTGGAACTTGGAGTTGAGCTTATCGATCTCATGCATTTGTCGGAGAAGTTTTTTCTCATCCGCGCCGCCGGTCATTGCAAGAGAACGCGTATGATCGGTAACCGCGATGTATTGAAGCCCGGCTACCCGGGCAGCTTCAGCCATTTCCTCAATCGAACCCTCACCGTCCGTCCAGTCCGTCTGGACTTGTAAGTCGCCCTTAAGTTCTCCGTAATCGATGAGCTTTGGCAGCCCGCCGATCTTGCCCTGAGCTTGTCGAAGGGCTGCTTCAATTTCTCCGGTATTTTCTCTCAACTCCGGTTCAACGTAGCGAAGTCCCAGCTTTTTATAAATTTCTTCCTCGGTGCGGCCCGCAATTATTTTTTCCTTCCGCGCGGGTCCGTGCTTGCCGCCGTATCCGCGTTTGTCTGCGCTTGAAAAAAGTCCATACTCATTCAGCTTCCACCCCTTTCTAACCGCAATCTCGCGAAGCGCGATATTGTGGTCTTTGGATCCGGTAAAATAATTCACCGCCGCGCCGAATGACTCATCGGGAACAACGCGAAGGTCCGCATCAAAACCGTTTTTCAGCTTAACCATTACCTTCGTCGGGCCCTTTGCAAAAACATGGGCGATTTGCGGCAGGCCGATAAATCGCTCCATAACTTTTTCCGGTTTTTTTGAGGTCGCGAGAATATCTATGTCTCCGACCGTTTCTTTCATCCGGCGTATTGAACCGCACACCACGACCTGATCAACTTCCGGGAAGTCTCCGATCATCTTTTCAAGGGCGCGGATCTCCGGAAGAACAAACCCGAGAATTGCCCGTCCGCCCGTTTTTCTCAAAAACTCAATACCTTTTAAAATTTTCTCCTCCGACTTTTGCCCAAAGCGTTCCAATCTTCTGATTTTTCCCCGCCGCGCGGCTTTTTCCAAATCCTTCAGATTCCGAATGCCGAGTTTCTGCCAAAGCATTTTTATCATCTTCGGCCCAACGCCTTCTACGGCAATAAGTTCCGAAATATTGACAGGAATTTTCTTTTTTAGCCGGTCGTATTCTCTAAAACGACCGGTCTCGAGAAGTTTACCGATATGTTCGGCAATACCCTTGCCGACACCCGGGATTTCGGCGAGCGCTTTTTGGCCGCCCCTTTTGTATAGCCCGTTAACGTCCTCGCCTAACGATTCGACACCAAACGCGGCTTTCTCGTACGCGCGCGGCCTAAACTCAACTCCCTCCATTTCATAGAGTGCCGCCATCTCAAATAAAATTCTCGCCACTTCAGCATTTGTCATACCCTGATTCTAACAGATGTCCCGTTAGTTTGACGATATCAAAGATATGTGCTACTAATAGCCATACGAATTTCATAGGGCAGAACACGGAGGTAAACAAATGCTCCTCTCTGACCGGATTGATCTTCGAGAGACCCTTAACAAAATTCCGAAATGGTTTCTCTTAAAATTCCGTTTTCAGCATGGACAGCAAACCCCAAAAGGAGGCGGCTGATTGCTCAGACAAGCGCTGGCTTGGATTAACCAGCATCTCGAAAACGAACCCAACACTGATGTGATAAAACTAATCGACGAGGCCGGAGTGAAATTCAACCTGACACCCCTCAACGCTGACTTTCTTATCAGGAATTTCCAGCAGGTAAGAAAAGAAGCCCGGGACGCGCGCGAACACTCAACAAAAACTTCATAAAAATACGTTATAATCAGCTCCGCCAAAAGCAGAGAACCGTCGCGTCTGACGCGACGGACACCGGAGTAATCACTTTACCCGCAGGGTAAGTAGCTACCAAGTGCCGCATCGGCGCTGGTAACAAATGCTGCTCCCTTGCGGGCCTTTTTTATTGTTTCGTCCGCAAGAATACCGCCAAGCGATACGGTGATACCGCACCGCTTGGTTCCACTAAGGTCACCACTTGAAGTGCGGTGCGGTTGTTCGCTTTGTGCAGCCCGCGAGGGCGAAAAGCGTTTAAATAGCTTTTCGCGGGTGTAACGAGCACGCCGCGAAGCGGCGGACGCAGTTCTACACCCTGGGACAATTTGTTCATACCGCAGCCTGAAAAATTTTCTCAATGCCGAGTTATATTTTTTTCCTATCAAGCAAAATTCTCGGAGCTTCGTCAACAGGAACTTTCGGCAAGATGAACGGCTTCAAAAAAACAAGAATAACTGCGGAAATAAAGGTAAACAACCCGACTAAAGGAAATATTATACGAAAGCCGGCTACCGTAGCGATAAGGCCGCCGACGGCACCACCAAGAGCTGATCCCGCTCCCAAAGAGAAACTCGAGTAAAGAGACCATTCAAACCCCTCCTTTCCCTTATCAATATGCCTCGTAAAGATGGCATAAAAAGGAGGAACAAGCATTGCGTCCGCAATGGCAATGAGAAAATGGAGAAGATAAACATGCCACACTTCGGAAGCAAAGTAGTACAACGAAATAAAAATCGCGTTTAAAAACATCCCGCCAAGGAAAAAATAAAAGTCATCGAGCTCACCGTGATTCCGGTCAATGAACCTCGCGACAAAAAGCTGCAGGATGGATTTGGTAACCCAATAAATGGTTATGACAAAACCGACTACGGCAACACTGCCTCCCGGTATCTGCTGCGTTACGAAAACGGCAAACACCGGCGCAAGAAACCCCCAGCCGGTAATTAAAAGAAACTCGGCAATCACTATCGTCAAAACAACCTGGTTTACCTCCGGCATTTTGATCTTTTTAAGCGCCAAGATAAGAAAGTTCATAAAGACATTATAACAAACGTTGAAATTCCTCACGAGGTCAGTCCTAAAGAAAAACCGGCAGCTTGTAAACTACCGGCCAAAAATCAACTAAAATGGTACAACACTAGAAGCTGTCTCAAAAATCCTTTTTTCTGCGTCTTTCCGCGTAGCATTCCGCATTGATCCGCGGAGTCTCCGCGGAAGAACGCGGATCGCAACGCGGATTTATGCGGAAATTGAATTTTGAGATGAGTTCTAAACAAAGAGCAATTGGGGTGGGCTAAGGTTTAGCCTTGCCTGGCGTCCTTTATCCCCAAATGGGTTAGGGTGGGACAGGCAGTTTCCCGGCGTGTTTCCACACCGGTACTTGGGAACCATCTCTAGGGAGAGCTATCCCACACAATCCCGAAGGAAAGGAGGGCATCGCTTTTGTAACTCCCCCGGGGCGCACCCGCGAGATGACCCCGCAACCCCCCGGCCGAAACCGAGGTTTAGGCTATATCCCCCGTGGCCCGAGGGAATCGCGGTTGCTTTCTTCCAAAGCCCACTTGATTTCAATATAGGCCGTACGAAACCCGCTGTCAAAAAAACAGTCCCGCTTGTGGCGGGACTGTTTTTAGTTCCCACTTTTTGCCCCCCCTTATTGTACGGCTAAATTTGCTCTCACGCGTCCCCAACCGTAGTTATTATCTTTTCCTGCCTTACCAAGATCTTTTGCGGTTGAGAATAACGCCGATTCAACCTGCGCTTGGGTATATATCGGATGCGCAAACTTTACGAGGGCAACAACAGCCGCAACAGCCGGTGTCGCCATACTGGTTCCGCTTGCGGAAAGATAAGAACTTCCAAGCCATGTTGAGTAGACCGTAACACCCGGCGCCGTAATATCAACCGCCTTGCCGCGCCCTGAAAAACTCGCGATTTTGTCAAAATCGTCCACCGCGCCAACTGTTGTCGAATAGCTGATGCAGCCGGGAATAGAAACACCCGCAT
This sequence comes from Candidatus Sungiibacteriota bacterium, assembly GCA_016186145.1. Classification (GTDB taxonomy): domain Bacteria; phylum Patescibacteriota; class Minisyncoccia; order Sungbacterales; family SURF-37; genus JACPMF01. The sequence goes on along the minus strand of JACPMF010000022.1, from coordinate 21,089 downwards.
TTCCGCTGTTTCCGGCAGCAGAAACTACGGCCACACCGTTATTTACCGCGTATTGAACCGCGGCTGTGAGGTCAGGAAGAACAGAGTCGCAAAACCCTTTGTAAGTATAGGGCTGGGAGGTTCCCAAACTCATATTTATAGCATCAACTCCTGGATCATCCGCTGTGCCAAATACACCATCTGCCCCATTGACGGCAAAATAAATTGCCTCTGCCACATCGCTAAAGAATCCGGAACCGGACGAATCTAAAACCTTAAGCGCTACAACGCCAACATCTGGGGCAACACCTTTTGAGCTTGCGTCAACAACGCCGTCGGCAGTAATTATTCCCGCAACATGCGAACCGTGGCCGTTATCATCAAAAGGATCATTATCGTTATTGACAAAATCGTAACCACCAAGATAGCTTGAGAAAAGTTCTGGATGATTATAGTTATATCCTGTATCAACTACCGCAATTTTCCTTCCCACACCAGTATTTCCGCCGCTTTGAACAGTATTGGCGCCAATTTGCGAGTTAACAGCAGTATCTTGCGCGTACACTTTTATATCCAACTGAAGACCGAGCGCTCCGCCAACCGCGGGGTCGCAGTGAAGTACGGTAAGCGCTTTGCCTTTTTTCACCATTTGGCAGCCGCGATCAATTCCTTTTTGGGCCTCGCTCGGCGTGTGCGCGACAAAACGTACCTTATCAGGCCCGCCGTTGGCCGGCGCCGCGTTGGTAGCCGCTATCAAAACAAAAACAAATACAGAAAAAAAGATTGTCGCTAAAAAGAATGGTTTTCTCATAATATAGTTAGTTAAGTTTAATAAATCATCTTTAGTGTAAGGCGCCTGGATAATACGTCAAGGTATAAATATATTTAAATAGCCGCATCTGCGGCTACAATACAAAGACCAAAAAGCTTTTATTTAGTCGATTTGTTCTTTGATTTTTCGCCCGATATGGAATCATTATATAATAATGAAAAACGATTTGTCAACCAATCGAACAGCACACAGCGCATTATACCGCCTCAATACTCGCTTAGTAGAGTAAAGTTTTAAATCGTTTGTCGTTTTTTGTTTTTGTATGAAGCTCCGCGGGCTCACGTCCGCGGTTTTCTGCGAAGGCGGATAAAACAAAAGCGCGGGCGGAACCGCGCTATGTGCGACTATTTACAGAGGTAATCGTAATGGACAGAAACCACCACCGGGTATTTTTGTCCGAGCTTGAGTTTTTCTGAAACCTGTTCGATTAGTAGTCTCTCGAATTTGTCTGACGAAGATAAGGACTCTGCTGATACTGGTTTACGAGAATGTCTATCGGCCAAGTCAGTCAATTCAACAAAAATATTATATACACGACCTTTATGGGTCGGGAACGAAACCGCGAAGCTATTAACAAGAAACCCAGCGCCTTCTTTATTGTGACGATCAATAACCTCTTTAATCTTTCTTTTGAGCTCTTTTTGCAAGCGCTGAGCAAGTCGGTCTTTTTTCTGGCAAAGCTTTCCAAACTCGTTCAGTGACTTAGTAAGCATTGTACCCCCCCTGAAGTAAGCGTGTAAGAACTGAAATAATAGTAACATATCTTGTATATTTTGCAAGGGGGAGTCAAAACAAGGCGGTTTTTTTAATAATTTCTTTTTGCTCGCCCTCCTCAAAAATTTTTATCTTTCCGTACTCGCCGTCGTAACCGGGATCAATACGCACTTTCTTTTGGCGAACACGGATAATTCCCTCGGCAACCTCGGCGGGTGTCCCGTTTCTGATTTCTTGCTCGTCTGCATCAACCAACAGCGCAAATTCCGAACCGAATGCGTTTACCAGCCGCATATATTCGTCTTTTACTTTTTTTGAGGAAACCCCTACGCCAAACGCTCCTCCGATAACCTCATCAAGCGGTATAAGATTTTTGAAAGGCACGACATTTGCCGGACGCTCGCCCTCGCCGCGATCGGCAAGCTGCCGCACGCGATTCAAAACCCCGATGGTCATTTTTTTGCGGCAAACCGGGCAAATGTCATTGTGATCTTTCGTCTTCAGCGGGTCGCACGAATATTTGCACGCGCGGTGTCCGTCATAATGATATTTTCCTTCTTCGGGGAAAAACTCCACGGTAAAAAGAAATTTTTTCGGGTCGCGCGATTTGATCGCGCCGACAATACCCTCGTAAGAAAGCTCTGTTTCAAAAACATTTGCCTCCCGGCCGATTTTTTGCAAAGAATGGGAATCCGAATTTGAAATAAGCGCAATGTTATCAAGTTTTGAGAGGCGCCAGTTCATTGCCGGATCCGAAGATAAGCCCGTTTCAATTGCAAAAATATATTTTGCGTATTCATCAAAACACTCTTCAATCGAATCAAACCCGGACATGGAGCCGAAAATAGAAAACCAGGGGGTCCAGGCATGCGCCGGAATAATAACCGCTTTCGGCTCGGCATTAAAAACAATTTTGGCGAGCTCTTTTGAGTCGAGCCCTAAAATCGGCCTACCATCGGATTTTAAATTTCCCCGCCGCCCGAGCTCGGCATTTATTTTCTCCGCGGACTCAATTGACGGCGCGAAAACAAGGTTATGAATCCTTCTGGCCTTTCCTCCTTTGGAATAAATACTCGAGATCTCCACCGTCAACATAAACCGTGTTTTAGAATTTTGAATTTTTCCGCCTGAGGCGGATCCGCTTTTGGCGGAGAATTTTGAAGTTGTTTCGGGTTTCGAATTTCGGATTTCTGATTTCAATTTATAAAGCCCTTCTTCCGCCGGCTCTAATTTTTCTTTGATCGCCCTTATCCACGCCGGATGCGTAAAGTCTCCGGTTCCCATAACGGTAATTCCTTTCAACCGCGCCCAATAATCCAAATTTTCCAATGTCATTTCTTTTGACACGGCGCGCGCATACGGGGAATGAATGTGTAAATCGGCAATAATTTTCATAACCAGATTGTAGCTTTTTATAAAAAAAGAAAAAAGCCGTGTGATACACGGCGTTTTACTACTGCTTTTATCTTTTATCCTAAAGAGCGGTCTCACACAATACGCACTTACGCTCTACAAGGGCGCAAACCTCGCAACGCTTATATTTGATACATGTAAAATAACCACAGGAACAGCGTTTTGATCCCATCTGAACATTATCTAAGTGGTTGCCGCACTCAAAAGAACGAAAACCATCTTTCAAACCCACATCATGTACTTCGCTGGCCGCACCCCCATCTTCTGTAAACAGTACTACCCTACCATTCAATCGGGCTGGGAACTCCCGAACTTGATTATCGACACTCACAACGCTGCCAAGCCAAAACTCAAAAACTCGACCATCCGGTCCAATTTCGAGAAGGTGGCCTTTTCCGGCGTTTTTATCGGTAAGAACGATCTTGCCAATACGTTCTGTCATAGTAAGACCCCCCTTCTTACCTTCAGGACAATTTTTGAACGATATCACGGGCAACAATTACTCCCTGCATGGACGACTGGAGAAGGCCCCTCGTGTTTCCAGAGCCGTCACCGGCGACATAAAAACCCGGCAGCGTGGTTTCGAATGGGTAAGGCGCTTCAATTTGGTTGGAGTAGAACTTAACTTCGGCGCCGTAAAGAAGAGTGTGCGGGCCGGCAATGCCAGGCGCTATTCTATCAAGGGCTTTAAGCATTGCCATAATACAGCACCAATGCCGCGCGGGAATCGCAAGCGAAAGATCGCCGGGGATGGCTTCGGTAAGCGTTGGTTCAATAAAACCGTCGGCAATAGATTCGCGCAAACGATCGTTTGTTGTTCGATGATTATGCTCGATATCGGCAAGACGTTGAACAAGAACGCCGTTTCCGCCGGCAAGCATATTAGTGGTTCTCGCAACAGATGCGGCATAAGTTGTCGGATCGTTGAATGGCTCGGTAAATGCCTGCGATACAAGCAGGGCAAAGTTGGTATTGCCCGACTGAACACCGCGTTTACTGTTTGATTCGCCGTTTACGGTCCAGACCTTAAGATTTCTGTAGTTTTCTTTTACAACAAATCCGTTTGGGCATACGCAGAAGGTGCGCACCCTGTCACTATGGCACGGAGTATGGAAAATAATCTTTGGCTCGTGCAGAACGCCAGTCAGGTGCTTCATGACTTCTGCTCGAACTTCTACTCTCACGCCAATATCAACGCGATTTCGCATAACCGGCAGGCCGAGGCGCAAAGCTTCTCTCCATAGCCATTCGTCGCCTTCTCTTCCGGTCGCGGCAACAACCTTTTTGGCGACAACCAATGATTCCTTATCGCCGTGTTTTACTATAAGGTTAAACGCGGGACCAAATTTGTTGGGATTTATTGCCAGCACTTCATGATCGGTCAGAATTGCAACTCCGGCGGTCTCAAGATCGCGCTTAATGCCCGTGACGACATCGTAAGCGCGGTCCGTCCCGAGGTGCCGCACAGGAAACGGAATCAGCTTCATGCCGTTTTGATGGCAGAGCCGCACAAGTTCCTGCACGCGCTCGGGGTTTGGTTCGGTCTCAACACGAGTCTCACTTTGGTCGCAATAACTGACATAGGTTGCCTCTACGTTAGACATCAACGCTGAAAATTCGTCTTTTGTAATAAAACGGAGAAGATTCCCCCCAATCTCGCCGGTGAGGTCGAGCTTGCCGTCTGAAAAAGCTCCAGCGCCTCCCCAGCCGCATGTTTTGTTGGCACGATCTCCGAATTCGCGGAGCGGCCCTTTTTCAAACATGCACACCCTAAGATGCGGATTCCGCTTTATAAGTTCAAGCGCGCAAAACATTCCTGCAGGTCCGGTACCGATAATAACCACGTCCCAGTCGATCTTTAACTCCGGCATTATTGCCTCCTGTTTTTAAAAGATCCAAATGCCACCGCCTATGGTAACGCATTTTAATTTCGTCCGCAAGAATTCCGCTAGAATCTGTTACATTTAGACCGGCGGCACAGTATAATCCGTTACACTGCAAAAACAGTCCTTTGATAATTCAAAAACAAGAAAAGGAGGATTCCGTGCAACATCGCCGCTCATTCGACGACGCGGGGCTAACATTCCGACAGCTCATACAAAGGCCGCAAGGAGTATTCGGATTCGGCGTTCGGGATGCGCTTGATGCCGCGGTTGCGGAAACGGCTGGAGTAGAATGCATTTATGCGGGCGGATACTCAGTAGCACTTTCGCGCATGCGCCCGGATATGGGCATGATGACGATGACCGAGGAACGCGACGCGGTTACGGACATTGTCCGCGCCGTCTCCATTCCGGTAATCGCGGATATCGACGACGGGTACGGAGGCCCGCTAAACACCCATCGGACCATTGAAGAATTCCTCGGGCGCGAAATATACGATCCGCGCACCGGCCATGTACGGCGGGTTGCCGGCCTTCACATGGAAGACCAAGTGTTCCCGAAACGATGCGGCCATATTGCCGGAAAAGAAGTTGTATCGCGGGAAACTATGACAAAGAAGCTCGAACTTGCCTGCCGCCTTCGCGACGAAATCAGCCCGAGCGCCGTAATCATCGCGCGCACTGACGCCTTCAACGGCAAACAACCGGGGACTCTGCAGGAAACAATTGACCGCATCGTGGCATACAGAGAAGCCGGCGCCGATCTCGGCTGGCCGGAAATGAATACGACAAACCGCGATGTGATTGCGGCTATCGCGAAAGGAGTCCGGCAGCAACTGCCCGGCTACCCGCTGGCATTCAACTATTCACCGTCGCTCGAATGGTACGAAGACTTTAAGCCGCCGACATTTGAAGAACTTGCTTCGCTCGGATACAAATTCATTTTTGTAACCATCGCCGCGGCACACGCGGCAAGCATGGCGGTCTATGACTATGCGGTTGACTTCAAAGAACTGGGCGCCGAAGCTCTTTGGAACATGCAAGAAAATAAACAAAATCATCCAACAAAAAGTCATCACGAAATGGCACGGGTCCCAATGTGGCAGGAGCTTCTTCGGCGTTACTCACCGGACGAAGAAGGACGACAAAGAAAAGGAGAGGGGTTTAAAAAATAGAAAAATAAAAGCGCCCGAAGTTTCGGGCGTTTTCAATTTCCCTAAAGTTTTCAAACTCCGGGCGGCTTATGAAAAACATCATAGTAGTCAAGGTACTCGCGATACGATCCCAATGGTTCGCTTCTCAAACGATACACTCCAATTCCCGGCAAAAATGGAACATATAAGGCTGCGCCCATTCCTTTGTTAACCCAAAACTCTTTCATAACCCTATCGCTGCCCCACGAGAAAAGGGGTTTTCCAAATTCCAATACCCTATCGAGCGATGTAATCGTTGAAGTTCCTTCGTTACAAAGGTTTCCATACATTCTCTGCAACTTCGTAAGCGTTTCCCATTCTTCATCCGAAAGACCGACGGTCCAATAACTTGCAATCGAAACCCAGATCTCGCGCTTTGAATCCGGATCAGCGGTTTTAAAAACCGACGGAGGAATTACAAGAAGAAAATCCCCGAATGGCGTAAGCTTATTTAGAATTGCTCTTTTTACCTCTGCAAAACGCAAAATATCGCCGGGGTGCGGCAGAGCCAATCTGTTAATTTCAAACTCCTCCTCCAGCTCCCGGATAAGCGTTGATTTTGGATTCTCGTCATTTTTTGCCTCGTTGCCGCCCCACCTTCCGCCAAAAGGACAGAGCTTTCGGCGAAAAACTCTATGCGGGTAATTATCGGGCTTCCGCTCCATAAAAATCCACGACGGATCGGAATACTTATAGATAATTACGACCCCTGCTATGGCTTTGATCGCAAGCTTTCCCACCTTACGCCCCCTTTCGTCTAATGGACTTCCCGGATATCCTCACTACCGAAGGAATGGCCGATTGCGCGAAACGCTTTTTCTCCCCGGACTCCGGAAAACAGCAGTGGCCTTTATGCCCTTCATCAAGCAAACAACGACGAAGCGTTGCTATCGGCCAACCAGCTTGCTCCTCAATCTTGCATCGCCCCCCAACCCTCTCCACAGCATCCATGGCTTTTTCTCCGGTCTTTTTTAATGAGCTTTTAGGTACTGTGTAACATTTTAACAATCTTTTTTCAATTTATTCATGCCTTATACAGGATACCTAAAATTCAACCGCCGGCCTCGTAAACCATGTCCGCGATGAATACTCCGAAAAACCGGACCCGTTAAAACGATACAACACCGCGCCGTCGCGCTCCAAAACGCCTTCGTACAAAGAAATCTGCTCAACCACGCTCGGCTTGGGAAGAAAAGACGCGATACGAAGAGTTAACAAATCGTTCTGCACAGGCGCAAACAACCAGCGCAATTTATACGGCCCCGATACTGCTTCGCATTCGGTTTTTTGCGGCACTTTCAATCCTATCTTTTTATCGGTCCCTGAAACCCTGTCGAGAAACCTAAATGTGTCGGAATTGAAAACAATAATCTTACCGCCAAAGATCGCATAAACATACGCCCGCCATAGCACTCCCCATTTGTAGACTGCTCCGAATACCAAAGAAATTTTCTCGTCGTTGAACTGCCCCCACTCGTACCGGGAAAACAACGGCAGTTCTTCCCCCCAATTGGTGTCGGAGTATCCCGTCGCGGCAACCGGAATAACAACACCACCTATGTTGATAGTTCCGGTAATTCCGGCCCGGGGCATTTTCACAAGCCAGTTAAACTTCTCCCACGAAAAAATACCGATACTTTCCTTTTGAAAGGATTCGATGGTCGGGACATGCTGGACATACTCAAGCTCCCACGAAACACCGGCAGCGTTACCCTCAACAAGGTAACGATAGGGGGTTTTCTCGCTGATAGAAGCATTTCCCATCTGCACACCCGCCCCATGAGTATCGAATTCTATTTTACCGATCGGAACTTTTTCAATACCGCCATAAAATCTTCCTCCGTGCATAATACGCGCCGTTACACGCCCGCCGCTGAAAGAAAATTTGTGTTCAGGATCAAAGACGTAATAAATGAGATACCCAGCAGTATCTTTCTGTATAAAGTTAAAATACTTCCATTCAAGATATTCTCTATCGTGCTTGCCATCCCGATAATCCAAATAATGCCACCGATCGGCGTGGGGCGCGGCAAACATGGCGTTTGAATTTGAAACCGGCTTCATAAAGTCAGTTTATCCCGTTACACTTTCAAAACCAAACGATCTTGCCGCGGAAATACCGAAGTAAGACCTAAACTATTCCCATGAGATTTAACACCCGCACAAATGGAGCAGGATTTATCAGATTTTACGCCTTGATAACAAACCATCGGCCAAAAAACTCAAAAGCGCCATGCGGATATACAAACCGTTTTTTGCCTGCCGAAAGTATGCCGCGCGCTTGTCGCTGTCTACCACCCGGCTGATTTCATTTACCCGCGGCAGCGGATGCATAATAACGGCATGCTTGTTTAACTTTGCAAGCATCTTTCCATCCAAAACAAAAGAATTTTTCACCCGCTCATAAAGCCGCGCCGAAGAAAAGCGTTCTTTCTGGATTCGCGTCATGTAGAGAACGTCGATTTTAGGAAGCACCTCTTCCAATCTATCCGATTCAAAAAATTTCATTTCCCTGGATTTTAAAAAAGATTTATATTTTTCCGGCAATCTCAACTCTCGCGGAGAAACAAGGCGTATTTCAACATTGCGGCTGGCCGAAAGAAGATAAATGAGCGAATGAACTGTCCGGCCGCAGAGAAGATCGCCGGCCATGGCAATTTTGAAATTATCAACGCGGCCGATTTCCTTTTTAATGGTGTATAAATCGAGAAGTGCTTGGGTTGGATGTTCGCCGCTTCCGTCCCCGGCGTTGATCACCGGAACAGAAGAAACTTTTGCGGCCCGTTCGGCGGCTCCGGCCTCGTAGTGCCGCAAAACAATAATATCGGAATAGCCGGAAATGATCCGGATGCTGTCTTCGAGCGTTTCTCCCTTGATGGCTGAAGAAAAATGCCCCGCGCTCTCCGTGGAAATCACCTGGCCGCCGAGCTTCAGCAGAGCCGACTCAAAAGAAAACCGAGTGCGAGTGCTCGGTTCATAAAAAACACAGGAAAGAATTTTGTCTTTCAGCAACTTTGGAATTCTTCCTCGCTTGTCAGCACTCTCTAATTTTTCGGCTCTTTTGAAAATGCCCGCAAGCGCGTTTCTGTCCAAAAACTGCCGGGTGCTCAAAATATGTTCCAGCATAAAAATTTCTTTGAAACGATCCTGCAATTCGAATTATATCAACTCCCTTTTTCCCGATTTCATCTAAATTTCAATTTAGTCATGAAATCGAGGATCCGCGAGAAATGTAAAAATCAAAGATTTTTTATTTCTCGGGACTTTTCTTCAAATTCCTTTTTGTCGATCTCGCCTTTTGCATACCGCTCTTTTAAAATCTCGAGCGCAGACCTTTCTTGGCCGCGCGTTCCATGAAACTGGTTGGTGAGCCATTTAACAAGCGCAACAATACCGGCGATTATCAAAACCCACCAGAGAAGCATAAATATCCAGCCCAAAAAACCAAAGGACCCGAATCCAAAATTCATCATACTATTTGTCGAATTATTACCAAAGAGAAGCGACCAACCTCCCCCTTGTTCCCCGAATCCTTGGTGAAGGGGGAACATCATATTCATCATCGGCGTCCAGCCGCCGCTGACCCCGGGAACAGTTGCGGATGTATCGCATCCGGAAAGCCGTTTACCCATGACGGCATGGATTTGTTCTTCACCTTCCTCGCCATGCGTTTGAATCATCATGGCGTTCATCGCCGCGTGCGAACCACCCATCATAACCCCCATGAAGTATTCTCCAAGAACGCCAAACTGCTCGTCGTTCAAGTCCGCGCAATCAACTTCTTTGGCGGACAGTTTGTTCCAAAGTTCTTTGCCTTCCTGTTCTTCGCGAGCGGTGTGCTCAACAACCTCATTCCAGTCAACCGAAGTAGTGGAAAACCCCTGCCCGTCCGACAGGCGGGCGCCCATCATTTGAGCGCCGGCGCTTTGGACAAATAAACCGGCAGCAGTTGCGATAACGATTGCAAGAATAAATCTTTTCATAATCATAGTTTAGCAAAACCCTGAAACTTTGTCTCAGGCGTTCGTCCTTTTTGAGCAGATAGGTGTATTTTAAAAATAGCTCGAACGGAATTCTGCCCTCACCACGCACACTGACGATTTTCCGCCGTCACCCTTCGGGCTATGGCGGACACGGCAAGTTTTTCCTATGCCCCGTAGCGAAACGAAGTTTCTGCTACTGGGGTTTGGCGGAATACAAATTCGAGCATGCGTAGCACGCACAAAATAGTTCTTTCAAATCAGAAATAGAAAAGGGCGCGACTCCGCAAAGAGAAGCGCCCGGTTGTGCCTTGGTGTTGGACTAGGAGAACGTTCAGTAGCTATTGGGCGGTGGAATGACCGGGTCGCCGGTCTTGATGATGCCACCCTCAATCACTTCGGCGATGAGACCTCCTCGATCGAAGAACGTCTCCTTGAAGCTTTTCTGCTTGCCGGAAAGCTTGCTCGGTCGGGTGCACGGATCGCAGTATTTTAATCCGCGAAAGCGTGCGGTCCCGATCTGAAACTCTCGGCCGATGAGCCACATGAGTTCGACGCCCTGGACAAAGATGTTGCGGCGACTGTCCCTAAACTCGAAGCCACTTCCATCGAAGAAGATGGCATTCATCAGGGTGACTTGGCGGTTGCCTTGCTTGCCCTTGTTGAAGCTACCTTCGCCGGTTGCGTAACGGTCGCCTTTGAGACCTTGTCCGGCGATTGCTTCGACTTCCTCCATGAGTTGCATCGAACCGCCGGCCACAGGTCCAATGCAGAGTGCTACGACGGTTCCATTCATGTATCGCTCCTTTCGTTCGTGAAGATTTTGCCGGAGATGATGAAACTCAAGACGGAGATGACCGCCGTAAGAATCACCTGTGCTCCGATGTACCACATGTACAGATACTCCACCATGAGGTACAGAAAGACGGTGTTGCCGATGAGGAAAGAAATTGTCATGGCGACATACAGCGCGAGCTGACGGCCAACCATGCGAGTTTCCTTGTTCTGGAATGTCCAGAATTTCTGAAGCGCGAAGTTTAGTCCGGTGTTAAGGACAAAACCAATCACCGTAGAAATGACATACCAGACGCCGAAGTACTCCGTGAGGCCGTACAACGCGGCGTAATAGGCAATAACGCCAGCGGCTCCTGCAACGCAGAACCGCACGACTTGCCTGAGGCGAGACGCTTCGGTTCGCATTGCAGATGCCCTCCTATTATTTTGGTTTTGAAATGTACTACTCGGCTAATAATCTAACATTACTTCTAGTGAATTGCCAAACGAAAACAGAAACCCTTCCAAGTTTCTATTTTCAAAAAATCAGTATGAAAAAATTTCTTTTGCCTTTATTGATATAAACGCATTTCGTTTTCGCCAAAAAACCCTTTCAGACTCTAGCCGAGCGGCGCGCCTCGCGCCGCGAGGCAACCTCTTCAAATTTGCATTTTCTCAACTGGCGGGACAGTCGGGTTAAGTACCCGTGATATACAAGCAGTATAAGGGGTTTTTTTGAACATCTGAGCAGGTCGCAATTTGAAGCACGTGGGTCAGCTTTTTATTCACATTTGATTTTGCTCTATCCGCCAAACGCCTGATCAATAACTTTTCGCAATTTTGTTCCTTCGCCAGCAAATTCTGAGGCAACTTTTCGTACGAATGCTTCAGGGTCAGTAGGCCAACGGCTCTTCACTAAAATTTCTTTATTTTTCTCAAGAAGTTGTTCTAGGGACGATGCATCATAAATGAACAGGGCACCCTCGTATCCAATATCGCATTCCTTTGAGGAAAGTATTAGATATCTAAATCCTTTTTGACGAGCTCTTTCTATTTCCTGCTCCACACTCGAATGAAAATATAACGACAGTGAATCAATGGGTAAGTACCCCATTGGTTTATGCGAACCTAAATTGCGGATTTGTTCTAACCCTCTTTGTCTATCCTGTTCAACGGTATCTTGTTGCTTTTCATCAGGAGGCAGCTCTCTCGAGTTTTTCATAATATATACAGTGTAACATTTTTAGGATCATGGGTTGCCTCCGATAAAAAATTGTCGGGCGGTATAAATCGGTCTAGAGCCTTGCTTATGCAAGCAGTGTAAGGTTTTTTCGCGCTCTTTTCCAGAGCGCGACTTGATAGGAGTCGGTCAGTAAAAATTTGCAATAAGTTTTCGATGTGGTACATATACTATAGATAATTTAACAACTCAATACTCAAAAGGGGCGCGTGATGAAACGACGAGTTGCTGAGAAATTCTTTCCTCCAATTGAACCACACCACTCAGGTTTTCTGTCGGTCGGTGATGGACACGAAATCTACTATGAGGAATGTGGCAATCCGAACGGTGTTCCCATACTCTACCTTCACGGAGGACCCGGTGCTGGTTGTGACGAGAATACCCGGAGATTCTTCGATCCGAAGAAGTGCTGTATTATCATTTTTGACCAACGCGGAAGCGGTAGAAGTAAACCGTACGCAAGCACCTACGCCAACACAACGCCTCACCTTGTAGAGGACATTAATAAACTCCTCGCCGCACTCGGAAAAAAGAAAGTGGTCCTTTTCGGAGGTTCATGGGGTTCGACGCTGGCGCTTGTTTACGCAATTTCGTATCCGGAGAGAGTTTCCGGTATGGTTTTGCGGGGAATTTTCCTTTCTGAAAGAAAAGAGTGCCTTGATTACCTGAACGGCCAAACGGAACACTCGCGTTTCCCAGAGATATGCGAGCGCTTCCTCAGTAATGTACCCGCGGATGCGCGGCATAATCCGGCCGATTATTACTTTGCCATGATGACATCTGGTGATCCGAGAATGCGGCGCAAATACGCCTATGAGTGGTCGTATTACGAATCTGCGCGCTTGCAACTTATTCCGCCGAACGAAAAAGATCTAAAAAAGGAGATTTTGGCAGAACCGTTTGTCTCGCTTGCCATGATGGAGACTCACTATATTCGGAATCTATGCTTCCTGAAAGATGGGTACATTTTGAAAAATGTTCATCGTATACCACGCGTTCCGATTTCGATCATCCATGGACGTTACGATGACGTATGTCCGGTAGAAAGCGCGATTCGTTTACATAGAGCACTACCAACTTCAAAACTTCACATTGTCGTTGCGGGACATTCGCGAACCGATCCGAAAATTCTTCAAAAATTGGTTTCTGAAACAGATTCAATGGTTTCTAGCCTCAGAAAGTAAATCTAAAAGCCGACCTCCATGGTCGGCATTTCATTTGCATAAATTTTAATGCCCTTTTGTTACTTATTCGCTTTAGAGCGCCCGGTTTCTCCCGCCTTCACTAATGTTTCGGCGGGCGCGCGAACGGGCGCTCAATCCATCGGGGGGCACTGCGATTCAAACTGGTTCGGTCGTCCATTGCCATCGGTAAAAAGTGTCTAAAAATCCTGATTTTTTATTTCGCGCCGCGATGGGACTCGAAAGAATTTACGCCGAGACATTCCCGATCTTCGTTTTTAGCTCTCTTTCGAGCTCTTCAGGAACATCTGTTCCGATGCGATACACCTTTCGATTTTTTAGAGAAATTTCCACGGCATCGAACCCGGAAACATTGTAAATCCACATATACGGCCAAAACCACACCCTAATGCCCCAACCGTAATACCACTGGTTTTTCACGGCTTTAACCGAGATAATTTCGGTAAGGGAAAATTTCTTTCTGAAAATGCCATAACCGAATTTGATTCGAAGAAAGTGTTCATCAACGGACGTTGTCAGCGTTACAAATGATGCAAGAAAAAACAGAATTAATGCCATTATGGCGGTAACGGCAAAATTCGTGCCGGAGTCAACCGAAGGAGGCTCGGCCCGGGCCGTAATCTGAAGCCAGGCGAAAAAAACCAACACGGCCAGCGTGATAACTAACATCTGATATCCTATTTGCGTATGTTTATAGATGACCATAGATAGCGATTTAGGTTTTTCTTTTAGAACCAGCCCAAAGCGACAATGCGCCCAAAGCCAAAAAGAATACCACTTCTATCCAGCGCTGTTTTTGAAACGCCTCAAAAAGGGCCATTCCAAAAAATATTATGAATACCGTAAGATTAACGAATTTATACTTCCCCGTATTTATATTTTAACAAACTTTTCTTTGGCAACGAATCTCTTTCATCGAGCGTCACGGTCTCACTAACGTCATCGGTGAGTCGGTTCTCAATAGCGAAAATCGTTGGCGGTGTGAGTCGGTCTAGAACTTACTGATATGAGGTATCATAAGGCTTCTTCGCGCTCTTTTCCGGAGCGCGGTTTGATGGGGGTCGGTCGGGATCAAAACTACATTTTCGTCGCTTTTGTACGATTCTCGCTCAGACCTTTTTCATAAGCTACCAAGTCGTTACCACGAGTATCATTGTAACCATTCGTTACTGAATTGTAGAGGCCAATGTAGTAGGATTCTTTTCTGTTTAAGTCTGATTGATCTACATTACGTTCTAAAACTTTCCATTCGACATATGTAGCACCTTTTTTAAATGGTCCTGTATTGTTTGCTCTGTGCTGCACCCAACGAAATTCGGGGGCATCCAATGTCTGACCAACGTAATACCTACCGTGATCATCAATCCCAAGATAAATACAAGCAAGTTCTCGGGAACGAGCTGGCACTATTTTCTGAGGAAAAAGTAATTCCTTTTCTTTTTCAAGAAGTTTCGAGGCGACATCCCGTGCAATTTTGAGTGGGATTTTCCCGTAAGCACCTTCTGGGGCGATACGATAATATTTTTTAGCTGCAATTTCTGCAAAATTTTTATACAGATAATCTTTTTCTGAGTTTGGAATATCCTTAAACAGATAGGCAAGGATGGCAGCCCGTTTCCAAGCATGACGAAGAAGCGCTGCTTCAGGATATTTCGAAGCTTTTGGTGTTAGCGGCCGAGTCTCAATTAAAAATTTTTCAAAAAGATCATTTAATCGTTTTCGCTCAATAGCCCGTTCGGCCCGTTTCTTTTTCCAGTTATCAATAAAAGTTCTAATGCCCATATTCAAGCATTGTAAAATTTTCTTGAGGTCTTTTCCAGAGCACGGTTTTATGAAGGTCGGTCAAAGAATATATTACCTTTTTGATTGAGCTATTATTTGTTCGATGATTCTCATGAAATCATTGATGTCGAGGAAAAAATTTGGATAAGCTTTTTTAAGTGTTTTTAACGGGCCGACCGATACAAGGACGGGTTCTATGGGCTCTCCCTGACCAGCCCGCACTTCTGCATCCGCATAGTCGCTAGTTGCTTGTTTAAAGTCGTCCCTAGCATAGGAGGTGACGGCAATCTTTCGCTCCGTAGATCTTAATACTATAAGATGATAGCTCCACTTTTTTTCCTGTCTATCAATCCATTCTATCGCCTTACTATAATCTCTCATTCTTTCCAGTGCTTTTATTTCTTCACTCGCTTTTCGTACTTCAATAAAAGTTTGCTCACGCGATAGAGTGTCGTAACCGGGCACTAGGGGTCTACGCTCTAAATAAGCAAATGCCGATGAACTTACTGCAAAAAAACTATTCCATTCTTTATCGCCACGGCGAGCTTTGATATTTTTACCAAGCACAGTGCTCATTGTTTCAACGGCAGTTGCCCAAGCATGTTGCAGTTTGGATCTTATCTGTAATTCAATTTGGAGCCCGTCATATTCTAGCACCTTCTTACTTTTATATTTATAAACCAAATGGACACTTCTGTAGCCATCGTCTTTTGGACTTTTAACGTAATCGTCCAAACGAACCAGATCGTGTTCTAAAAATCCTGCCGTGTTATATAGTCCGACCAACTTTTCTACGTTTTCGGATGATGCGGTAATGGCGCGAAGACCGCCTATATCTTGCATCCTAGAAAGGCGCATTTTCGAGAATCGTTGCAGCTTTTCAATAATTGCAGGGGCTCGTTTAAGCCGCTGTGCAACTATTGCTTTAGGATCAATTTTCTTTACTCTCTCGCGTAGGGTCACATTAAAAGTGTTTACGGGATAGTTATGAGCTGCGCGCCAATTATTCAAAATTTTAAGTGCTAATAATAAATCATCATGCTCTGGTTTAGCACTAGAAATAATTTCTCCAGCCCAATTAACTTTGCTTCGTGAGTATTCTGGTTTAGGGAAAGACATTGTTGATTTTTTTTATAGCGCCCAGTCTCTCGAACGGGCGCTCAATCTATCGGAGATGATTGCCGGAACCTTGAACCGAAATACGGCCTCACGTTCAGCTATCTCGGCAAAAGTATACAGAAACTACGAGCTATCTACAAAATTCACCCGGAATGGTTTGAGGTGCCTAAGCCTAAATCAAACAAAGGTCAAAATGCAGTGGAGTATCCGATAGAAAATTAGAATTATTCGCCATTGAACTCACTGTCTAATTCGTCGGCCATTTTCTTTAGCTCCTTCAACTTTATTCTTACAAAATCAACGAAAATATAAGCCGCCTCCTCTTCAAGACGCACCGCCGATGAAAAATGATCTTGGAGTTTCTCTAGGGGATATTTAAGCTCACTAAAGGTCAGGCCTATTCCTGGGTATGTATCAATAGTAATTCCACGGCTTGCTAACTCTTCCTCGAATCTTTTAAGAGCATTCTGGGCAGATGTCGCCCCAAACTCACCGAGGTTTAGTTCATCTATATGACTTACAGCGCTATACATTTTTTCGCACCAATATCCCATAGTATCGGGAAGTGTATCTGTAATCTTTTTCATCTTGAAATTTGATTTGTATTCTGCATCCCGATGTTTTACTTCAGTAAATGTTTTCTCTAAAATTTCAGCAATGTACTTTTGCTGACCATTGATAATCTCTCTAGTTTTTACAACAGTTCGAGTGTGCCCTTCAGGACTATGCCACGCAAGGATTTCAAAACTTGAATAACTCAAACGGTGTTGGACAATAAAATTCCATGACCGCACTGGATTTCCACGCTTTGTTGGATGTCCAACAGCATCGTTCCTGATCTCCCTTATCTCTTTTAGGCGCGGGTACTCGTCAATACCAACTTCAAACTCAAGTGCCTCAGCAAGATGGAGAGCTGCGTCTTGTTGTAAAAATAGTGCTTGCAGTAAACCAAAGATCTCAAGGTACACTTCTCCCTTTTCAGGTTTTTCTTTTTCGGCAAATGCATCTATCGCTACCTCTGTGTCTTCTACCATATCCATACAACTACAAAGTTGATAAAAGAGAGGTTTATTTTTCAGCAGCTCGGCTTTTACTCGTGTCCCGTTTATGAAGTCGCGAATTTTTCTTCCTAAATCATAGATTTTCTCGCTACCTTCCATGGTTATTTCTTAAATTCACACTTACCAGAAGATACTATCGCTCCTGTTCCGAGGGTTGCAATATCAATAAATTCCCCTTTATTGTCCAAAATATCTCCAGTACCAACTTTGAACATCATTGCTTGACCTTGTGACGGAATAAATTGCATAAACTCCCCGGACAGATTCACATCAACTGGGTAAGAATCACACCCTTTTGCATCGCACCTAAAATATGTTCCGCTCTCTGTCCCATAATCTACGAAATAGTAAGTTGCTGGAGCGGAAGCTGTACAACTGCCCCCTCCACAATCAAACCGATTTGTCGGAAAACAGGAAAGCTCCGCAATGTCTGCCATTGCAGAATGTCGGGAAGATTCGTCATAAGCTGCCCCTAACTCTTGGCTAGGCGGAATTGCACCAATGGTGGAGCTTTCCTGTTTAGGCGTATTTTGTGAAGTAAAATAAATCACCACACCGAGCGCGATAATCAATACAACAATAATGACATTTTTCTTGTCCATAAAAACTATTTCTTTAACCATCCTTTTGTAAAATCTCCATAGTCATTATCACTCGTAATTAGTGTGGTACTGTCTCCAGTAGCGTCTTTCGTTGAAACTTTTTTTGTCGATTTATCAATGAAAAACTTATTTCCACTCTCGTCTTCAAGGGTTATCGTGTTGCCGGTTTCACTCACTTCAACTATTTCCGAAAATCCTAAACTTCTCGGAGCGAGATATTGCATTTTGATAATTTCTTCCAGTGAAAAATACTGACGTGAATTTTCGTCAAATTTATTGAGCGGTTTGATAATGTAGTACTGTCTTAAATTCTCCGGCTGGTCTGCTATATTGTCAAATTTAACAAAACCTCTAACCTCCCCGGACAAACCGCTTTGCGTTTGAGTCAAAGTATTTATCAATTCAATGTCAGGTATGGCTTGGTATTTATAGAGCAGTGTAAATTTGTAATCCTGTTTTTGACCAAATAAAACCACGACCATTATTAACAGAACAATGATTATGAGAATAGAAAACTTCCGATTCCATATTGTGTTTTTGATGTTTTCTTTGTTCATATTTATTCAACAGTTAAACGACAAATATTGAATCCGTCTTTACTCTCACACCCAACCCCACATTCGTAATCGCCGCGTTCCAGATTTGGATCGCCCCTTGAAGCCGCTGAATCTTCTACCCAGTCACGACAAGCCTGAACTGAACCAACATCCATTTGGCTCTCCCACTCGCTAAGATTATTGGCGTCAGGATAATAGAAGGCATCGACTTTCTCCCATGGAGCATTACTATCTGCCCAAAAAATGCCTGCCAAGAATCCCGGAGCAGCAGAAAACATCCAAACTACAAGCACTGTTCCTAAGATCCATTTAATAGCTGTTTTCATATGGTTATATGACTGGCTTTAAAAAGTTCAAAGTTGCCAATCTGGCGGTGTATTCTTGAAATAGCTCGAACGGAATTCGCTCCTCGCCGCGCAAGGCGCGGCTCGGATGAATCGGGCTGGCAAAATGAATTCTGAAGCCGAGAGCATTAACAATTTCAAGTTTTTAATTGAGTTAAGTGTAGCTCAATTCAGTAAATTTTTCAATTTTAAATGATTGAAAAATTCACTGGCTTTGACGGCAAATTCTCGCAAAAAAATTTGGCGAGGATTGCTCCTCGCCAATGGTGCGATGTTAGTCGCGGATTCGTCTGGCACCGGGCCAGGGATCGTTCTCCTGCATAGGATGGTCGAACCAGAGACGGGCACTAGCCACATCGCACATATGGGCAACACAAGCGAGCGGACCCATAACACGGCGACGATTCGAGTAGTCGTTCAGTTCGCCCTCGGCATACTTCATGCCATTCTCCTGTTTGGGAGTGAACACGACACCGTACTCTGTGAGCTTTGCCATTCGGAAACGTTGATGGTCTTCCTTGTTTTGCATGGCGGCTTTGTGATGAAGCTGACCATCATCGCGAAGCTCGTATTTCCATGGCTTCTCGACATCGTGCAAATAAACCACGAGAAGCAAATCCGAAAGGGAGAACGGCAGAAGACGAATAGAGCTTAACCGCTCGTAAAGAACGACTGCAATGTTCATGATTTCCTGAACATGATCGAAGTAGCCACCCGGCCAATTCTGATGATTGTTGGTAGAGCCCTGTACCGTCTGGAACAGCTTCCGATTGTCTTCGAGGATTCGAGAGCATGCCGTCCGGTTCGGTTCATCAATCATTTCGAGCATTTGCTCGATTGTGTAATAGTTCGGCTTCATGAGACCTCCTTTTTTATGACAATGAACATATTATAATGTTATCAAAAAATTCCTTAAAAATCAAACGAAAACAGAAACCCTTTCAAGTTTCTGTTTTCAAAAATCAGAATGAAAAAATTTCTTTTGCCCTTCCAAAATATGGCTCGAGCCGATTTATTTTCAGGTTCTTTGGCAGTTTGGAATGTTCGCGGCTTCGCCGCAATTTTTGCCCGCCCGCCCAATCCGAGCCGCGTGAAGCGCGGCGAGGAAATTCAGTTCGAGCAATTTGAAGAATACACCGCCAATCAAGATTTCGCAAGTGGACAAAGGAAGCCTCGCGGCGGCTTTGCCGCCGCTCGGCTAGGATTTCAAAAGGTTTTTGGGGCGAAAACGAAAAGGATTTATCAAGAAAGGGCAAAAGAAATTTTTAACTAAAAACTATGAGATACATAATTTACGCGAGAAAAAGTACTGAGTCAGAGGAACGGCAGGTCTTAAGCATTGAATCCCAAATTTCTGAATTGCGAGAATTTGCCGCCAAAGAAAAACTTGAAATTGTTGCTTCGCTTTGCGAAGCCCAAACTGCCAAAGAACCTGGGCGAGTGGAATTCGCTGAAATGTTGTCATTCCTTGAACAAGGGAAAGCAGACGGGATTTTGAGTTGGAATCCCGATCGTCTCGCCCGAAACTCCATAGACGGAGGACAAATTATCTACCTACTGGACACAGGAAAAATCAAGGACTTAAAATTTCCGACTCACTGGTTTGAAAATACACCCCAAGGAAAATTCATGCTGAACATTGCCTTTGGACAAAGTAAGTATTACGTGGATAATCTTTCGGAGAACATCAAGCGTGGTCATAGAGCAAAATTGAGAAAAGGAATTTGGCCGAGCTTTGCCCCATTGGGATATGTGAACAATCACAAAACGAGAGATATTGATATTGATGCAGAAAAAGCTCCGCTAGTCCGTAAGGGTTTCGAGCTTTATTCAACTGGAAAATATACGCTCAAGCAAATCGCCAAAATTTCGAAAGACCTTGGACTGCGGAGCTACAAAGGCAATGTTCTTGCAGTTTCCTGTGTCCAGCGAATATTGAAAAGCACTTTCTACTATGGAATTTTTGAATTCAAAGGCGAGATGTATCAAGGTTCGCACGAGCCGTTAATTTCAAAGAAACTTTTTGATACATGTCAAGAAGTGATGAAAGACCGCGGACATATTATGACTAGAAAAGCGGAAAATTATTTTCCATTTCGTGGACTACTAACTTGCGGAGAATGTAAGTGTGCCATTACTGCCGAAGTGCAAAAAGGACATAACTATTATCGTTGCACCAAGAAACGCGAAATGTGTTCGCAAAAATATGTCCGCGAAGAATTACTCTCGGAACAAGTGAAAAGTTTCCTTCAAAAAGTTTCTTTGTCGAGCCAAGACAACCCTTTTGTCTCGAAGTCGGTGATTTTCTCATTCAACGACATTTTTTGAGACAACAAACTCTGTTTTTTGGCGGCGTATTCCTCTGTGGATAAAGCGTCTGCTAAATAGACATCGAGTAGTTTTGATAACTTTGT
>JACPMF010000020.1 GCA_016186145.1 Candidatus Sungiibacteriota bacterium | reverse complement strand
TCTCCCGTTTGCTCGTTCTTCACGCGGATAACTTCCTTCTTGCTTTCAAAATTGAAATCAACCGCCCAATAGTCTATCCAGTCAGTCCATTTTTTCGTAAGAACTTCGCGGCTCGTAACGCCGTCCTTATCCTTTGCGATTTTAATAATTTGCCCGTTCTCAACCACGAGTTTTTTCCCGCCCGCTTTCAGATTTTCTTCAACCTCTTTTATTGAGTCCTGATTGTAGAAAACTGAAAAGTCAGTAAGCTCAACGGCGACAATTTTCTTTTTCACAATCGGCTTAACCTCAATATACGAAACATCGTGAAAAACGACTTGATTCTTCTCTATCGCCCTTTTATCAAATACTTCGCGGGGAATATATTTGAGAGCGAGATCAACTCCTTTGCCCTTCGCTTCCTCCTGAATGTGCGGGAATAAACCCATCTCAAATTCAAAGGCGAGAATATCAACTTTTGTGATGTGTTTTTCTATACATTCGCTGATAACGGCTTCAACGAATAGTCGTGAGGCGGGCAAATTGATAGGTCCTATGGAAACGAGGCGAGAACCTTTCTTGCCGTGAAAAGTTTTGAATCCTTCTGTTGCTTCCGCCTTGTATGCGGAGAGTATTAGAGAAATAAAATCTTTTTCTTTTTGGGCGATTTGCTTCTGTTTTTCTTCCTCTCTTAAATTCGGATTTATACCGACATAATGTTGTCGCTCATATTTTCCAAGATTGAGAATCTCAAACGCACGATAATCTTTATTTTCTTTTTTCAGTTGTCGTTGAACTCCAATAATTCTTTTACGAGTTGTATGAACAGCGAATTTGCCCAAGTCAGACATAATCCATTTGCGATTCATCTTTTCGGCAACATACCCCATTTGACCCGACCCACAGAAAAAATCTGCTACAAGATCACCTTCGTTTGAGGCGATAAACAATATTCGTCTAATGAGCTCTTCGGGTTTCTGTGTTGGATAGTCAGGACTTGAAATAGTCCTTCCGATTCTCCAAACGTCATCAGCTTTTTTATCAGAATATGTAGCGTAAATTTTGTTACCTTGTTCGTCCAAAATGTTTATCGTTTTACCAGCAACTTTCTTCCTCAACGCCCGTTTAGTCGGTTGGGGTTTATCAATCATCAATTTGTTCGCAATAATATCTTCCGATTTTGTATAAGCAATTATAGTGTCGTGGTTTCTATCAAGGACATCGCCGCCAGTAGCAAATTTGTCATCATAATGCCACACAATCTCATTCCTAAAACGATCTTTTCCAAAGATTTCATCTAAAATTGACCTCAAATAATAGTTGACTCTCCAGTCGCAATGAATATAGATACTCCCATTTTTCGCGAGGAGATCGTTCATAAGAGATAGTCGCTCATACATCATCGCTATCCAACTATCAGCACCCCTACCCCAAGTATCGCGATACGCAAGGTCTTCAAGCACATTTGGTTTTTTGGTGAATTCTTCGTCGCCGATTTCAATATTCATTGAAAAATCAGCACCAACGTCAAACGGAGGATCAATATAGACAAGTTTGATTCCTCCTTGTTCTTCAATCTCCTGTCGCAAAGGACCATTCTTTAACGAAGAAAGAATGAGTTTGTTGTCTCCCCAAATGAGTTTATTCGTCCAACCTTTAATCTGTCGTCCGCCTTCCCCGAAAAGCAATCCTTGCACCTCTCTCGTTTTTTCGGAACGCGGCTCATCTACTTGCTCGATAACTTGAAACGGCAATACTGTGTTCGTTACCTCGTTTGTCTTCCCATTCCATACAAGCTCCACTTCTTGTTTCTCTTCAAACAACAAAAAGCGATATTTGTCGGGTAATGGCTTGCCCGCCTCTATATATTTCTGAATATCCCTTTTTTCGTTGTCGCTTAAATACATAAATTTATTTGATTAGTTCTTCTATTGAAACGCCGAGTGCTTTTGCGAGCTTGGCGATTGTGGCTAAAGTCGGATTCGTCTTGCCGTTTTCTATATTACTTATAAAAGCCCTGTCCATTCCGAGGGAACGAACAATATCGCCTTGCGATATGCCTTTCTCCTTTCTGATACGCTTCAAATTCTTGCCGAGTTTTTGAGATTCACTTTTCATATCCACATTATACTCCTTATTGTATTTTACACCACCTCTTGTGGTATAATACAATATGATTATGACTACCTATTTTCTCTACGCCCGAAAAAGCACCGATGTCGAGGACAAGCAAGTCCTCTCCATTGAAGCCCAACTCGCCGAACTGCGAACGCTCGCCAAGAGCGAGGGTTTGGAAATCGCGGCGGAATTCGTGGAGAAGCGATCCGCCAAAATGCCCGGTCGCCCCGTCTTCAACGATATGCTCCGACGCATACAGACGGGCGAGGCGCAGGGCATTGTTTGTTGGAAGATTGACCGCTTGGCTCGCAATCCGGTAGACGGCGGACAAATCAGTTGGCTTTTACAGCAAAGCGTCATTCAGAGCATACGGACGCATGATAGAAACTTTCTTCCTGCCGATAACGTCTTGATGATGTCCGTCGAGTTCGGCATGGCTAACCAGTTCATACGCGATTTAAGCTCCAACACGAGCCGGGGATTACGCCACAAAGCACGACGCGGAGAGTTTCCCGGCGTTGCCCCCGTCGGCTACCTCAACGACACGAGGAACAAGACCATCGTCGTTGACCGGAAAAAGTTCAAAGCCATCAAAGCCGCCTTTGAACTTTACGCGCAGGGAAACTCCCGCCTTGAGGACATCTCCCGTTTTCTATACGAGAACGGCGTGCGGAGTTTTTACGGCAACCCGCTACACAAAGACCGAGCGAGATTCATTCTCGTCAATCCTTTTTACTATGACATTTCCGCTATGGCGGCGAAATATACGAGGGCAAACATACGCCGCTCATAGACAAGCACCTTTTCGACAAGGTTCAGGTTGTCCTTGCCCGACGCGGACACCCGCAAACGACCGAGAAAGAGCCAAAGGCTCTTTGCGGACTCTTGCGTTGCGGCGAGTGCGGCATGGGCATAACCGCCGAAAAACAGAAGGGTCATATTTACTATCGCTGTACCAAGAAGAAAGGCGGCTGTTCGCAACCTTATGTGAGAGAAGAAATCCTCGCCGCCGACCTTTCCTCAATCCTCACGCGCTACGCCATGCCGGAAGATTGGGCGGAGGAGTTGTCAAAAAGGGCTGACGAGGACGAAAAAGAGGCGTCCCGCACGACGGCTACCTATATCCACGGCTTGCGGGAGCAGTTGAGCGATTTGAGCCGCAAGCTCGACCGCCTTACTGACCTTTACGTCGAGCAGGACATAGACCGCGAAACCTACCTCGCAAGGAAGCGAGGGCTGATGTCCGAAAAGAAGTCGGTCGAGGAGTTTCTAGCCAAGTCGCAAAGAGGGGGAACGCCGTGGCTCGAACCCATGCGGGAATGGATAAAAGACGCTTCATTACTTGACGGAATAGCAAAAAACGACGACCTCCCCTCCAAAAAATCGTCCCTCCAAAAAATATTCGGCTCGAACCTGACTTTGCGAAATAAAAAAGTTGAAGAAATCCCCGTAAAACAATGGGCGACGCTTTGCGTCGCACGCAAAAATTTTTTCAAAAACAGGGAAAGTATTATTGTGGCTCCCCGGGCAGGGATCGAACCTGCGACCGTCTCGTTACACTAACCCACCACTTTCGTAATGGCGTGGACTATATCATCATCCTTTCGGATGCAGGGCGTTTCGTCCGATTTACACCGGACTACTCTCTTGCGAGATAGTCTCTGAACCTTCCCAACTCTTTCTAATGAAAGGTCTGGGCTTGGCTGCTGATTACCCCAAAGGGCTTCCAGCAATTAACCCTGTTTTTCGTCCTAAATTTCTTTAGGAGGCTGCGTGATGCCGGCATGTATTTCTCTGTGGCAGTTCGCACAAACCAAGACACACTTATCTGCTTCTCCTTTCAGCTTTTCCCAAGAACGAGTTAGTCCTCTTACCGAGAGGCCAAAATCTTTTTGGGAGGCATCAAGATGATGCAAATCAAGTGCCCAATGGGTTTTTCGATAACCACAAAGTTTACATTTACCGCCTTTGTATTCAACAAGCATTACTTTCAGCTTTCGTCTCCTTTTTGTAACTGCCTGTTTTAAATATTCAGCGCGGTCGGCATAAGTTCTTTTTTCTGGCGTACACATATGGGTATACCAGAATAGGGAAACTCGGTTTTCCACAGCGAGCCGCTCTACCGCTGAGCTACCGGGGAATATAAATGATTCCTGATAACGTGGCGGCGGTAGAGCGGCTCAAGCGAGCTCGCTCTTCCTGGGCATAGTACTGCGCGAGCGCCTTCGGCGCTTGCTCGTAATGCCCGTGCGAATCCTATTTAAACGGATTCGCACCCACTTCGCTACCGGGGAATATAAATGTATGAAATTGTAAGCTCAGCGTTAGAGCGGCTCGGCTCGCCACTCTTCCCGCGGTGTTTTCCGCTGCGCTTCCGGCCTACGGCCGGAATGCTCCGGATACCCGCGAAAAGCTATTCAAACGCTTTTCGCCCGCTGAGCTACCGGGGAATAAAATAAAATTTTTGGATACTTTGCTATAGTATATTTTTAGGGGCTCTTTATCAAGAGTTGAATCTGTTATCCACACTTTCGCTATTCCTTCCTGACCGGTAATATGGAGTTACCATATGGAATCCAAAAAAATGCCGGAATTTACGGTCGAGGCCGGAAAAGACGGTATAATCCATCTCGCATTGAAGGGGCACATTGGGAGCGAACATCTTACCGGCCTTTCCGTATGGGCCGAAGAGGTGAAGCGAGTAGTGCGGCGTGAGCACGAAAAGGGAGAAAAGGTATTGGTGGTGACCGATATTAGCAAACTTGAGAACTATCACCCGGAGGCGCTGTCTACTCTTGCGGAACTCTTGAAAGCAAACGAGCCGTATATCGAGAGGTCTGCGACATTCGGCGGGAGTCAGTTTATTATAATCGCTCAAGACATTATTCGGGCGCTTTCCGGCCGTACGAATTTCCGCGGATTTCAGACCGAAGCCGAAGCATTGCAGTGGTTGAAAGAGCAGGGGAGGTAGGAGAAAAGATTCGCGGCCGAGGAGCCGCGAGTTTTGTTTTTAAGCCGAGAATTTTCTATTCTCATATTCTTAAGAATATGAGAATAGAAAAGGGTTAGTACAGCCAAAAAAGGAAATAGTTTTTGAGAAACGCCCATATCGGGAATTCTAAATAGTGCATGATATATTCTTGAATTATTTTAGGTATCGCGGCAATCAACAAAATTAATCCAAACCGCCCCAAATTGTTTATGCGAACGGCAGGAAAAAACTGATTGAATCCGGAAACAATGAGATAGAAATTCTCAAAGATATTCGGAGCAAAAAAGAAAATCTGCCTTGCGTGCGTGATTTCAAAAATAATTACGCCGGCGAGGCGCCATGCGAAAAGCGCGAATGCGGTCCGCCGAAGCAGGACATCTTGCCATCGCAAGGCGGCGTAGGCGGCAAAGGCCAGGTAGTAAATATCAAGGACTTTATCAAATTCGTGATAAATATCCCGGCCTCCAAGAATACCCCAGCCGAATTTGTCGAAAATCATTACATCGGACGCATCTGCAGCAACGGCAAGAAGCATTCCCCAAAAAGGCCATCGCGGAATCGCGAATGGGATAAGGATCCGGATGCCAATGATAAGAAACGGAGTAATCATAAAAGCATTATATCATGGTATATGTGGAAAACTGTTCCGTACGCGTTTTTGCGTTTATGGTATGCTGGGTACAATAGCAGAAGGAAAAGAGGCTATTTCAAATGGAGAATGAAAAGAAAAATCTAAACATGGTTTTTGCTGCCGCGGGCGTTATTGCTTTAGTCGCGCTTGCTTTCGCCGGATTTTACTATTGGCGCGGTAAAAAAGCGGTTCCGGAGCCGAGCGCAACCGAGGCGCTTAAGGAAATAGAATCCGCCGCGCCCAAAGTCGGCGTTCCGACAAGCCCGGTAGAAGACAAAATTCCTTCATTGAATCCTGTTGACCGGGTTAATCCGTTTAAGTATCAAAATCCGCTTCGCTGATGCAGGCGGTTTTTTGTTTATGCCGGCATATGAAGAATTATAAAAAATCACTTTGGGCGTTAACGGTCCTCGGCAGTTTACTTGTTGGTTTCGGTGTTGTTTATGCGCAGGTAAAGCAGAATGCGTCAGTAACGCTTCAGAAACAAACACAGGGTCTATTCGAGTTGACCATCCGCGACCCGGACGGCATTCAAAGTTTCTCCCTCCAGCCGGTAGGGAAATCATCATATGGCGGAGAGGTTCGGTGTCCGAAAACGTATTCAAGCAAAAATGTCGTTTTTTCGTTTGAAGATTTTACCCCGCCGATGAAAGCATATGTCGTTGATTGCGCGGGTAACCAGGTTGATTTTGAAATTTCGGAACCCGATGCGAAAGGTCTTGCCAGAGGAAAAATAATTGGTCCGGCCGTAGCTCCAGCGCCGGCGCCGACACCAGCACCCGCTCCCGCCGCGACACCACCCCCAACTGCCAAAGAAAAATCGCTGCTTGATATTTCTTATCCGGTCAAAGAGCTCGGTAATTGCGCGAGCCAAGAAGCGTGTCTTAGTTATTGCGATGATGAGGCGCATATAAATGAGTGCCTGGCGTTCGCTAAAAAGAATAATCTCCTTTCCAAAGATGAACTAAAAAAAGCCGATAAATTCGCGGAGCTTGGCAACAAAGGTCCCGGAGGTTGCGGTTCGCGAAAATCATGCGAGGCGTATTGCAGTAATATCAGCCGCATGGATGAATGTCTGGGTTGGGCCGAAACCAACGGATTTATTTCCGAGAAAGAACTTACCGAGGCAAAAAAAGTGCAGGCGGCGGTAAAGGGCGGGGCAAAACTCCCCGGGGGTTGCACAAGCAAACAGGCCTGCGAAACGTATTGTACGGACCCCGGCCATATTGATGAATGCATAGCGTTCGCTGAAACTTCGGGATTAATGCCGCCGGAAGAACTTGCAGAGGCGAAAAAAGTTGTTGAATTTATAAAACGGGGAGAGACGCCGGGTGGTTGTAAATCAAAAGATCAGTGCGAGAGCTACTGCCAAGAGGAAAATAACATGGACGAATGCATTGCGTTTGCCGAAAAAGCGGGGTTGATTTCGCCGGAAGAGCTCGAACTTTTTAAGAAAACCGGCGGCAAGGGGCCGGGCGGTTGTAAGGGAAAAGTTCAATGCGAAGCATTTTGCAATAGTGAAGTGCATCAAGAAGAATGTTTTTCATGGGCCAAAGAGCACGGGATTATGAAAGAAGAAGATTTAACGCGTATGCGTGAAGGAATGGATCGCTTTAAGCAGGAGTTTGAAAAGATGCCGCCCGAAGTAGCCGAGTGTCTTAAAGGGACGGTTGGGGAGGGAGTTTTGAATAAGATGTTGAACGGCGAGCCGGTTTTCGCCAAAGATTTGGGAGAAAAAATGCAGGCGTGTTTTGCCGAGGCGCTTCAAGATTTTGGCGGGGATTTCGGGGGTGACTTTGGCGACCACAGGGGTGGTCCGGGCGGAGGCCCACAAGACGGGGGATTCCCTGGAGGATTTTCTGGTCCGGGTGGGTGTTCAAACCCGGAAGAGTGTTTTAAGTTTTGCAGCGAGCATCAGGAAGAATGCGAAGAATTTGGGCTATCGGGGGGCGGTGGCGGAGGGGGACTTCCCGTTGACCCCGGCACAAGTTTTTTAAAGTGCGTACGTAAAGGCATGAGCGCCTCTTATGTCTGTGGAATAAATGGCAAGGGCGCCCAGCCCGGACAGGAAACAACCTATTTTAATAGATGTCATGCGGAACAGCAGGGCGTGGAGGTTCTTTATGAAGGCGTATGTAAAGGACAGGAACCGATATGCTCTGATGTTGCCGATCCTGTATGTGGAAATGACAATAATACTTGGATAAGCGCTTGTCATGCCCAAGAAAAGGGCGGAGGAGTAAAACATGAAGGAATTTGTACCGGCGAGGATTTTGGCGGTGGCGGAGGAGGGTTTCCCGGCGGCCCCGGAGGGTGCCGGTCACAAGAGGAATGTGAAGCATACTGTCGGGAACATCCCCAAAAATGCGGTTTTGGCGGCGGAGGCGGGGGCGGAACGCCGTTGCCCCCTCCAGATCAAAGTTGCGCTCCGCTTCCGTCCGGTTTAGTCAGTTGGTTGGATGATGACAAAACCTCAAAGACGACCGGCGGCGTAGCTCTCGTTCCGGGAAAAGTTGGAAGTGCGTTAAAATTTGACGCGTCCGGCGGGTATGTTAAAGACGAAAATTCCGAAAAATTAAATTTTGGAACAGGACCATTTTCGTTGGAAGCTTGGTTCAATTGGGACGGCGGCGGGTCGTCCAAAGGCAACATCATCAGAAAGGCAAATTATCCCGTAAGCGGTGACGGGGCAGGTTATTGGTTAGCTATCGGGAAAGATAGCGGCAAGCTGGAATTTTTCGTAGGAGAAACTGTCGGTAATCAAGGCAAGCCCAGAGGCAGTATTTCTGTGCCAATCAGTTCCGGGGTTTGGTACCATGTCGCCGCTACAAGAGATGGCAATGGCACATTAAGTTTGTATATAGATGGCCAATTAAAAGGTACCGCTGAAGCGGCAAATGCCAATACGACTAGCGGGGCTCCATTCACGCTTGGAGCATGGGATGATCGATTCGGGCTTACGGAGCTTTTTTCCGGCTTGATTGACGAGGCGTCTGCGTATAACAGAGCATTGAGCGCGTCCGAGGTTAAAGCTATTTTTAACGCCGGTAGTAGCGGTAAATGTACTAACTTACCGGAGCCGCAGTATCAACAGCAGTATCCAAAAGCAGAGGATCGGGGCCATACGAGTATTCCACCGATTCCGGGAATCGATATTTCAAAGATATGCCCCCTGTTGCCAACCGTTGATTCATGTCCTTCGGGGCAGAGAAAGGAAGCTGTTTTTAGCTCTTCCGAATGCGGCACATACTATGCCTGTGTTCCCGAACCAACTTCCGAAACGTTTTCAGCGCCTTCTTTCGGAACAACGATAGACCCTGCTAAAATCTGCGCGGATAATCATGGAACATGGGACGGTCAAAGCTGTGTTTATCCTACTTCACCGAGCGGGTTCAATGTTCAATCCAGAGCCGCGAGTTCGTTAAACTCGTTTCTTGGAAGTTTTGGGTTTTAATCTCCAATCAGGGTTATTATAATGAGAGCCGTCTTCGCCGACGGCTTTTTTGTTTCCTGTCGTGGTGTAACATAGAGTGATGAGGATTATTTTTCATGTTGACATGGATGCTTTTTTCGCAGCTGTGGAAGAGTGTGAAAAGTCGTGGCTGAAAGGGAAGCCGATTGTTGTCGGAGCGGATCCAAAAAACGGCAAGGGTAGGGGAGTGGTTTCCACGGCGAGTTACAAAGCTCGTGAATACGGCATCCATTCGGCTATGCCGATTTCACAGGCATGGCGGCTTGCCGAAAAAGCAATCGGAGAGGGAAAGCCGAAAACGGTTTTTCTTGGCGCAAGCTGGAAGGAGTATTCCGAAACATCGGAGCGCATAATGGAAATTCTTCGTGGGTACGGCGAAAAAATTGAACAGGCATCGGTGGATGAAGCATACCTAGAGATTAAAATCCGAAATCCTAAATTCGAAATCCGAAATAATTCATGGGAGTACGCGAAGCGGCTTGCCGAACGAATTAAAAAAGAGATTTTGAGAAAAGAAAAACTAACATGTTCAGTTGGCGTCGGCCCAAACAAGCTTATCGCAAAGATGGCATCAAGCATAGAAAAGCCGGATGGTTTAACCGTCGTCAGGCCGGATGAGGTGCAGGCTTTTCTTGATTCGCAGACGGTTGACGCAATTCCGGGAATTGGGCCAAAAAGCGGCATTTTTTTGAAATCGCGTAGGATCAAAACAATTGCTGATCTTCGGAAAACTCCAAAACGCAAACTTGTTGAGTGGTTTGGAAAGTGGGGAGGGGATATGTATGAAAAGGCGCGTGGCATTGACGATGATCCGGTAGCTGAAGACCGTGCCGCTAAGTCAATCGGTGAGCAGGAAACGTTTGAGAAAGATACTTTTGACTCGCGTATTTTGATTAGAGCGCTGCAAAAATTGGCGCGAAGCGTTTTTGCAAACGCGAAAGATCAGAATTTTTTATTTAAGACCGTTTCAATCACGGTTCGTTTTATCGATTTTGAAACAAAAACCCGCGCGCATACTTTAAAAACAACAGTTCGCGACTATAAAGCTTTTGAGCGGGAAGCGTTGAAGCTTTTCCTGCCGTTTTTGGACAGGCGCGAGAATCCGAAGAAAAAATTGATACGGCTCATTGGCGTCAGAGCCGAACATGTCCAGCGCCAGGGAGAACTTTTTTGAAAAGTTTATTCTAATGTTCTTAAGAACATTGGAATAAGAATTTAGTAAAAACAAAAGCCCCATTGGGTGGGGCTGGATGTGTTCAGTTTATGGTTTTTTAGCAGTAACGCGATCTTGAACGAATGCGAAGATCGTTTGCGGTTAATTGTGAACGCGAATGCGCTCGATAAAACTCATCCCAATACATCTCTTCACGGATCCTACCCGCATACAAAATTAATACGCGGGCTGTAAGGACTACTCCGAAGACAAGCAAAAGCGTGAAAACGATTTCTCCTCCGAAAGTCATGTTCGACGGTTTGCTTCAGCGACTATTCTGTTTGTGGCAGCGTGTCTTTCGATTGCTTCCGCAACCGCAAGAATCGCGTAGCCAACAGCGCATAGTGCTTTAGTTTGAAAGTGAGCCGAGTTCTCGCTTACTCTGTCAAGCTCTTTTTCTGCCTTAAGGATAAAACCATTTTCCATTTCAACCTCCTTGGCTATACGAAAATTACAAAGAGCAGTTTAATCTGTAACATTGCCTTACGGTCGTGTCAACATTCCATCCAGGCTAAATTCTGACCCCATGTGGTCGGAGAAACTCGCGGGCGATGATCAGCTCTTGAATATCGCTCGTTCCTTCGTAGGTTGAAAGCACTCGAGAGTCGGCAAGTATCCATGAAATAGGGGTTTCTGTCATAAATCCCATTCCGCCGTGAAGTTTTGCCGCGACCGAAGCAATTTCTTCTGCTGCCTCCGAAGCAAAGAGTTTTGCTTTTGAGGCCTTGGCCATAATAGCATCCGGGAAAAATTCGTTAACATTATCAATAATCCATGCGGCTTGATAAGTAAGAAGTTCCGCTGCCTCTATTTTCATTGCCATACGCGCAAGTTTTGATTGGGTCAGTTGGAAATCGGCGATTCGCTGGCCGAATTGCTTTCGTTCGAGAGTATAGCGCAGCGCTTCATCAAAAGCGGCTTTTGCAACTCCAACGCTTTGGGCGGCAATCATAGGCCGCGAGCCGGTAAGAGTTGCCATGGCGATAAAGAATCCTTGTCCGATATCTCCTAAGATACTTGATTCCGGCACAGCGCAGTTATCAAAAAATAAAGAAGAGGTTGGCGAGCAATGCAAACCCATTTTGTCGAAATCCTTTGTAACTTTAAGAGTTCCTTCTGCCAGGGCCTTTTGGGCATCCACCAGCACCATAGCAAGGTTTTTGCGAGGATGTTTGAGGTCATACTCATCTGTTCTGACGAGTGCTAAGATCAGTCCGGCAATTGAACCGTTGGTGATGAATTGTTTTTCTCCGTTGATCGTCAGCGTGCCATCGCCAATAACGCGACTGGTTGCGCGGATTGACGCGACATCAGAACCGGCATTCGGTTCGGTCTGGGCATAAGCGGCGATAACTTCGCCCGAGGCGATTCTTGGAAGCCACAAGCGCTTTTGTTCTTCGCTTCCGAACATACTTATCGGTTTTGCGACAAGCGATTGCGAAGCGCCGATTGAGAGGCCGATGCCAGCATCAGCTCGACAGAGTTCCATGGTGAGCAGGGCATAAGAGAGATTGTCTAGTCCGGCGCCGCCGTATTCTTGCGGAATTACCGCACCGGCATATCCGGCCTCAACCATCTTTTGGAATATGTCCCGCGGAAATTCTTTTTTGCGTAGTCTCTCGCGGTGGGGATAGATCTCACGGAGGGCGAAGGTGCGTACTTCATTCTGAAGCATTTTTTGTTCTTCGGTAAGACGGAAGTCCATGGGTTTCTCCTTTTGATTTGTTAAAGTGCGCGCACCTCCGGTATAGCAAGAAAAAGCCCCGCGCGCAATAAAAAAAGGATGCAGTTCGCATCCTTACGTCTCTTCAACCCGCCATTACTCTTCTCTCGGTGCGTGTTCGTTAAAACTTACCACCGGTACCCCGTTTACTTTCAGAACCTCGAAAAAGATAACCACCCCGATATCTTCACCGGAAAGCTCGGGGTAAAACCGCTGCAGGTCTTCGAAGTATTCCTGGTCAAAGTAATAGCCGACAGCGTCGAGCATTTCGTACGGGCTTCTTAAGGCCGCGAAAGTTGCTTTTCTGGTCGCATCGGTGATTTGCAGAAGAATATTCAGTCCGTCCCTGAATTCGCCGATGACGATCTCGCCTACCGTAAAATCATGCGCGCCTTTCCGGTACTTTCTGATAGTAAAGCGCTTTGATCCGTCAAGCGAAGGATTCATGAGGCCTTCGCCAAAGACCAGATGCTTCATATCAGTCATACGATTTTCCCTCCGGTTTTTTTAAAGTTATTTAAAGAGCATTAATACATTAACACACAACACTTCTGACGCAATTCCCGTTGTGGATAACTTCCGGTATAAATCGTGGTACTAATTAAAATATCTTGTTTGCTCTTTAAAATAACGTAAGGAGTATGCCGTGGAGAGAAGCTGTGTTTTCTGCGACAGATCGCAATTTGAAGAGCGGCTGATTTTTGAAAATAGGGAGTGGAATGTCATTGCCACGCTTGGGCAGATAACCGATGGGGGATATGTACTGATAGTTCCGCGGGAACAAGTTCCATGCATGGGCGCGTTTGACCTTCGCACACATAGCCAAATAGGTTCTTTGTTGCGGGTAGGCCATGAGGTGATTCGTGCCGTTTCAATCGAATATCAAAATAGTTTTGTCAGAAAACCTTATCCGGTCACGCTATTTGAGCACGGAATTGTGGGTCAAACGATCAAACACGCGCACCTTCATGTTCTGCCAGCGGTGATTGATTTTACTCCCAAAGTTCGTATTGATTTTCCCAAAGCGAAGATTCAGGAGCTTAAGTATGCGGCGCATTTGCAGGCGCTGTATCAAGATAATCCGCGACCATATCTTTTTTGGACAACCCCGAGCGGAAAAGGGACGGTTTGCTGGAATCCCGCAGCGCTCTCGCAATGCCTTCGGATAGTTGCGGCCGAGTTTTTGGGCCGTCTGGAGCGCGCAAATTGGCGGAATATGGATCCGGAACTCGATAAACGGTTGTGGCAAGAAACCGTTCAGCGGTTAAAGCCGTATTTCAGGCACCGTCCTCTCTGACCCCAGCACCAATTTTGTGAGTTATCCACAGTTTAAGTTTGCATATATGCAACCCCGCGCCTTATAATTATTTCAGAAGCACCTTCGAGAGGAGTTTTCGCCAGGCGG
>JACPMF010000024.1 GCA_016186145.1 Candidatus Sungiibacteriota bacterium | reverse complement strand
GCGAGATTTTAAGTTAATTGCGTATATTTATGTTAAACTTGGCAAAATTGGTGCGGGGTTCTCATAATTCTAGCTAAATTTTATTCGCCTCGCTCTAAAATTTAGAGAATTATGGAATCCGCAATGCAATCCATCTTTTTTATAGTTATACTCATTTTTTCAGTGATGGTTCATGAAATTTCTCACGGCTTCGCCGCCCTTTTTTTGGGCGACAAAACAGCCCAATACGCCGGCCGCCTTACGCTGAATCCAATCCCGCATATCGATTTGTTCGGGTCAATCATCTTGCCATTGCTGCTTTTTTTCTTCCAAAGTCCGATTTTATTCGGTTGGGCAAAGCCCGTGCCGTATAACCCTTATAATCTTAGGAATCAAAAATGGGGGCCGGCTTTGGTTGGCGCGGCCGGTCCCGGCTCAAATATTCTTATCGCCCTTTTCATGGGGCTTGCCGTAAGATTTTTGCCTTCAGCGCCGGTGTTTTCTCCGGAGTTCCTTTCAACTTTTATCAGCACGCTCTCGATTATTGTTTTTTTAAATCTCGCTCTTGCAATTTTCAATCTTATTCCCATTCCTCCGCTTGACGGCTCAAAAGTTCTTTTTTCCATATTGCCGTATCAATGGCATTTTATCCAAGGGTTTCTTGAACGAAACGGTTTTTTTATCCTTTTAATTTTCATTTTTTTCTTCTCGCGTTTTCTTCTTCCAATTATTTTGTTTCTGTTCTCTCTTATTACCGGCGGCATGCGTTTGTTCTAGCGCCTGTAATGCGGGTACCGACGGACGCTGGCAAATTTATAACATGTCAAAAAATATGCTAATAGCATATTTTTTGACATGGGTGAACAATATTTTATAACTTGTTCTTGATAAAGAATGCTGGATTGTGGTATTGCTCATGTAGAGTTCGTTGAAAAACAAAGGAGTCCGCAATGGCCAAAATTGTCATTGACACAAAAAAATGCATTGAGCTTGCAGAAAACATCAAGCGTTACGGCGGCGTTCCTCCCGACGAAGAGGATCCTCTCTCGTATGCGTTTCCGGAGCATGTCGCTGAAAACGGCTGGTGGGCGATGGTTGCCATTAACCAGCAGACAACGCCGGTGGTTGGAAAGGCGCTTAAAGGGAGGGTTGGGGGCAGGTTGCTTCGCGGTTGGGATTATCTTTTGCAAAGAGCGATTTTTGAAACGACTCAAAACACGGATATGTTTACTCGTCAGTGGCTTTTGGGTGCGACGCCTGATTATCTGCGTGAACTTTATTTTGATGAAGAAGAAGGAAATACTTTAAGCCAGGTAGAAGTTCGCGCTTCGCTTCTCGTTGATTGCGGAAGATTTTTGGAGCAGCACGGCTGGGTTTCGGTCCGCGAGGCCCATCTTGAATCCCAAGGATACATTCTCCGAAGCGACGGTTGCGGCCTTGCGCAAATCCTTGCCGAGGCGAAAGCATACCGGGATCCGGTGCAAAAGAAACTTTTTTATCTTCTTGCCATCATGCGAAACCAGGGTTTTTGGGAGTATCAGGACGGCATTTATTTGAGCTCGCCGGTAAATTACCACGAGCAGCGCGGCCATCTGCGGCTCGGGACCGTGCGGTTGCTTGACGAGGCGCTTGAAAGAAAGATCCGCACGCGCGAAAACATCACCGATCAGGAAGATATCGAAATTCGTTTTGCGGTGCGAAAAGCCATTGAATTCGTTGCCCAGCTTCTTGAGGTTACGCCCTCAATGATGCACTACTATTTTTGGAACCATTTCCGGAATTGCTGCAGCCGGGACGATCCGCATTGTTCCGGGTGCGGCAGCGATTGTAAATTACCGGAGAGATACCGGCTTGCTCCAACGCGCCAATGCATTTTCAGCCAAGTGTGCAGGAGCGCTGATCTTCCGGTAGCTTCAATGTTTATCGAGCCGCGGCTTGATAACACGATTTGGCAGTAAATGCTTTTCAGGGTTTGATAAATGAAAAAGGGGGTAACTTTGTGAAGACCCTCTTGGTCGTTTTATTTACGATAATCGCTGCAGCCACGCTCACAGCAGAAGCAGAACCGGTTTTAGTAAAAGAAGAAAGCCTGCCGGATTATAAGAGTTGCGCGGTATGGAGACGATTTGCAGAAACGGAATTAACGGCTGATCCGTCCTATGGAAAGCTAACCAGTACGATTTATCACTGCGGCGATGATATTTCAGTTATTGAATTTAAAAGAGAAGGAAACGAAAAACCTGTTAGGGTTGATTGGGTTAAAACAGTTAAGCGTGATATCGGCGGGAGGTCGTCTAAGGAAATATGGCGTATCTACAGTCTAAAGGGAGAAGGCGTGTATTCATTTATAGAATATGAACTTGATTGGGGCGACGAGGATAAAAAATGATTCAAAGGGGCCGTAAATAAACGGCCTTTTGTTTTTAAAAATTCCTGTAGTATGCTATAAAAAACTTGTACTTTCACAATTGCAAGGGTGAGGTAAGGATATGGTGATGGTTGATAGAGAGCGCTGTCAGTGGCTTGGCCGTTTCCTCGGCGAACTGCGGTTTCCTGAGGCAAGAATAATTGACGCGCCCGGAGATCTACATTCACCCGATTTGCGGATGCTTCTTTTTATCGTTGTTGCGATTTGCCACCAAACGAGTCCCGTCGGCAAGCCGCGGCTTGAAGGTATGGTTAATGGCGTGTTCCGTTACGGTTGGGATTATCTTCGTGAAAAATGGCTTGATGCGGTAAGGGCCGACCCATACATTCTCGGCCGCGAATGGCTGGTTACTGCTGAAGCCGGCGATGTGGTTACCATTCTTCACGATCGTGAGCGCGGTTCAACAATTTCTGATCCAAAAGGGAGGGCAGAGCTTCTTCGCGATATCGGCGTGAAAATGTACAAAGACGGAGTAAGGCATGTTGACGAATATTATGACAAAAGCGGCGGCTGGCTAAAGGATCGCGTGGGAAGGGAAGGCCTTGAATCAATGCTTTCCCGGTTTGACGCCTACGGCCGCGATCCGGTTAAGAAAAAGCTTTCTTTGTTCTTGATTCTCATGAGACGCTATGGTTTTTGGGATTACCCTGATATAAAAAATCTTGGCGGGCCGGTTGATTATCATGAAATACGGCTGCATCTTCGCTTGGGAACCGTTCGGATTATAGACCCCCGCCTTCGGGAAAAAATTTATTCCGGTTCGGTTTTAACCGAGGAAGAAGATATCGCAATCAGGTTGGCAGTTCATGGGGCGATTTCTGAAATTGCGGCAGCATCCGGAAGGACGCCTGCGGATGTTCACAATCTCGATTGGAATATTGCCCGGAATTGTTGCCGCCGTGATGAAACGCATTGTTTGAGATGCGGAGAGCATCCGAGCTTACCACCGGGTTACTTAGATCTTCTTCCGCGTGTGCCGCACGAGGGCAGATCGTGCGTCTTTGCAGATTATTGCGCAAGCCGGGCTCTGCCTCATTCAGAAAAACCAAAAGAGCCGGTCGTCGATACCGACCTTTATTAAAAACGGAAAAGGAGGAAAACGATCATGGAAAGGAACGAGCTTCGTCAAGAAGTAGCGGCCGTGGTTAACGAAATCACTATTGCTTTATTAGAGGGGGTATTTGCCGAGGTGTGGTCTCGGGGTACAAGTTCTGATGAGGCTGGCTGGACATCGGGTAATCCGTCATATGGACACTGCGCAATAGCAGTACTCACAGCCCATGAAGTTCTTGGCGGGGATATTCTACGATATGATTTGAGCGGCACTCCGTATGAGCATCTTCGTTCGCATTACAAGCTGCGTTTGCCCGGCGGCGCTATCGAAGATTTCACTGGAGACCAATTCAGGGCAGGTCTTCCGGCTTGGGAAAAACTGGATGTTAAAATTAAGACACGCGAAGAATTGCTTGACCCGACGAATAAAAATAATGAAGGCACGATCAGGCGTTATGCTGTTTTTCGCGGGCGTGTTTACGAGTTGGTTCAGGAGATTCTTCAAGACTTACGCGCGCGAGTATAAGGGGCAAATACAACAGATGGGGTTGACCACCCCTTTTTTGTTTGTTAGTATTTCCGCAACCGTCCGCGAAACAAGCGAAAAGCGTAGTTGAGCGGCTACGGTTGCGAGACCCTGTTAAATCTCCACCTCAATAAAATCGTTGATTTTATTGAGGTGGAGAATTTCGCCTCTGGCGAAATTATTTAACAGGGTG
The DNA here is from genome assembly GCA_016186145.1 of Candidatus Sungiibacteriota bacterium. Lineage (GTDB taxonomy): Bacteria > Patescibacteriota > Minisyncoccia > Sungbacterales > SURF-37 > JACPMF01. The sequence continues at coordinate 22,275 of JACPMF010000024.1, read as the reverse complement.
CTGAATTTTACTAATCGCTCGCGCTGCGCAACATGCTTGCGCTCGCGAATAAAATTCGCATGCCAACCATTCATCAGCTTTTACGAAAAGGTAGGGGGTCGGGTGTTTCCAAGTCAAAATCGCCGGCGCTTCAGTATGGCTTTAACACTTTAAAGAATAAGCCCGCCTTTTATGCTTCCCCTTTTAAGCGAGGGGTGTGCGTAAAAGTTACGACGATGACGCCTAAGAAACCAAACTCTGCCCTTCGAAAGGTGGCGCGGGTTCGGCTTACCAACGGCATGGAAGTGACGGCATATATTCCGGGGGAAGGCCATAATCTTCAAGAACACTCGGTTGTTCTCATTCGTGGAGGAAGAGTCAAGGATTTGCCCGGGGTTAGATACCATATTGTCCGCGGTATTCTCGATACGACCGGAGTTAGCGCGAGAAAACAGCAAAGAAGTAAGTACGGAGCAAAACGTCCAAAATGATAAATGCCAAATGCTGAATGATGAAATAACGAAGTGGCGGTTTACCTTTATTCAGCATTCAGAATTTATAATTTAGCATTCATAATATGCGTAGACGACCAGCGGAAAAAAGAGAAATTGAGCCGGACCGCAAATATCAAAACGCGCTGATTCAAAAATTTATCAATTATGTCATGCGGCAAGGCAAGAAAACTATCGCCGAGAAAGTTGTCTACGGCGCTTTTGACATCATTGAAAAAGAGGCAAAACAAGACCCTGTCGAAATTTTTAACCTCGCCATGCAGAATGCAACACCGCTGGTTGAGGTGCGCTCGCGCCGGGTTTGAGGAGCAAATTACCAGGTGCCGAGGGAGGTTCGCGGCGAGCGAAGAGTTTCTCTTGCCTTCCGGTGGATTATTGGGGGAGCTCGGGGCCGTTCCGGAAGCCCGATGAAAAAACGTCTTGCCGAAGAAATTATGATGGCCGCTAAAAATGAGGGCGGGGCGGTGAAAAAGAAGACGGATATGCATCGAATGGCCGAAGCCAATAAGGCATTTGCCCATTTCGCTTGGTAAAATCAAGCCGGAGGCGCAGATTTTCCAACTGCGAAATGGAGCACCCCGCAATAATTTTGCCATCGCTGGTAGTAAAAGCCTGTTGACAAGTAAGTGGGTGACGATGGGTTGCAGTCCGCGTGTGCCGAATAGGCACATCCCTATATGGGCGAAGCGAACTGCGGATAGCGTTAGTTGCAAAATTAGTGCTGGGGTCGCCCACTTTGCCTGGTAATGGTTACGAATTTCGTAGTCTAAATATGGCCGAATATATTCCACAACAACCCGAAGAAAAGCCGCCGCGGTGGCCGGAGTTGGAAGATGAAGACCTGGCGGATGAGTATAAAGACATGTTTCGCGATCTTCTTCAGATTGACGAGACAAAATTTTGGGAAGACGGGGTTTTGGAGAGAAATTTACAAGAGGATGCGTCGCTTGCTGCGAGCATCTACTTCGGTTCCCTGCTTTTATTGCAGGGGCGCGGTTTTTTAGCGAAGCCCGGAGTGGTTGATCGGTTTAACGAGCTGACCGGAAGCTTTACTGAAGAAAAACATCGGATCGGCCTGAAAGAACAAGCCGCTGACATTCGTAAGCTTCGAGAATACCTTCTATCTCTCGGTTGCACATCGGAGGAGATTTCCGCCAAAGAAACATTGCGGAGAGTGATGCTTGCAGAGCTTAACCCGGAGGAATCCGGATGGATGAAAGCTTTACAGGAAATTAAAGCGGACGAAGGTATTGAGGCGCTGAAAAAAATCGCGTCCGAGAGCCCCGCTCTTTTTGCAGCGCTTCAAGAATTCGACCGTGAAGCAAAAGAACGGGAGCAAAAAATGTGAATTAATAATTGATAACCAACTACCAACAACATAATCAAATTGTTGTGAGTTGTCGGTTGTCGGTTATTGGTCGTGAGTAGGCATGTCCAGAGAATACCCCCTAGAAAGAACAAGAAATATAGGCATCATCGCGCATATTGATGCCGGGAAGACCACTACAACCGAACGGGTGCTTTTTTATACTGGGGTTTCTCATAAAATCGGCGAGGTGCACGAGGGGACGACGGTAATGGACTGGATGGAGCAAGAACGCGAGCGCGGCATCACAATTACGGCCGCTGCTACAACCGCGTTTTGGACACCCACTTATATTCTGAGCTCTAAGTCCCAAGTTCCAAGTTCTAAGGAATATGAGTATCGTTTTAACATCATTGATACTCCCGGGCACATTGATTTCACTGTTGAAGTGCAGCGTTCGCTTCGGGTTCTCGACGGAGCCGTCGTTGTGTTCGACGGAGTTGCCGGCGTAGAGCCCCAGTCAGAAACCGTTTGGCGGCAAGCCGATAAGTTCCATGTTCCCCGGATTTGTTTTATTAACAAGCTTGACCGGATGGGCGCGTCTTTTGACCGTTCTCTTGCATCTATTCATGAGCGGCTTACCACGAATGCTGTTCCGATCACAATCCCCATCGGCCATGAGCACGAGCATGAAGGAGTAATTGATTTGATGCGGATGAAAAAGGTTGAATTCCTTGGAGAACACGGCGAGCGTATTCTTCTTTCAGAAGTGCCGGATTCACTAAAGGAAGGCGCTGAAGAATGGCGCCATAAGATGGTAGAGAAAATAGCGGAAACCGACGACGCGCTTACGGAAAAATATTTGGAGGGGAAAGAAATTTCTGAAAGCGAACTTCGTAACGCGCTCCGAAAAGCAACCCTTGCGTACCAGCTGGTGCCCGTTTTTTGCGGTTCTGCTTTGAAAAATAAAGGAGTTCAGCTCGTTCTTGATGGCGTTGTGGATTACCTGCCTTCTCCGCTTGACGTTCCGGCTTTGAAAGGGGTGAATCCTAAAACCGGCGTTGAGGAAAGCCGCGAAGTGAAAGACGACGCGCCGTTTGCCGCGCTTGCGTTCAAGTTGCAAAGCGATCCGTATGTCGGGCAGCTTACCTTTTTCCGGGTTTATTCCGGGACTCTGAATGCCGGTTCTTATGTTTTAAATTCGACAAAAAATGAACAGGAGCGCGTCGGGCGAATTCTGCGAATGCATGCAAATTCCCGGGAAGAATTGAAAGAAATTTCCGCCGGAAATATCGGGGCCATTGTGGGGCTCAAAAACACGCATACCGGGGATACGCTTTGTGACCCCGCTTTTCCGGTTGTTTTGGAAAAGATTACGTTCCCCGAACCAGTGGTCGGTTTGAAGATCGAGCCAAAGACGAAGGCGGATCAAGAAAAAATGGGCCTTGCTTTGCGGCGGCTTTCTGAAGAGGATCCGACATTCAGAATTAAGGGCGACTCGGAAACAGGCGAGACGATTATTTCCGGAATGGGCGAGCTGCATCTTGAGATTATCGTTGATCGCATGAAGAGAGAGTTTGGCGTTGAAGCAAATGTGGGCCGGCCGCAGGTTGCTTATAAAGAAACGATCAAGAAAACAGCCGAGGCGGAGGGTAAGTACATCCGCCAATCAGGCGGCCGGGGTCAATACGGCCATGTATGGCTTCGGGTTGAACCTATGGAGCGCGGAAAGGGATTTGAGTTTGTAAACGAAATAAGAGGCGGGATCGTTCCGCAAGAGTTTATTCCGGCGGTTGAGAAAGGCGTGAAGGAGGCGACAGATCGCGGCGTGCTTGCCGGTTACCCGGTGGTTGATGTAACAATCGCGTTATACGACGGTTCGTATCATGAGGTTGACTCTTCGGAGGCGGCTTTTAAGATTGCGGCTTCAATCGCTTTTCAAGAGGCGGCGCGAAGGGCCGGACTTGTTTTGCTTGAACCGATTATGCAGATTGAGGTTGTGGTGCCGGAGCAGTTTCTCGGAGAAGTGACGGGAGATCTTAATTCAAAACGGGCGCGCATTGAGCAAATGGAAGATCGCGGAATGGGGATTAAAGTGATTGACGCCAAGGTTCCGCTTGCCGAGATGTTCGGGTACGTCACAACCCTCAGGTCGTTGACTCAAGGAAGGGCTAGTTTTACGATGGAGTTTGACCATTATGAAGAAGTGCCCAGAAACGTTGCTCAGGTGATTATTGAGGGAAAAAAATAGCCGGAAAAAGTATTAAGGCATGGAATTTCCATTCAAAAAAAACATAAGGAAGGGCGAAAAGTATATTCTGATAGAAAACGGAAAGCCCGCATATGTTGTGATGCACTATGACGACTATGCGGGTTTGGTTGATCGTGGGGATCTTTCAGCGGAGGTGCGGGGGCCGTTTGCCGAGGGTATAGGCAGTTTTGATTCCGAGGCAATTTTGGCCGGTCCGAAGCTTCCGGAGGATATTTCAAAGATTCGGCTGGAAGACCTTCCTTTGTAAAACGAATGCTAAATGCCAAATGCTGAATGATGAATATGAAACGTGCACGTGTTTTCATCATTTAGAATTTAGCATTTATAATTTATTTATGTTGGAGCATCGCGATATAACTCCTGAACGGCGTCCGGAGTACCCCGGCCCGAAAACGCATGAGCGAGTGAAGACGCCTCTTTTTTTTGATTTAATGAAGGAGGCGCTTATCAATTACGGTAGCGCGCAAAGCGGCCGGCTTAAATTACCGAAGTCGGATGTTCACGACATCGGGTTTTTCTTTAAAAAGGCTTGGGATGATTTTGTTGAACCTGTTCTGGAGTACAACGACTTGGCGAAAACGATCGAGGAGAAGCAGTGGGAGTCAAAAGGGGCAAAAAGCCGGGCAATGACAGCGTTGAAAGAACAGAAAGAGGAAATCGTTACGGCGTTGAAAGATGTGTTGCCGGATCTTGAGATTATACCGGATCCCCAGCTTATGGATCAGAAAAAGCTGAAAAAAGCGCTTGCAAGGGTCTATGAAGGGTATGCCTCGTATATTAATTCAAAAAAGGCGGCATTTGAAAAAATCGTTGCCGAGTCGTCGGAAGAGCGGGACATTGGTACGGATCTGGGTTTTCTTTTAGGTGTTTGGGGGAGAGCGAGCCAGTAATTGACACAGGGGTGTTGACATAAAGACACCTGGCTTGTTACTATTTACTTTGTGTTTAAAAATTGTTAACTGACAGTTCTGTTGTTGAAAACAGCAGGGATTGTCGCTAAAATAACGTAATTATGGCTGAGAAATTTGAGCGTACAAAACCGCATATAAACGTTGGTACAATAGGTCACGTTGATCACGGAAAGACAACTCTTACTGCCGCTATTACCAAGGTTTTAAACGTGGCTGGTTACAAAGCGCGGGTTGAGTCTGTCGACCAGATTGATAATGCGCCTGAGGAAAAGGCGCGCGGTATAACTATTGCGCTTCATCATTCAGAATATGAGACCGAAAAGCGGCATTATGCGCACATTGATGCGCCGGGGCACGCCGATTACATCAAAAACATGATTACGGGTGCCGCCCAGATGGATGGGGCAATTTTGGTTGTTTCCGCGGTTGATGGCCCGATGCCCCAAACTCGGGAGCACATTCTTTTGGCCCGACAAGTCGGCGTACCGGCAGTCATTGTTTTTCTGAACAAAGTTGACGCTGTTGAAGATAAAGAGTTGGTTGATTTGGTTGAGGCTGAAGTGCGCGAGCTTTTGAAAAAGTATGAATTCCCCGGTGATCAGACCCCGGTGATTCGCGGGTCGGCATTGAAAGCCCTTGAGGCAAAATCAAAAGATGACGAATGGGCAAAACCGATTCTTGAGCTTGCGAATGCGCTCGACACCTATATCCCCGAACCGGTCCGTGAAGTTGATAAGCCGTTTCTGATGCCGGTTGAGGACGTGTTTTCCATTGAAGGCCGCGGCACGGTGGTTACCGGGAGAGTTGAGCGGGGTAAGGTCAAACTGAATGAAGAAATAGAAATTATCGGTTTGAAGCCGACCGTAAAGACCATTGTTACCGGCATTGAAATGTTTAATAAATCGCTTGATGAAGGGATTGCCGGAGACAATGCAGGAATTCTTTTGCGGGGCCTCAAGAAAGAAGATGTTGAGCGCGGCCAGGTTCTTGCAAAACCGGGAAGCGTTACTCCGCATACCGAATTTGAAACCGAGGTATATATCCTTACTAAGGAAGAAGGCGGCCGCCACACTCCGTTTTTTGCCGGCTACAAACCGCAGTTTTATATTCGGACTACTGATGTAACCGGAGAAGTAACGCTGCCGTCCGGTACTGAAATGGTCATGCCGGGGGATACGGTAAAATTGAGCGCTAAGCTGATTGTGCCGGTAGCACTCGAAGAAAAACAGCGATTTGCAATTCGGGAGGGAGGAAAGACGGTTGGTGCGGGAGTAGTTACAAAGATAATAAAGTAAAATAAAGCGAGCCGTCTCAAAATCGTAGTTCTGCCCATTCGATTAACTCAGGGCATCCTGAGCAACATCGAAGGATGGAAAATTTTTGAGATTGTGAGCGTCAGTTCCTTGGCAACAGCGACATCCCCAAAAGTAAAAAAAGAAGAAGTTCGTCAGCGGCTTCGAATCAAAGTACGCGCTTACGATAATAAAATTATTGATTCTTCCGTTCGTCAGATCGTTGATACCGCACGCCGGTTTGGCGCTGAGGTTATTGGGCCGGTGCCGTTGCCGACAGAGATTCATAAGTATACGGTGAACCGTTCTTCTTTTGTTCACAAAAACGCCAGGGAACAGTACGAGATGCGCGTCCACAAGCGGCTTATCGATATCATTAACCCGACACCGAAGACAATGGATGCGCTGATGAATTTGAACTTGCCGGCCGGTGTCGATATTGAGATAAAGATGTAAGACTCACCAGACAGCCAAAATGAATTTATCAAGATGTGACAGGTGTAAAAAAATGATTAAAGGTCCGTTAAGTAGCGGGAGTGTTTCTGTGCGTACTTATGGAGCAAAATATGGCGTAGCGCGGCCAGTTGAATTTGATCGTTGAATTCTATTCCTCTATGTGCTATAAGGGGTAGAATCGAGTGATTCAAAATCGCTCACCCCAGTTGTCGTCCTTCGACGATGCTCAGGATGATCTTGAGCGTAGTCGAAAGATCGGGGCGCTTTAGTTGCAGAGCATGGAATTAAATACCTTCCTAGTATAAAAGGGAAATCAAAATTCCATCGGTGAGAGAGCCGAGGAGTCGGCTTTTTTGTTTTCAATCCTATCAACGAATTACGAATCTTTTACGAATATACGAATACGCTTTTGGGTTCATTCGTATATTCGCGCCCGATTCGTAATTCGATGATGTTCATGAAAGCAATTCTTGGAAAAAAACTCGAAATGACCCAGATTTTTGACGGCGAGGGAAATGTGATTCCGGTCACGCTTGTTCATGTTTTGCCGAATACGGTCATTCAGGTGAAAACAAAAGAAAAGGACGGCTATGATGCGGTTCAAGTCGGGACGGGAGAACGGAAGTCGAGAAATATTGCAAAGCCCCAGCGCGGACACTTCAAAGACCTTGGAAATTTCCGCTATGTCCGAGAATTTCGGCCGTCGCTCCAAGCTCCAAGTTCCAAGCTTCAAGCTCGTGGCGAAAAGACCGATGTTTCTCAATTCCAAGAAGGCGACACCGTGAGAGTAAGCGGCATTTCAAAGGCAAAAGGGTTTCAGGGTGTTGTGAAGCGGCATGGTTTTCATGGCGCGCCGGCAACGCACGGTACGAAGCATGCGCATCGGGAGCCCGGTTCTATCGGTCCAACGTGGCCGCAACGGGTCATAAAAGGGCGAAGGATGGCAGGAAGAATGGGCGGGGAAAGGATTACCGTAAAAAATTTGAAAATAGCGAAAGTTGATGTTGAGAATAACTTACTGGCGATTCTAGGGGCAGTTCCTGGAAGACGGGGTACGTTGATTGAGATTCGAGGCTGAATTAGGCGGTTACACCGAGCGCCCGAACATTTATTGCCGTGAGTGTGCCGAGGATAAAAAGAGCCCTCATGAAGAGGGCGAAGCAGAGGGTTCTTTTGGGAAAAGGTTCTTGAGGATATGGTAGCAGCCGTTCCAGCTAATGAGCCAAACAATAACGGTGAACAGGCGAAGAAGTGAGAAGGGAGGTAAAATGATTACTTCAATACCGAGCAAGACTGCAAGCACGGTTACTGCACCATCAGAAACCAAAATGAGAATAATAAAAAGGATTATATTTTTGAAACTGAAAGATGCGAGAGGGGTTAAGCCGGTTTTGCGGTAAACAAAAAAGAGAATGAAACCAAGAACGAGTCCGTAGGCGATTTCTTGAAGCAGGGCATGCCAAACCATAGTTTTTCTCCCGTTTTTTTGTAAATGAACAGCATATACATGAGTAGCATTTATTAAAATGAATGTCAAGATTTACAACCAATCAGGGAAAGACGCCGGGACGGTTGAATTGCCGGATTCTGTTTTCGGGTTGCCGTGGAACGCTGATCTTATTCATCAGGTAGTGGTGAGCCAGATGGCAAATCAAAGGCAGGGAAGCGCGCATGCGAAAGGAAGAGGAGAAGTTCGCGGCGGCGGGAGAAAGCCATGGCGGCAAAAAGGAACGGGAAGGGCCCGTCACGGTTCCATTCGTTCTCCGTTGTGGAAAGGAGGTGGGGTAACACATGGGCCGTTGAAAGAGCGCAATTTTAAAAAAGCGATAAACAAAAAAATGGCAACGAAAGCCCTGGCGGTTGTGCTTTCGGCAAAGTTCCGCGATCATGAGGTTTTGGTAGTAGATGGTGTAAATTTCGGAAGTCCTAAGACAAAAGAAGCCGCATCCGTAGTTAACAATTTTTCAAAAGTAAAAGGATACGAACGATTTCTTTCGAGGAGCGCTCTTGTTGCGATTTCTGAATACGATCCCAAGGTTATTCGGGCTTATCGTAATTTACCGAGCGTGCGCTTAGAAGAGGCGAAAAACATTACAGCGCTTGATGTTTTAAGCAACCAGTACCTGGTTTTGCCGAAGGAATCGATAGCGGTGTTGGAAAAACGACTTTCCACAACCGTCCGCGAAGCAAGCGAAAAGCGTTAGCTTTGCGGCTACGGTTGTGAGAACCCAGCACATAAATTTATAATTGCCATCTGACGAATTCCATAATTACTACATCAGCCACGCGATTAAAATTATCCGACGAATGTAAATTTATGTGCTGGGTGCTGAATTTTATAGTTATTCGCTAACGCTCATAAATAAAATTCGCATGTTTAATCCTTTTAAGGGCAAACAATTTAAAAAAGAAGATAGGCCGCGAAAGAAGGAGATAAAAAGTTCCGTGCCGGAAAAGGCATCGGGAAAACCGGCTGCTTCTTATCCCCTCGGCGTTCTCGTAGCGCCCCGCATAACAGAGAAGGCAACCCAGATGGCTGGCGGAGGAAAGTATGTTTTTGAGGTTCAGGATACGGCGAACGCTTTTGCCATTCGGAACGCGGTGGAGAAAAAATACGGCGTGAGCGTAGAGAAAGTGAATGTTATAACGCAGCGGGGAAGGACGGTTCGTTTGGGCCGCCAAGCGGGATGGAGGAAGGGGTTCAAGAAAGCGATAGTCACTTTGGCGAGCGGACAAAGCATAGAGATTACCTAAGTTTATCAACGAATTACGAATCTTTTACGAATATACGAATACGTTTTGAAGTTTATTCGTAGATTCGCGCGAGATTCGTAATTCGATGATGGTTCATGAAGAAATACAACCCTACATCACCGGCGCGGCGTCAGATGGAAATGGTTGGTTTTAAGTTTACTGATACCAAACCCCTAAAGGGGCTGACCGGTTTTATCCATCGATCTTCCGGCCGTAATAGTTTTGGGAGAATCACGGTGCGGCATCGGGGGGGCGGCGTGAAAAGACTATTTCGACAGGTTGACTTCCTTTATGATAAGAAAGAGATTGGAGGAAAAATAGAAGCAATTGAATACGATCCAAACCGATCGGCATTCATTGGCCGTGTTTTGTATCGAGACGGCGAGCGGCGCTACGTTCTTCTCCCTCAAGGGATGAAAGTTGGCAGCGTGTTTATTGTTTCAGAGCGAGCTCCAATAGAGACCGGCAATCGTCTTCTTCTTAAAAACATACCGGTAGGAACAAGGGTTTTTAATATAGAGCTTACTCCGGGGATGGGCGCAAAGCTTATTCGTTCCGCCGGCGGGTTTGCGGAGGTGCTGGCAACGGAAGGCGATTATACCCAGCTTAAAATGTCTTCCGGTGAGATTCGCAGGGTGTCGTCGGCAGGGTGGGCGACCGTTGGTTCGCTTTCTAATCCGGAGAGAAGTTTTGTTTCTATTGGCAAGGCGGGACGTATGAGGCACATGGGGAGGCGCCCGACGGTGAGGGGGGCGGCGATGAATCCCCGGGAACATCCGTATGGCGGCGGCGAGGGAAGGCAACCGCGAGGAACCCGGCGGCCAAAAAGCATGTGGGGAAAAATTATCGGCGGAGTAAAGACAAGGCGAAACAAAAGAACAGAGAAATTTATTATCAAGCGCAGAAAGTAAAGCATTTTGTCTGCGAGAGCGAGCGCATAAGCGCGAAGCTCGAGCAGTAACAAAATCTTTACCCTGTTAAATCCTCTGCCCAGTAAAATCATCGATTTTATTGGGCAGAGGAATTTCGCCAGAGGCGAAATTATTTAACAGGGTGCTGAATTTTATAGTTATTCGCTAAAGCTCATAAATAAAATTCGCATGAGCCGATCACTTAAAAAAGGTCCATACGTTCACCCTTCTATACTGAAGAAACTTGCGCGGGCTCGGCAGGGGGAGTTGTTGATTATAAAAACATGGGCCCGAAATTCCGTAATAACGCCGGAGATGATCGGAGTAGTGTTCCAAGTGCATAACGGCAAAATCTTCATAGAAGTGCGGGCCCGTGAGGAGATGGTTGGACACCGATTGGGGGAATTTGCGCCGACTCGCAAGTTTGTCCGGCATGGTGGGCGGATGCAAAAAGAGTTGGAACAGAAGGCCGCCCAAACGGAAGTAGAGAAGGCAAAAGTAGAAAAGAAGTAAGTTAGACAAAAAGAATTGGAGCAGAAGGTGGTGCAAGCGGAAATCGAAAAAGCGGCTGCCACAAAATCAAAAATTTAATCAAAAGATCCGCATATATCCGCGTAGTCATCCGCATATATCCGCTTCTATGTTTCTGTGCAATGAGTAGAAGCGGAAAGAACGCGGATAGCAACGCGGATTAACGCAGATAATAGAGACACATGGAAATTAAAGCAAAACTAAATTATTTACGTATTGCGCCGAGAAAAGTTCGACTTGTTGCCGATGCTATTCGGGGACTTCCCGTCTTAGAAGCTGAACGCCGTCTTACATTTTTGACAAAACGCGCGGCAACACCGATTTTGAAACTGCTCCATTCTGCTGAAGCCAACGCGAAGAACAATTTCAGTATTCAAAAAGAGAACTTAAGAGTTATCAAGATTACGGTTGATGGCGGTCCCGTGCTTAAACGTTCAATGCCGCGCGCTTTCGGTAAGGCAGCCCCCATTCGGAAACGGACGAGTCATATCCTGTTGATTCTTGCAGAATCTGAGAAGGGAAAGGCGGCGAACAAGCAGAAACACCTTTCGAAGGCAAGGGTTGTCCAGCGGATTGCAGATGCCGAAGAGTTAAAAGCGGGCGCAGAGGCAAGACTCATGAAAGCGAAATTCGGAGGTCAGCCGGAACGGGTTGGGCCAAAGCGGGACGCACCGAATAACGCGATACGAAGAATATTTCAAAGAAAAGCAATATGACCCATAGAGTTCATCCGTATATTTTTCGAATAGGGGAGACGACGGAGTGGCGCTCACGTTGGTTTAGCCGTAAGAATTATCAGGGCTATTTGCGGGAAGATACGCTTTTGCGCGAGTTCCTTCGCCGCCGGCTTCGTGCGGCGCACGTTTCAGCAATTGAGATTATGCGTTCTCCAAATGTCCTGAACGTTGCTTTAAAAACAAGCCGCCCCGGAATTATTATCGGCCGAGGAGGTGGTGGTGTGGCTGACTTGAAAAAAGAGATTGAAAAACAATTGCGCCGTTATTGGAAGCATCGTCCTGAAATGCAGCGAGAAAGCGCTCGGCGCGAGGTTAAAGTAACCATTCAAGAAGTTCGTTCGCCGGAGACAGATTCTGCAATTATCGGGCAAATGGTTGCAGAAGACATCGAGAGGCGGTTGTCGTTTCGGCGGGTAATGAAACAGACTCTTGAAAAGGTTATGGCTCACAAGGAAGTTAAAGGGGTGAAGATTTCTCTTTCAGGGCGGCTTGATGGGGCTGAGATGGCGCGGTACGAATGGGCGAAAAGGGGACGGATTCCTTTGCAGACAATCCGCGCCGATATCGATTATGCCCAGTGTGAGGCGCTTACCACATACGGAGTGATTGGAGTGAAGGTGTGGATTTATAAAGGGGACGTATTTTCCGCAACCGCCCGCGAAACAAGCGAAAAGCGTAGTTGAGCGGCTGCGGTTGCGAGAACCCTGTTAAATCCCCACCTCAATAAAATCGTCGATTTTATTGAGGTGGGGAATTTCGCCTGAGGCGAAATTATTTAACAGGGTGCTGAATTTTCTAACAGCTCGGCTTCGCGAGCATGGTCGCTCGCCTCGCTGAGAAAATTCGCATGCTTCAGCCAAAAAAGTAAAACATAGAAAATGGTCCCGATTTTGTTTCCGCTTCGCGGAATAACAAAATCGAGGATCCTCGATGTCGCAGCTGCGCTAAGCGCAGGCGACATCGGGACAGAAAGATAGTATAGCAATTGAATATGTTACAACCAAAGAAAGTTAAACATCGTAAATGGCAGAAGGGCGTTGTTCGCGGCATAGAGACGCGTGGAACCGCGCTTGCTTTCGGTTCCTACGGTTTGAAAGCCCTTGAAGGTGAGTGGATTACTGCCCGCCAGATTGAGGCATCGCGCAGGGCGATAACTCATCATATTGAACGCGGCGGAAAAGTATGGATTAGGATTTTTCCCGATAAACCGGTGACGAAAAAACCTCCGGAAGTGACGTTAGGGGGGGGGAAGGGAGCGGTGAGTCATTATGTAGTTCAGGTTCGTCCCGGCCGCATACTTTTTGAAATGGACGGAGTGTCTGAGGGTGACGCCAGGGAAGCGTTGCGTCTTGCGGGCCACAAGCTGCCCGTTAAAACAGCGTTTGTGAAGAAGTAACAAATATCTGCATATATCCGCGTAGTCATCCACATATATCCGCTTCTATGTTCCTATGCAATGAGTAGAAGCGGAAAGAACGCGGATAGCAACGCGGATTAACGCGGATAATTGAGAGAAATGAAAACAGCCGAACTTCGTAAAAAAACAAAAGAAGATCTTTCCACTCTTCTTGATGAGAAAAAGAGGCGTAGAGAGGAGCTTGTTCCCTTGCTTCGAGGGGGAAAGGTTAAAAACACCAAGGAATTAAGGGGTGTTAAAAGAGATATCGCAAGGATATTAACAATAATCAGCGAATAACGAATCTTTTACGAATATACGAATACGGTTCGTAGTTCATTCGTAGATTCGCACCCGATTCGTAATTCGTTGATAACCCATGCGTAAACTTAAAGGTACAATCGTTTCAAATAAGATGGCCAAAACCGTTGTGGTTCGGGTCGATCGTCTCAAGAAGCATCCGAAGTATTTGAAATATTTTAAGGCCTCCACGCGTTTAAAGGCTCATGTTGATGATGCGGGAAAGTTTCAAACCGGAGATGTGGTGATTATTTGCGAAACAAGACCGCTTTCAAAAGATAAGAGGTGGAAGGTCACGGGTTTGGTCCGCAAAAACGAGCCCGCAGGTGAAGGTTTTGCGGAAACCAACCCGTGACCCTGTTAAATCCCCACCCCAATAAAATCGATGATTTTATTGGGGTGGGGAATTTCGCCCGAGGCGAAATTATTTAACAGGGTGCTGAATTTTTTAACATCTCGGCTGCGCAAGTAAACCTGCTTGCCTCGCTGAGAAAATTCGCATGATCCAAACACGCTCAATGTTAAAAGTCGCCGATAATTCTGGGGCAAAATTGGTCCAGGTTATTAAGGTATTAGGCGGTTCGCGGCGGCGATATGCCTCTTTAGGCGATACGGTTGTTTGTTCCGTAAAAGTTGCCGAACCAAGAAAGCCAGTAAAGAAAAAGGACGTAATAAAAGCGGTTATTGTGCGACAGCGCGCTCCAACAAGGAGGGATGATGGGAGTTATGTCCGTTTTGATGACAACGCCGTTGTTGTCGTCGATGGGTTAGAGCCAAAAGGAGGACGTATTTTCGGACCGGTTGCCCGCGAGCTTCGAGAGCGTGGATTTATGAAGATAATATCTCTGGCGCCGGAAGTAGTGTGACAAAAATCTGCATATATCCGCGTAGTCATCTGTACTTATCCGCTTCTATAATTTCTATGCAGTGGAAATAGAAGCGGAATGAATGCGGATAACAACGCGGATTAACGCGGATAATTGAGGAAATGAAAATTCGCAAAGGCGATACCGTAAAAATACTGTCAGGCAAAGATCGTGGAAAGACCGCGAAAGTTTTTCGTGTCTATCCGAAAGAGGAGCGAATACTTGTCGAAGGTTTGAATTTGAAGAAAAAACATGTTCGGTCGAAGCGGCAAGATAAGAAAGGTGAAGTAGTTTTGATCCCTGCGCCGTTTCCTGTTTCAAAGGCGATACTTGTCTGTCCAAGTTGCAAAAAGCCGGCCCGGGTTGGGTACAAAATAAAAGACCCGAGTCAGAAGACGCGGGTCTGCAAAAAGTGCGGGAATGAATTTTAAGCAAAAGGTGAAAGGGCGAGCGCGATCACAAATTTTCCAAATGCGTAAATGGGAATGGCGATTATAGTTAAGAGGTGGAAAATCGGAATGAAGATAAAAATGAAGAACGCGTTCCAAACAAGTTTGAAACCCCAAAAGAAAGTAAGCATCCAGATGTATTCTTGTTTGTTTTCCGGTGGTACCCGCGAAATTGGCGGCTTGTTATCTGGCGCGGAGGGAGTAACGGAACTGACGGGCCAAAGTGTACGGTATGCGTAATTTCCTGTAGGGTCTTTTGTGTCCTCACGCCAGGCTTTGCCCTCCGCGGAATGGTATAGCTCCCAGTTAAATTTCGCGAACTGATAGCCGGTTCCGAGATACGCAAAAACAACAAGCATGGTAATAAGAAGCCGTTTTGCCCATTTTTTCAAGGAGCACCTCCTGTTTGTACGGTGCTGGTCGTGGATAAATAGTAATAAATTAAAGGAGATATGTCAATATCCCTTCACGAAAAATACAAAAAAGAAATAATACCGGCCCTGATGAAAGAGCTCAAGAAAGAAACCCCCATGGCTGTTCCAAGAATAAAAAAGGTTGTCGTTAACGTTGGGGTTGGAAGGATTCGTGACGAAAAGATTCATGAACAAGTCCGCGGTGTTCTATCTTTGGTCACCGGCCAAAAGCCGTCGCCGCGGCCGGCCCGGGTTGCGATTTCCTCTTTTAAAACGAGAAAGGGTCTTATTATCGGTTATACGGCAACCCTTCGCAGGAGACGGATGTATGATTTTTTGGAACGCTTAATCAATGCGACCCTTCCTCGGACAAGAGACTTTCGCGGGTTAGAGGAGAAGTCTTTTGACCAAAAGGGTAATTTGACTCTTGGTGTTAAAGAGCATATTGTATTTCCAGAAATGGCCGCTGAAGATGTGCGGCATATCTTCGGGTTAGAGATAACGGTAGTTACAACGGCGCGTAAAAGAGCCGAGGGGATAGCGCTTTTAAGGATGATGGGATTCCCTATTAAATAAAAATCCGCATATATCTGCGTAGTTATCCGCATATATCCGCCTCTATGTTTCTATGCAATGAGTAGAAGCGGAATGAACGCGGATAGCAACGCGGACTAACGCGGATAATTGAAGAAATGGCTAAAAAGTCGGTAATAGCTCGCGCGTTAAAGAAACCGAAGTACAAATCCCGAAGGGTGCGGCGTTGTTTTCGTTGCGGTAGAAAGCACGGATATCTGCGGGCGTTTGACCTTTGCCGAATCTGCTTTCGTGAACTTGCCAATCGTGGAGAGATACCGGGGGTGAAAAAAAGTAGTTGGTAATTTTATCAACGAATTACGAATCTTTTACGAATGTACGAATGCGTTTCAAACTTTATTCGTAGATTCGCGCCTGATCCGTAATTCGATGATGGTTTATGGACACTATTTCCGACATGTTTACAAGAATAATGAATGCTTATAAAGCCGGACTTGAGTCCGTAATTATTCCCCATTCCACCCTGAAAAATGAGGTTTTGCGGGTACTGAGGGAGGGAGGATTTATCAAAGGCATTGAAAAAAAGGGCAAGAAGGTCAGGAAGTTTTTAGAGGTGATATTGAGTTATAAAGACGGCGACGAGGCCGCGCTTTCTGGTTTTCAGAGAATTTCAAGACCATCGCGGCGTCTTTATGCAACGCACGAAGAAGTTAAGAAATTTGTGCGAGGGCACGGAACATTAATTGTTTCGACCTCGAAGGGAGTAATGACCGGCGATGAGGCAAAAAAGGCCGGTATTGGCGGCGAGGTGATGGTGAAGGTGTGGTAAAGGGCTTTATCCAAAATTATAAGGCGAAGCCGAAATAATTTTGGATACAAAACCTTTACCCTGTTAAATCCTCTGCCCAGTAAAATCATCGATTTTATTGGGCAGAGGAATTTCGCCAGAGGCGAAATTATTTAACAGGGTGCTGAATTTTATAATTATTCGCTAACGTTCATAAATAAAATTCGCATGAGTCGAATAGGAAAAAAACCGATAATAATTCCGGACGGCGCGAGTGTTACTAAAGATGGGTCGCGTGTTGTGGTGAAGGGACCAAAAGGAGAGCTGGAATGGAAGTTGCATTCTGCCATCGATGTTGCGATTGAAGACAAGAATATCCTTGTTAAGCCTGTTTCGCTCACAAAACTAAAAACCGCGGCAGCGCTTTGGGGAACGACACGGGCACAGATTCAGAATATGATCGACGGCGTTACCCGGGGTTTTGAGAAGAAGCTTGAGATTGAGGGTATTGGATATCGCGCTTTGTTAGAAGGGAAGACCCTGCAGCTTTCTGTTGGGTTTTCGCATCCGGTACGCATTGAAGCGCCGGAAGGAATCCAGTTTAAAGTCGAAAAAAATGTTATAACTATTTCTGGTACTGACAAAATTTTGGTTGGAGAAACCGCTGCCCGAGTTCGGAGAGTGAAACCGCCAGAGCCGTATAAAGGAAAAGGCATACGTTATCAAGGCGAGGTGGTGCGGCGAAAGCAGGGCAAAAAGGCGGTGTCATCAGCGTAAAATAAAAATCCGCATATATCCGCGTAGCTATCAGTATATATCCGCTTCTATGTTCCTATACAATGAGTAGAAGCGGAAAGAACGCGGATAGCAACGCGGATTAACGCGGATAATTAGGAAATGAGGATTAAATCAAAACTCGAAAAAAGAAAAAGGCGTCATAAACGAGTGCGTGCGATGATTAATGGTACAAGCGACCGACCGCGTTTGTCGGTGTTTGCTTCCAATCGTCATTTATTTCTACAGCTTGTTGACGACGAAACTGGGCAAACGTTAATTTCCGTCAGTGATTTTAACGAAAAACACCGGGGTCCAAAGAAAGAAATTGCCGCTTTTTTGGGCGAGACGCTTGCAAAAAAAGCGAAAGAAAAAAATATTATGAGTGTCGTTTTCGATCGGGGCGGCAGAAAATATCATGGTATTGTGAAAGAAGTTGCCGAAGGGGCAAGAAAGGGCGGATTAAAAATTTAAAGGGCTTTGTCCAAAATTATGAGGCGAAGCCGAAATAATTTTGGATACAAAACCTTTACCCCGTTAAATCCTCTGCCCAGTAAAATCATCGATTTTATTGGGCAGAGGAATTTCGCCTCCGGCGAAATTATTTAACAGGGTGCTCAATGTTGTAGCTAAATTTATTTCGCTCGACATTGAATCTCGCTTATAAATTTAGACAACATTGGCATGAGACCACAAAGATCAAAAATGAGGAGAGAGCGTGAAAAGTCCGAGTTTGATCAGAAAGTGCTTGATATTCGGAGAGTTGCTCGCGTTGTTGCGGGTGGACGGCGTTTTAGTTTTCGCGCGACGGTTGTTATCGGGAATCGAAAGGGGCGGGTTGGTGTTGGTGTTGCGAAGGGAGGAGATGTTGCGCAAGCTGTTGAGAAAGCGGTTTATCAAGCAAAGAAGAATTTGATCACAATCCCCATTACATCGCACGGTTCTGTCCCGCATGAGACAAGAGCTAAATTTTCGAGCGCGTTTATTCTTATCAAGCCGGCTCCCAATGGCGCGGGAGTTATTGCTGGAGGAGCAGCTCGGGTGGTTTTGGTTCTTGCCGGCGTAAGGAATGTTTCGTCAAAGATAATTTCACGATCGACCAATAAGTTAAATAACGCACGAGCGACGATAGAGGCGCTCAAACAGTTAAAAGCGAGAGCTTAGAACACGTAAGACGTTCTCTTGTTTCTGGATATGCAACTTCATCAACTCAAATCAAAAACAAAATTTCGAAAGGGCCAACGGATTGGCCGCGGAGGAAAGCGCGGTACCACTTCCGGGCGCGGCACCAAGGGGCAAAAGGCAAGGGCGGGGCATAAAATTCGCCCCGCGCTTCGTGATATCATAAAGAAATTACCTAAAAAGCGGGGTTATCGATTTAAGTCGTTTCGGCCACGCCCGACAATCGTTAATACCGACATGCTTGACAAACACTTTCAGTCCGGAGACGTCATCTCACCGGCGGTTTTGATTGCAAAGGGTTTGGTCGGTAAAATAAAAGGAAAGACGCCAAGGGTAAAAATCCTCGGCAGGGGAGATATAAAAAAGAAGTTTGTTTGGAAAGATGTTCTTCTTTCCCAGCCGGTAAAAAAGAAAATGCCCTCCGAGGGAGGGCAACAAGAGGGCTAAGGTTGTGAGATGGCGGAGGGTGAAGGATTATCTGACGGTTTTGGCAATTTCGGTTCTTGCAATGTCAGTTCTTCTCTTCTTTTACGGTAAATGTCCGGAAAATGCTACCAATGCCTATAATTGGAGAAATGATTAACACGTAAAACATGGGAACAAAAATAGCAATGAACAGGAAGAGTAGGTTTGCCGCGATCCTAATTTCCCAGAAGAATAGATGCAGAACAACATACCAGGGACTATGACCAAAGTCTTTGAATATGCAACCAGGCTTGTCTTGTCTCCGGCACTCTATCATGTCGATGGTGCTTGCGGGGTATAGGAGCAGCCTAAGGGGCGCTTTATGCGTAAAAGATAATTCGAATTCACAATGCCGCCATACCTTACGTACTTCTCTGCTGGTGACAGCGATACCGTATCCCATAATGAACTGGAGAAAGAGGATGCCGATTACTTCTAAAATCCCCATACCATCCTCCTTTTTGTTGACTGATGACCGGGCAGAGCAGATGTAAATGAACAAGTTTTACTACTATAATCTTTATCGTTTATGTTGTCAAGAGTGCGTTATCGGTAGAATAAATAGGAAATTTTAAATCGGTTTTGAATTTTTACTTTTCATTTTTAGTTTTTAATTTGAGCGTTAGCGAACATGTTCCAAAAAATAATTCTTGCGTTTAAAACTCCGGATCTCCGAAATAAAATTATTTTTGTATTGACCATGCTCGTGATATTTCGGGTGGTTGCGGCGATTCCCGTGCCGGGCGTTGATCCTATCCGGCTCAAAGCTTTTCTTGCCGGAAATCAATTTTTTGGCCTCCTGAACATTTTTTCAGGAGGAGTTCTTGATAATTTATCGGTGGTTATGCTTGGCGTCGGGCCGTATATTACCGCATCGATTATTATGCAGCTTTTAACAATGATCTTTCCTCGGCTCAAAGAGGTTTATCATGAAGAAGGCGAGGCCGGGCGTCAGCGTTTTAATCAATACTCTCGGCT
This sequence comes from Candidatus Sungiibacteriota bacterium, assembly GCA_016186145.1. Lineage (GTDB taxonomy): Bacteria > Patescibacteriota > Minisyncoccia > Sungbacterales > SURF-37 > JACPMF01. Next base: position 2,470 of record JACPMF010000024.1, on the reverse strand, counting down.
TCTTACCGTTCCGCTTGCGCTGCTGCAGGGATACGCGCTTCTTATTATTCTTGTTCGTCAGCAAATTATTCCGGCGCTTGATCTCTTCGGATTTGCTACGAATATGGTCGTGGTTACCGCCGGCACTTTGTTTCTCATGTGGCTTGGCGAGTTAATAAGCGAGAAGGGAATTGGAAACGGCATATCAATTATGATTTTTGCCGGCATTGTTTCAAGAATTCCCGTTGATATCAGGCAAGCCCTTTTTACTTTCGATCTTTCCCAGATCCAATCATATCTCGCCTTTATTGTGGTGAGCATCATTGTTATTGCCGGAGTTGTTATTATTACCGAAGGGCAGAGGAATATCCCTGTTTCTTACGCGAAGCGAATCCGCGGAACAAAAGTTTATGGCGGCGTTTCGACCCATTTGCCGCTTCGTGTTAATCAGGCGGGTGTGATTCCGATTATTTTTGCGGTTTCGATTATTTTATTCCCCGGCTTGATCGGCAATTTTTTGGCTATCATTCCGAATCCAACGGTTCAGGTTTTTTCTCAGCGCCTTATTAGTCTTTTGAATAACCAATGGCTCTACGGTTCTGTTTACTTTTTTCTGGTTTTTGCGTTTACCTATTTTTACACCGCAGTCACGTTTGATCCCCAGGCGATTGCCGATAATCTTCAAAAACAAGGCGGCTTTATTCTCGGTATTCGTCCGGGGCGGCCGACGGCTGAATATCTATATCGCGTTCTTAATCGTATCACGCTTCTTGGCGGACTTTTTCTCGGGGTTATTGCGGTTCTGCCTCTTATTGTTCAGGGGGCGCTCGGTTTTTCTACGCTCACCATCGGAGGGACATCTCTTCTCATTGTTGTTTCCGTTTTGCTTGAGATAATGAAGCAGATTGATGCGCAGTTGATGATGCATGAATATGAATAAAGGGCTTTGTCCGCAGTTTGGAGCCCCGAGTTTATCGAGGGGCGAACAAACTGCGGTAACAAAACCTTTACCCCGTTAAATAATTTCGCATTTTGCGAAATTGCCGCAAAGCGGCATTTAACGGGGTGCTCAATTTTGTAGCTAAATTTTATTCGCTACGGTTGAGCTCTAAAATTTAGACAAAATTGGCATGTTTCAAAGCACTTTCTCTAAAAATCAGTTGAAAAAAGTTATCGCTCGCTGGAAAAAGCAGAAAGTGCGGCTTATTGTTGTTGCTGGGAGAAGAAAATCAGGCAAAGATGTTTTTGTCGATTATGTTATGAGGCACTATCCGGGATTCAAGCATTACCGGATTGCCGAAGCACCCGTTTTGATTGAGAAAATTCTTGGTCTTCCTTCGGACAGGAAAATAACACAGGCGCTTTTTGGGGTAAATAAACTACTTTATCCTATTTTAGGCGAATCGGCTTATAAAAGGAGAGTCGCGCGCTTGCTTGATCGTGAAAAACCAAAGTTGGCAATTATCGAGGCGGCGCGCACTAAAGAAGAATTTGAAGAATTTGTAAGGGCGCGAAAAGGGATTTTAATCGGTGTTGTTGCCGATGACAGATTTCGTTATGAGCGGGCGGTTAAAGACGCGCGATCAGCTGTTCGGGGAGAGAAGCGCGACGAGAAGGACATGAGCTTCGGGGAATTTATGAAACGTGAAAAGCTTGATGTTGAACGGGATATCGATTGGATAGTTAAACGTTCCCATTTTGTTCTTAGTAATACCGGAAGAATAAAACAGCCATTTTTCAAAAAGGTTGATGCGATTATGAGTTTAATGGGATTCACAAGGCGGCGATGATTGTAAAGAATAAAGAAGAATTGGAAATTTTGCGTGAGTGCGGCCGACGGCTCGCACTCATTTTGGATGAAGTGAAAAAAGCGGTTCGGCCGGGTATCTCAACAAAAGCCCTTGATGATCTTGCCGAACGATTGATTATTGAAACCGGCGGCGATCCGGTGTTTAAGGGTTATCGCGCGCTCGGTTCGAAATCGGCATACCCCTGTTCGCTTTGCACTTCAATAAATGACGAAGTGGTTCACGCGATTCCTTCAGAAAATCGCATTTTGAAGGACGGCGACATAATCGGACTTGATATCGGCATGCGTTGGTCCTCCTACGCCAAGGCTTCCGCCGTCGCTATGGCTTTGGCGGACAAGTCGGAGGGCAAGCCCGCTTTTGTTGGAGTGCCCGCAGGTAAATATTTTAAAACAACAGGCGGTAAATCGGTTTTTCGTCGCCAAGAAGGCGGGTTAATAACTGATATGGCAGTTACGGTGGGTGTTGGCAAGATTTCAATACCTGCCGAGGCATTGATTTTGACAACGCATGAGGCGCTTGAAAAAGGGCTTGAGATTCTTAGGGCCGGGATTCGTTTGGGGGATCTTGGAGCAGTTATTCAGTCGCATATTGAGCATTCTGGTTATGGCGTAATACGCGATCTTGCGGGGCATGGTGTTGGCAGGGAGCTTCACGAATCACCCTTTGTCCCCAATTATGGC
>JACPMF010000018.1 GCA_016186145.1 Candidatus Sungiibacteriota bacterium | reverse complement strand
ATGGTGACAAACGGGTAGTTTGCGATATCAACCTGTTTTTTTGTAAGGGCCCGAAATAAAGTTGATTTACCAACATTTGGTAAACCAACAATGCCTATACGGAGCATAAGATGCTGATTTAATGCGAATAAGCCCGAGTTTATACAAATTGTTGTTGAAGTTCGTGAAGAATGAACAAGAATTAGTGTATAATTAATAGGCATGAATATCAAACCTGAAATTTTTAAAGCATACGATATTCGGGGGAAAGTGCCGAAGGAATTGAATGTCGATGCCGCCCGAAAGATTGGCAACGCTATTGCGGTTTTTTTATCGAGAAAATATAAAAAGCAAAAACTTACTCTTTTTGTTGGTTCTGATGTCAGAGTGTCGTCGCCGCTTCTTAAAAAAGCTCTTATCGAGGGTGTTACGTCGCAGGGGAGCGCTGTGGTCGATATTGGAATTGTTACGACGCCACTTTTTTATTTCGCCTTATCAAATTCTAGAAATGACGGCGGGGTGATGGTGACCGCCTCTCATAATCCTCCCGAATATAACGGATTTAAAGTACTTGGAAAGGGGCTCGAGCCGGTTTCCGGCGAAAGCGGTCTTTTTGCCATTAAAAAACTCGCAGCACAAAAAATTCAGTCGAGCCCCAAAGTAATAGGCGCTATCCGCGAAGAACGCGGCTGGACCGAGCGCTACATTTCGTGTCTGGCGAAGAAAGCCAAGATCGGCAAGGCAAGGGTTGTCATTGATGCGGCTGGCGGCTCGGCGGCCCTGATTTTGCCGAAACTGCTTTCCCGCTTTCCGAATCTTATATATAAACCGCTCTTTTTTACTCCTGACGGCACGTTTTCTTTGCATAATCCCAACCCTACGCTTGCCGAGGCGCAAGATTTTGCAAAGGAAGAGTTGGCCTCCGGCAGTTTCGATTTCGGAGTCATTTTTGACGGCGACGGGGACCGCATTTTGTTTCTTGACGAATTCGGCAAAGAAGTCCGGGGTGATTTCATTACAGCGCTTTTAGCCGGCTGGTTTTTGAAGAAACACCGCGGAGATGCCGTCGTGTTAAATGTAACCGCTTCAAAGGCGGCGGAAGAATATATTATGGCTGCCGGCGGCAAAAGTATTCGCTCCAAAATGGGATACGTTCACATTTCGCCGCTTATGAGACAGAAGCGGGCCATTGTCGGCGGGGAAACATCCCATCACTTTTATTTCCGCGATTTTGCTTATAAAGAATCAAGCATGTACGCGCTTCTAAAAATGCTGGAAATTGTTTCCCGGACTCCCAAAAAGCTATCCCACATCGTTCGGCCTCTTCAAAAGTATCACACGGCTCCAGAAACGAATTTCTCCGTTAAAAATAAAAAAAGCGCTATTGCTTCCGTACTGAAAAAATTCGCCCGCGGAGGAAAAGTTTCTCGTCTTGACGGAATCACGGTTGATTTTCCTGACTGGTGGTTTAATCTCAGGCCGTCAAACACGGAGCCGTTGGTGCGATTGACAATAGAGGCAAATACAAAAGAGCTTTTTGATGAAAAACAGAAGGAGATTAGTGATTTCATAAACGGCTTGGCCTAAATTTTGGAGACAAAGTCGAACAAAATTTAGCTGCCAAACTTTTACCCTGTTAAATAATTTCGCCGGAGGCGAAATTCCCCTGTTAAATCTTTTGCCTTCGGCAAAAGAAAACCAAAGGTTTTATTTAACAGGGGATTTAACAGGGTGCTGAATTTTCTAGCAGCTCGGCTTCGCGAGCATAGCCGCTCGCCTCGCTGAGAAAATTCGCATGGATTGGCATTCTCTTTATCCCGAAGAAATTTATTTAAACCTGCGAACTCAACGCGAGGGTCTTTCTCGAGAAGAAGCGGGCCGACGGCTGAAAGAATACGGCCCGAATGAGTTTTTGTCCGTGCGCCGAAAGAAGGTTACCCGAATTCTTTTTGATCAGTTCAAAGGGGTTTTTATTCTTATTTTAATCGCGGCTGGTTTTGTTTCATTTCTCCTTGGAGATACAACTGACGCCCTTATCATCGCGGTTGTTGTTCTCATTAACGCTTTTTTCGGTTTCATCCAAGAATATAAAGCCGAGCGGACATTTCAGCTCCTTCAAAAGTCCCTCGAAGAGTACGCGGTGGTTATCCGCGGGAATGAGGAGTGGGAAATTATCAGGAAGGAAGTGGTGCCGGGCGATATTGTAGTGGTTGAGCGCGGGAGAAAAATTTCGGCTGACTGTCGTTTGTTGAGCGCCCGTAATCTTTTGGTCAACGAGGCGATTCTTACCGGAGAATGGCTGCCGGAGAAAAAAGAACCCGGGTTGGTTGATATTGCAACTTCTCTTGGAGACCGGACGAATATGCTGTATATGGGTACTGTTGTTGAGGAGGGGTCGGGGATTGGCGTGGCGGTCGCTACCGGGAAAGACACGGAATTCGGAGGAGTTGCCGAGAGTATTTTGGCTTCGGCGGATTTAAAAACCCCGCTTGAAAAAAGCTTAAGGCGGTTTTCGCTGTATCTCGGTCTTGCCATTTCCGGCATTGTTGCCGGGCTCTTTGTTATAGGAATTTTTCGCGGCGTCTCTTTTTTGCAGATGTTTTTGAGTTCCGTAGCCCTTGCCGTTGCCGCGGTTCCCGAAGGTCTTGCTATTTCGCTTACCATTATTCTTGCAATCGGGATGCGGAGGATTCTCCAGCAAAAAGGTCTTGTTCGGCACCTTTTTGCGGCCGAAACGCTCGGTTCTGTTTCCGTGATTGCAACAGACAAAACCGGGACAATTACCGAAGCCCGTATGCAGGTATCCCATATTCTTACCGGAACAAAAGAATTGTTGCGGGACGGCGATCGCATTTCCGGCCTTTCCGGCGACGGATCCGAATCGCATCTTTTGGCGCTCCGGCTTGTTGCAGCCGCATCTGAAGCGGTGATTGAAAATCCGGAGTCGGAGCTTGAAGAATGGCGGATTAGGGGCCGCCCGACCGACCGCGCGCTTATAGAAGCCGCACTCGAGGCCGGAATTCGGAAGGACGAGATGCTGAAGCGGGGAGAAATTCTTGACTCCCTGCCGTTCGATGAGAATCGTAAATATAGTGCTGCGGTTCTCCGCGGAAGAGAAGGGAAAAACGTTCTCGCGGTTGTCGGAGCGCCGGAGGTGATTTTAAAAGCATCAAGCGAGCTGCATGTTGACGGCCATACCGCTTCTTTGCGTTCAACGACCTCACAGAAGCTGAATGAGCGTTATTTTGAATTGGTGCGCCTGGGGTTGAGAGTAATTGCTGTCGCGCATAAAGAAATAAAAAGTGTTCGTATAGATCAAAAAGGTTTTGAGGTCCTATCCGGGCTCACGCTGGTCGGCTTTATTGCAATGCGCGATCCGGTGCGAAAAGAGGTGAAGGATGCCGTTGAGATTTCAAAAGAAGCCGGTGTAAAGACCGTGATTGTTACCGGCGACCACTCGTTAACCGCTCGTGCCGTTGCCAAAGATATCGGATTGGATATTTCCGAAGCAGAAACACTTGAGGGCAAAGAAATTAGCGCGATGGATGAGAAAACCCTCCGTGAGCGCGTAAAGTCGGTGTTTCTTTTTGCGCGAGTTTCTCCGGGAGATAAGGTTCGAATTGTCGACGCGTATCAGGCAAATGGCGAAACGATCGCGATGGTGGGAGACGGCGTTAATGACGCGCCAGCGCTCAAGCGGGCCGACATCGGCATAGCCCTCGGGAGCGCAACCGATATTTCAAAGGATGCCGCAGACCTCGTGCTTCTTGATGACAGTTTTTCGGTGATCGTTTCCGCTATCCGCGAAGGGAGGATTATTATTGAAAACCTTCGAAAGACCGTCGTTTTTCTTCTGACCGACGGTTTTACCGAAATCATTATCGTCGGGTTGAGTTTTCTTTTTTCTCTGCCTCTGCCCATACTTCCCGCGCAGATTTTATGGGTGAACCTTATCGAAGACACTTTACCGGCGCTTTCCCTTGCGTTCGAGAAGGGGGAATCGGCAGATTTATCGCGCCGGCCTGAGCGCAAAATCAAGTTGTTGCCTCGGCCGCTGGCGTTATTCACCGGATTTTTCGCTGTGGTGAGTTCCTTTACCGCTTTTGGGATTTTCTGGTGGCTGTATGCTACAAACGGTTCTTTGGATTATGCGCGCACCATGGCTATGGCGCTTATTGGCGCGGATTCGCTTTTTTACATCTTCAGCGTTAAAAACCTTCATACAAATATTATCCGCGGCCGCTTTTTTGACAATTTAGTCCTTATTGTTTCGGTTGTTTCGGGCTTTTTTCTGCTTTTTGCCGCGGTATATGTGCCGTTTCTGCAGGAACTTCTCAAAACCGTGTCTCTTTCCTTGCGAGATTGGGTAATTATTATCGGGTTTGGTATATTTAATGTGGTGTTGACGGAGGTGTTAAAGTTTTTCTTTCTGTCCGCCAAGAACCGTGAGCGCCGCCTTAGTTAATGAGTTTTTATGTTTCTGACCCCGATTTTATTTCTCATTGGGTTTTATATCCTTATTAAAGGGGCTGGTTGGCTTGTTGACGGCTCCATTGCTTTGGCGCGCACGCTTCGGATATCCAATCTTGTTATTGGTCTCGTGATCGCTGGTATTGGAACGTCGGTGCCGGAATTTGCCGTCACATTCATTGCTAATCTTACGGGCGCTGGCGACGTGGGCATTGGCACCGTCATTGGCTCAAACACTTTTAACATCCTTTTTATTCTTGGCGTGTCCGCGCTCTTTTTTCCGCTAACCATGCGTCCTCATTGGGTGCATCGTGACCTCATGTGGAATATCATCTCTGTTCTTGTTGTCGCGGCATTCGTCGTTCCGTTTGCCGGCGGGGTTATCACGCGGTTGGAAGGGGTGTTCCTGCTTTTGCTTTTTTTCGGATGGCTCTGGTGGAGTATTGCAAAATCAAATCATTATGAGCAGGAAGAAGAAATGCCGACTCGCATTATTGCTTTTCCGATCGCGATCGGTTTGATTTTTGCGGGATTTCTTGGGGTGCTTCTTGGCGGGAAATGGGTGGTGGACGGAGCGGTATTATTTGCCCGAGAACTTGGGATGGGCGAGGCGCTGATTGGCCTTACTATTGTTGGCATCGGGACATCGCTTCCCGAATTCGCGGTGACGTTCACCGCGGCATTCAAGCGTCAGCCGGGGATTGCGGTGGGTAATATCATCGGCTCAAACATTTTTGACTTTTTAATGATTATTGGGGCTGCCGCGGTTGTAAGACCAATTGTTTTTCCACCTTATCTTTTCGTGGACATTATCATAACCGCGCTCTCGGCCGCCGTGATTTACGGGTTTATGTTCATGGGCGAACCCTACGTGCTGAAGCGCTGGCAGGGCTTGCTTCTGGTTTTGTTTTACTTGATGTACGCCGCGTATCTTTTAGGACGGGGACCAATACAATAATATGGAGCTGATTTTTCTTATTGTTATCGTCGTCGTATTGACCATTGGATTCGCCGGTTTCTTTTTTGCGCTTCGAAAAAGAGCCGCCGGCAAGGAAGATACCCAAGCGTTCCTCATGTTGCAGAGTCAGGTAAATGAGATTTCAAGAGTGCTTGACCAAAAACTCGGCGAGTCAACGCAGGTTCTTCAAAAGCAATTCGGCGAGAGTGTTCGCATTATTCGGGATGTCACCGAACGGCTGACCAAGCTTGATGAGACGAACCGTCAAGTTGTCGGCGTTGCCGACCAGTTAAAGGGGCTTGAAGATATTTTGAAAAACCCGAAGCAGCGGGGGATCTTCGGCGAATATCAGCTGGAAACCCTTTTGAAAAACGTATTTCCGCCGGGAATGTACAAGATGCAGTATGATCTGGGGGTTGACGAAAAAAGCGGCGAACGGCTCATTCCCGATGCGGTAATTTTTGTAAAAGACAAAATCATTCCGATTGATTCGAAATTTTCTCTTGAAAATTACAATCGTATTATTGATGAGCGCGATTTGGCAGAACGCGAGCGGCTGGAACGGGTTTTCAAACAGGATTTGAAAGATCGGATTGACGAGACCTCGAAATATGTGAGGCCGGACCTCGGAACGATGGATTTTGCGTTCATGTTTATTCCGGCCGAGGGGATTTATTATGATTTGCTGGTAAATAAAGTCGGCGCCGTGAAGACCTCGACTAGGGACTTGATTGAATACGCCTTTATAGATAAAAAAGTCCACATCGTTTCGCCGACGACTCTTTTGTCCCATTTGAAAATGGTAATGCAGGGACTTAGAGCACTTCAGATTGAGGAGTCGGCAAAAGAGATTGGAAAGAGGGTGGGGGAGTTGGGAAAGCACATCGCAGGCTATGAAGGGTATATGAAAAAACTTGGGGGGCATCTCGGCACAACCGTTAATATTTATAACACTGCCTATAAAGAGCTTGGTAAGATTGATAAAGATGTTTTGAGGATAACCGGAGATGCGCCCGGGATTGAAGCGGTTTTGGTGTCAAAGCCGGCTGACGAAGAAGAGGGCTAAAAACCTCGCTTTTAAGGGTAGTTTAAAACTATTGACAAGATTTTCATGTTGATGTATAATACAGATATCAGAGTCAGGATTGTGCGTTCGTTCACAACCAACAACGGAGGAAACAGCGATGGCGAAGAAGGGCATGACCGCGGTGCTGAAGGACATGTTCGGCTACCACCCGGCGGACCCCGCGAAGAGCGGGATGACGGTCGCGGAGGTCAAGGCCATGTCGTACGCGGACGGGGTCCGCGTCGGCGGCCTGAAGGGCTTCTCGGTCGAGCTCGGCCGGCTCTCCGACGAGGAGAAGCTGGAGCTCGCCCGGGCCGCGGCCAAGGAGCTCGGGCTCACGCAGGACCAGGTGGACTTCCCCCTCTCGTAGGGGGATAACCATCAGGCACGGGGCGGTTGCCGCAAGGTAGCCGCCCACTTTATTAAAACCCAGAAATCCCACGTAAAAAGGAGGTGAGGTTATGTTTCAGCTGACGATCAAAGAGATCGACGACCTTTGCCAGAAGATGAGAGAGATTGTGGGTGCTGCGTCGAATGGCTACCCGAGGAAGATCGACGCGATCAGACTCATCAGGCAGGGACTCCCTTTCTGCCTCAAGGAGGCGAAGGAGTACGCCGACCAGTACTTTCCGGATCGGCTGCTCGATAAGTTTCGGTATGACATGCTGCGGATGGCCGGCCTCACCGACAAGCTCACGACCATGGTCTACGACCATCCGGCGTTTCGTCTCGAGGTGAAGGATTCGTCTGCAACCTTCGAGGACCTGCAGCGCTTTCTTCAGACGGCGTGGGAAGAGATGCACAAGCCGGCAACGGAGTCCACGAACACGTAGAACAGAAGTAGAACTGATGGAAAGGGGGTGGTAGCCACCATGGCCTGGCACAAAAAGGGCGGTCGAAGCGGGAAGAAGAAGCGTGACCGCAGGCGCTGGAACGGCGTTTCGACCTCGGGTCGGGCGGCGCGCATAGCGAGACGCCGCTACAGCGGCAAGTCAGCGCGGCGCGGCTGGAAGAACCCGGCCCGGAGTACGGGGTACGGGGCTCGGTAGTCGGCAACATGCCCGGCCGCAGTTATGCGCAAACGCGCAGACACTGCGGCCGGGCGCTTTTTTATTTGTAACTGTATCGTATATATTTTAGATGGAATTCGTTATTTAGATGGAATTCATCCAATTGCCGTAAAATAAAGCGATCGCTTTATTTTACGGCAATGCATAAGATAGTATAGTATGGTACGACAATGACATAACAAAGTGTGTGTTGTTTTCTCAGTGTGTGCCGATTAAATTAATCCGAAAAATTTCCGAGCGTCTCCTTCCTTTTGTTCGAGATCGGAGGTTTCGATATAGTGCACATATCGCCTTACTTCGCAAAATGATGTTAGAAAATCAATTTCATCGCGGCAATTGTGCGGATATACCCAAACACTTTTTTGGAGCGGGTAAAAATCAAGTTCTTTTAATTTTTGCTGCAGCGCGTCACGGGATTGTTTGTGTTCTTCCGGAATATCAAATATCATCAGCCGCCATTTCCTATCCCATTTCTGCTTCTGTGGTAATTGCAGATTTTCGAAGTCAAACTTTTGGATTTCCTTTTTGCCGCTCTCGGTAATTTCGATGCCAATATCATTTCCTTTTTGGTAAAACTCAACCAGCCGGCGTTTGGCAAGATGTTGGAGCGCTTCTCGGATTCTTTTTCTTTCATGATAACGTCGGTCACTACTATTACGGAGTAGCGGCTTTAATAATTGGATAGAGTTTGGGGCGCATATTGCGGCCATGGTGAGTATACCTGCGCCGGCAAGAAACAGTAGCGCCTTGGTTAAGGTTTTAATATTTTTCGGCAGTTGTTTTTTCATGGTTTTTAAGTTTTCTTAGATATCCGCCGACCTTTTTATTTGAGATATGCATAGCACACCATTGCTGTATTTTCCAGCGATCGCTGGAAAATACAGCAATGGTGTGCAGTGTGCAGTGTGAAGTCGGTTTAATACGGCATCTGTCCGGGGCGTCCTCTTAATACCGTATTAGTTTACTTTTCTTTATCGGACGCAGGTGTTATGCTGGTTAGGTATTATGTCTTTTATGATGCGAAATTTAGTTAAGGAGACTATCTCAAAAACCGGCGAACGGGTGCGACTCATGGGCTGGGTGGCTGTTAGGAGGGATCACGGCAAAATTATTTTTATTGACCTTCGCGATCGTTCCGGTATTATTCAGCTTGTTTTTATACCGAAAGACGCCGAGTTGTATAAGGCGGCTGACGCGTTACGCCCGGAATGGGTGATTGAGATCGAGGGGGTAGTACAGAAGCGGCCCAAAGGAATGGAGAACCGTGAAATTGAAACGGGGGAAGTTGAAATTCCTGTTGAGCGGCTGGAAGTGTTGAATAAATCAGAAACGCCGCCGTTTGACATTGCCGGCGTTGGAATGGAAATCGACGAAGAGATCCGGCTTAAATACCGTTACCTTGATTTACGAAGACCTCGGCTGCAAAAAAATTTGCGGATGAGAGCTGAATTCTTAAATCATATCAGAAGCTTTTTAATATCGCATGACTTCCTTGAAGTTGAAACCCCCATGCTTACTAAATCTACTCCGGAAGGGTCTCGTGATTTTGTTGTACCTTCGCGCCTTCATCCCGGGGAATTTTACGCTCTTCCGCAGTCACCTCAACAGTATAAACAGCTCTTGATGGTTGCCGGTTTTGAACGTTATTTTCAGATAGCCAGAGCTCTTCGTGACGAAGACCTTCGGGCTGATCGTGGTTTTGAGCACACCCAGATTGATTTGGAAATGAGTTTTGTGGAGCGTGAGCATGTGATGAAGCTGGTTGAAGAAATGGTAACTTACTCGGCAGAAAAAATCGGAAGAAAAATTAAAGAAAAACCATTCCCGATATTTACCTATAAAGACGCGATGGAAAAATTCGGGGCTGATAAATTTGATTTGAGAAGCGACCGGGAAAAAAAGGACGGCGGGCTTGCTTTCGCGTGGGTGGTTGATTTTCCTGTTTTCGAGAAGACCGAAGGGGGAGGGTGGACTTACGGCCACAACCCATTTACCGGCATGAAAAAAGAAGACGAAGAAGGGTTTCTTTCGGGCACCGCGGATTTGGAAGGGCTTGTTTCGCTCCAGTATGATTTGGTATGCAACGGCCATGAGGTTGCCGGCGGAGGTATTCGCATTAACCGCGCCGAAGTATTGAAAAAAGTGTTTGAGGTTATTGGCCATACCGACGATAAAATCCATAGCGAATTCGGGCATATGCTTGAGGCATTTTGTTATGGCGCCCCGCCGCACGGCGGCATCGCGCTCGGTGTTGAGCGGTTTTTGATGATGCTCGCCGGTGAGTCGTATTTACGCGAAGTGCAGGCATTCCCAATGACTTCCGGAGGAAAGATAGCCGTTATGGACGCGCCATCGGAATTGACCGCAAAACAGCTTAAAGAGCTGAATCTCAAAATTGATAAATAGTTATGTTTGCCGTAAAACAAGAAAAATTCGAAGGCCCGCTTGATTTGCTGCTTGAGTTAATCAAAAAAGAAAAACTTTCGATCAACGAAATATCTCTCGCGAAGGTTACCGATGAATATCTTACGGCAGTGGAAAAGATTTCGAAGGAGGGAGGGGTTGATCAGGAGCAGCTAGCGGAATTTTTGGTGATCGCCGGCGAGCTTTTGCTAATCAAGTCGCGAAGCCTGCTTCCCGGTTATGCGGCGGGGGAGGAAGAAGAGCTTTCAATTCTTGATCTTGAGCGGCGGCTTGAAGCGCTAAAGAAGATGCGCGAACAGGCAGAAAAATTGGGACAGATCGGCCGGCAAAAAAGATTTATTTTTGCCCGGGAAGCGTACGCCGGCTTTGAATCGATTTTTTTCCCTCCGCCGGGATTGAAAGTGGAACACCTCCGCATGATATTTTTGAAAGTATACGCCGAGCTTCCGAAAATCGAGAAGCTCGCGGAGGAGAGGATAAAAAAAATCATTTCGCTTGAGGAGAAGATAAAAGAATTGCAGGAATTGCTTTCTCAAAAGGTTGAGCGGATATTTTCGGAATTGATGCGGGGGGGGAAAGAAAAAGCGGAGGTAATTGTGAGTTTTTTGGCGCTTTTGGAACTTGCTAAAAACAAATTGGTTGAGCTGCATCAAGACGGCATGTTTGGAGAAATTAGAATAAAAGGGGTGTGAAAATGGCGCTAAAGCACATTATTGAAAGTTTACTTTTTGTAAATGGCGAACCCATATCTATCGGCCGGCTTTCGAAGTTGGCGGGCATAAAGAAAGATGCAGTTGAAGAGGCGTTGGGAGAACTAAAGAATGATTACCGGGATCGGGGAATCGTGCTTATTGAAAAAGACGGCGAGGTTCAATTCGGAACAAGCCCGGAAAATAAAGAGTGGGTTGAAAAATTGGTAAAAAGCGAATTTACTGAAGATTTGACCCGCGCAGCGCTCGAGACGCTTGCAATCATTGCGTATAAAGGGCCGCTGACGAGGGCGGAAGTTGAGTATATCCGCGGAGTTAATTCGTCGTTTACGGTAAGAAACTTGCTTATGCGCGGGCTTGTTACGCGGAAAGAGAATCCGAAAGATGCCCGATCGTATATTTACGAAATTAGTTTTGATTTTCTGAAACATTTTGGCCTTAAGGGTCCCGAAGAGTTGCCGGAGTTTGAAGAATTAAGAAAAAAGGAAATGGAGATGCCAGTGGTCACGGTGGAGACACATGAGTAAAGGACCATGAATAGCTAAGGTAAAGGTCGATTCAAAAAAATTAAACTTTTTAAATTAATATGGAGAGAGCTCCAAAAAAGGAAAGTCCAGAAGAAGAGTTGCAGAGGTTATTGCGTGTCAATGAGGTTAGTTTAATAGAGGATGTAGAGGTTACGGAGGTTCGGTTTGGTGTCTTGGGTAAAGCCAATGCAAAAGATGTCTTTAGAATAATAAAATTAGCGTTTCCTGAAGTGCCCCTGGAAAGAGTAAAATTTATTACTGATCAGGGGTTTGATATTCGTGTAGAATACAAGCTTGATGAAAATGAACGTTACGGGTAACAAGACAGGAATACATAGAGAACTATGTTTTGTGTCGAATTATAATATTCCAACATTCTGCAGAATGTTAGAATGTTTTGGGTAAGAAGTATAAGAAGTTTCATGGACCATGTGGAAAAAAATTGAAATACATGTTTTTTTCTGAAGACATAAAAAGGATATTTATCAAACTCGCCGCGGTTGTTGGTATTGCCTTCGTTGCGGCATTGATTCTTAATTTAGCGCCAACCATGCCTTCGGAGCGTTTTCGCCAAGGCTCCGAGGTCGCAGTTCTTGAGAAGGTGGGAGAAGAACAGTTTCCAAGAGTTTCGGCGGAGGCGGTTTTGGTAAGACGGATGAAAACCGGGGAAACGCTTTTTGCCAAAAACGAGTCCAGTGTTTTTGCGGTGGCAAGTATTGTAAAAATTGTGACGGCTTTGCTTTTTGCGGAACGCATTTCGCCTCTTACGCCGGTATCTTTTCCCGGAGAGATCGCAGGATATCTTGAGCCGGACGAGAAGCGTTCCGCAATTTTGCCGAATGAGAAATTAAAGGCGGAAGATTTGTTGAAATTGATTATTGCCGAATCGGATAATGACGCGGCTTATGTGGCGGCGGATGCGGTTTCGGTTCGCGCGCGGCCAGAGCTGATCGCCGCTTCGTTTCCCGAACGGATAGCCGAGTTTGTTTTTTTGATGAATGAGCGCGGAAGAACGCTTGGGCTTTCAGGGACGAATTTTACGAATCCCGCCGGCCGCGACGACCTGCTTAATTTTTCGACCGCGAACGATCTTTTTGTTATTGTGCGGGAGATTTATACAAAAGCGCCGAATCTTTGGAATGTTTCGCGCATCGTTGAGGGCGATGTTTATTCTGCAAGCGGCAGGCGGTATCATTTCGAGAATACCAATAAGCTTCTGAAAGAGTTTCCTGCAATTTTCGGATCAAAAACGGGATTTACCGATAATGCCGGAGAGGCGCTTTTGATGTTGTATGAATTGGCTCCGCAAGATCCTATTGCCGTAATAATTTTGAAAAGCGGAAACCGGTTTGGTGACGGCAGAGCGATTCTCGGGTGGCTCGATAAAAATTATCGAATAACTCGACGCGAGAATGCCAGAAAGTGAAATAATTTTGAGCGTAGCAAAAGTGTTTGGCCTCGCGGCGGCGAGTTTTTTTACTGCTATCGCGCTGACACCCGTTCTTACGCATTTTCTTTACAAATATAAATTATGGAGAAAATTTGCGCGAACCCAGTCTCCTGACGGGTCGGCAACGCCGCTCTTCAATGAGCTTCACAAAGAACGGGAGGTGAATGTTCCGCGCATGGGCGGAATTTTGATTTGGTTCACGACTTTATTTGTTGCCATACTTTTTTTATTTCTTTCCGATCTTACTGATTTTGTTTTTTTTGATAAGTTAAATTTTGTGAGCCGCAATCAAACGTGGCTCCCGCTTTTTACGCTTCTTGCCGCCTCACTTCTTGGTTTTAGTGACGATATTCTTCAGGTTTTCAACCGCGGCTCATACATTGCCGGCGGACTCCCTTTTCGATTGCGATTTTTTGTAGTTTTTGCTATTGCGCTTATCGGCGGTTACTGGTTTTTTTTCAGGTTGGGAAGCCATACGCTTTTCATACCTTTTGTGGGGAGCATTGATATCGGACTTTGGTTTATTCCGTTTTTTGTCGTAACGATGCTCGCCACGTTTTCAACAAGCGTTATTGACGGCCTCGACGGTCTTGCGGGAGGCGTGTTCGCTTCAATTTTTGCCGCATACGGCGGCATTGCTTTTTTCCAGAATCAAATCGATCTTGCGGCGTTCTCCGGCGTACTCCTTGGTTCGCTGCTCGCCTTTCTTTGGTTTAATATCCCGCCCGCGAGGTTTTATATGGGAGAAACTGGCATTCTTGGGCTTACTACGACGCTTACGGTTGTCGCGTTTCTTACCGATTCGGTTTTTGTTTTGCCGATCATCGCGTTTGTTCCCGCGGCTGATGCCTTGTCGGTAATTCTTCAATTTGCGTCAAAGCGGCTCCGTGGAAAGAAACTTTTCTTGATCGCACCCATCCATCATCATTTTGAAGCCATCGGCTGGCCGCACTATAAGGTGACGATGAGATTTTGGGTCATTAGCTTTGTGTTTGCGATAGTTGGGATGGTTATCGCGTTGTTGGGAAGGTGAAATTAAACTTCTTTAGGGAAATTTGTTATACTGGAGTTATGGCTCCCCCCGCCAATTTTGCGGGACATGCCTCGGCGAAGCGCTTCGCCCAGCAAGGGTGTGCTATTCGCACACGCGCTTCGCGAAGTTATACATGCGCATTTTTCTTCCAACATCTATTAAGAGATAATGGCAAAATTGGAGGGGGATGCTCATGATTGTAACTAAATTTTATTCACTTATGCTCTAAAATTTAGACAATCATGGCATACGATGTTCTTATAACCGGCGGCACGATTATCGACGGCACGGGAGTGCCGAAGTTTGAAGCGGACATCGGCATTGAGGGCGGAATAATCAAGGATATCGGTTTGCTTGGCGGGAAGGAAGCAAAACAGATAATACCTGCGGCGGGAAAGTTTGTTGCGCCGGGTTTTGTTGATATCACTAACCATTCCGATTCAAACGGGTCTCTTTTTCAAGAACCATTGCAGCAGGCGGGTCTGACGCAGGGTGTAACGACTATTGTCGTTGGTAATTGCGGCATTTCGCTCGCACCTTTAGCCTCGCCGGAAGCTGTCCGCGCGCTTGGAAAATGGCAGGATATCTCCACTATGAATGTGAATTGGCAGGGGGTAGGAGAGTTTTTGGATGAACTCACGAGGCATCCGCTGGGAGTAAACGTAGCAACACTGGTAGGGCATAATACTGTACGGCGAGGTGTCATTGGCGGAGAAGTGCGGACTCTTTCACCCGTAGAACTTGCCAAGGTCCAGTATCTTGTTGAAAGCGGTATTGAGGAGGGCGCATTCGGTTTTTCCGCAAGTTTGATAAATTCTCATGAGCAGGTAGCGACTACTGAAGAATTGATTGCAATGGCTCGTAGCGTTGCCGGCAAGAACGGGGTCTGCAAAATCCACCTTCGGAATGAATCGCGCAACCTTCTTGCGTCGGTGAATGAGGCGATTCTTATCGGGCGGGAGACAAAAGCGCCGATTGTCATCAGCCACATGAAGGCGATTGGGCGAATGGCGTGGCCGTTTTATCCAAAGGCAGTTAAAATGCTTGAACGCGCCCGTGAGGACGGCATCGAGATTTCTTTCGATATTTTCCCGTATGCGCGTACGGGCTCCTTTCTTTATCAGTTGCTTCCCGGATGGGCGCGCAAGGGCGGTTTTTCGGAAATGTTTCAACGCTTCCGGGATTCTGATGCGCGGAGAAAAATTCTTGATTATCTCCGTCCGGAAACGTTTCGTTTTGAGAAGATAATAATTGTTTCTTCGGAAAACTAGGCCATTAACGGGAAAACCATACAGGAAATAGCCGAATCCTCCGGAAGATCGAGTGAGGAAGCGTTCCTCGATATTATTTTAGAGAGCGAGGGGCGGGCGGCCATCTTTGGCCGTACGCTTTCGGTCAAGAATATGACGTTTGGGCTTGCGGCCCCGTTTTCTGCGGTCGCTTCTGATGGCGGGGGTGTTTCGCAGGAATTCAGAGAGAGCGGAAAACTTGCCCATCCCCGCGCTTTTGGAACATTCACTCATTTTTTGCACCGGTTCGTCAGGGATAAAGGGTTGGTGTCATGGGAAGAGGGGATTAGAAAGACTACTTCTCTTCCCGCGGATCTTATTGGCATTAAGAATCGGGGAAAGATTCAGAAAAAATACCATGCTGATGTTGTTGTCTTTAATCCGAGTACCCTTGGTGACCAAGCAACGTATCAGAATCCTCATCTTGTTTCAAAGGGGGTTGAGTGGGTTTTGGTGAACGGCCGTATTGCGCTCGCCGGCGGGAAACTAACCAACACAGCCGGCGGCCAGGTGTTGAGGAAATAGAAAGCGTTAACTCATGATTTCTGACCAATTGGGGATTGAACATCTTCTTCGCGAGAAATACAAATTGGACAATGCGTTTTCTGTTGCCCAGGATGTTCGGCGACTTTTAAAAGGAGAACCCCTCGATTACGTAATTGGGCGGGTTCCCTTTTTAGGGTGTCATATCGATCTTTCCTTAAAGCCGTTTATTCCCCGTCCGGAAACAGAATACTGGGTGAATGAGGTGATACGGTCTTTAAAAGCGCGCAGCGGTTCCCTGCGCGTTCTTGATGTGTTTGCGGGTTCTGGCTGCATCGGCATCGCGGTTTTGAAGCATCTGCCAAATAGTCATGTAACATTCGCGGAAAAGAATCCGCGTTTTATTGAACAAATAAAAATTAATATCAAAAAAAATGGCATCGCGGCCGGGCGATTTTGTGTTGTGCGTTCAGATATTTTTAAGAATATAAAAGGCCGTTTTGATGTTATCCTTGCCAACCCTCCGTATGTCGGGGCGGGAAATCACGTTGATTTGGCTGTTAAAGAATACGAGCCCCGTGTTGCGTATTACGGCGGTCAGAACGGCCTTATGGCAATACGGCGTTTTTTAAAGGACGCGAAGCCTTTTGTGAGACCGGGCGGTGAGATCTGGATGGAACACGGCGCCGGACAGAGAAGAGAAATAAGAAAATTATTTTTGTATTCTGGATACGAAGATTTTTTATTCCACAATGATCAGTACGGCCGCCCGCGATATGTGATTATTAGGAATATTTCGCGAGCAGCATGATATTTCTTGTAGAGGAAGAAGTACAAAAAATGCCACGGAGGATAAGACCTTCCGTAGCATGACTGGTTGACTGAAACGCCGCTAAAACGTTAGCCCACTAACCGCTTACGCGAATCGGATTGAAGTGATTTTCACTTCTGAGTAACGTTTGCCTCGGAGTTTATTTCTTACAGAAGAGAGGGCCTCTTCTTTGAATGAAAGAACGGTTTTGAACTTCACATAGGCAGCTGGATTTATCCCGTGGCGTTCGAACTTGTACCCGTCTTCCTTGAGAACACGACCGGTGACGTAGCATGATCCTGGCAACGCATCGAATGGGATATCGACCCTGATTTTCCGTGGCATTACAGCACCTTCTTTCTTAGGGGGGACTGACTAACTACTATTGGGGAGTTTAGCAGAATTTACTGGGATGTCAATGGCCTGTCAGTGCGGATCAGATAAGAAGTATAAGAAGTGTCATGGGCAATGAGGGATGAAAAAAGGTCGCGTGTGCGACCTTTGGACTAGAACAGATTTAGGATTTCTTCAAATGTGTGAATATGGTGATCTGCATCGATAAGCAGTTCTTCTGGAATATGCTCGCCGAGAAAAGCAATCGCAGTAATACCAGCTTTCTTGGCGTGTCGAATATCAGAAGGTGAATCGCCGACAAAGGAACATTGATCTGGAGTTACGCCATTTCGTTGAGCAATTTCTGTAATGACCGACTTTTTATCAAAAACATGAAAGGCACGCTCATCGAATAGGTGATCGATGCCAAATTTATTCAGCAGAGGAACAACAAGAGTATTCTGTTGCGATGTGACAAGGACAAGGCGAACGCCGTTTTCGTGAAGTTGACGCAGTGTTGCCGCGACCTCGGGAAAGAGCATCGCATCGGCCAGCCGCTCTTCGTATGCGGGTTCGTATATGGCATTCAGTTTATCTCGTGATGCAGCGATGCCTCGTTTCCGGTACACTTCAAGATAGTCACCGCTTTCAAGTTCTCGGAAATAGTCAGCTATAGTAGGCGGCTCTACGCCGAATGCAAGAAATGTTTTCCGCATCACTTCATCCCAAATGGGCATATCATCCAATAGGGTGCCGTTCCAGTCGCAGAAGAGGATTTTCATGATGTTGCCCTCCGTTTTGCCAGGATCTAGTTGTATGGTAAATAACCGAAGTGTTTGTGTCAATTTTCCTGCATGACATTTTCTTTAGTGGATGAAGTATAAGAGTGCCACGGGCAATGAGGGTAAAAAAAGATCCATGAGGTGGCTCATGGACGACTATGCTTTTGTAGGCCCTCTACGATATCCCCACTTTTCATCAACACTTTCAGGTCGGGATTCTGCGCAAGAAGATTAGTGGTTTTTGCTATGAAATCTTCAAGCTTGAATGAGGATCCATACATTACACCGTATGGAGGCCCGCCAGGCTCAACAGATTCTAGAAAGTCTCGCTGTGTCATGACATGCTCCTTTCTAAATAAATTCTACGGATAGTATAATCTATAACAGCGAATATGTCAAATTTCCTGTGGGATAGTCAATAAGCGGTAAAGGTGTCTGGGAAATAAAGAAGGGCCGCGATTGCGGCCCAAAGGCGAGACTACCGAACGATGATTTGACGCACCTGGGTTTGATTCTTTTCTGGAAAGTGGGCGAACTCGCCGCTAGCCAAGAGAATGCATTCCCATTGCGTAGAGCCGTCACCGTACTTGTACTTGGACTTTACGGCTTTGACTCCGTCTCTGGTAACGAATAAGGCGCCAGGTCGCAGGTCATCCAAGGTAGTCCACTTAAGACTTCTTTTGCACATGGCACACCCCCTTTCAAGGGCTGATTGGGAACCAGGAAACTGATTGCAGTATGGCATGAAAGTATGATATCTGTCAAGGTTCTGTATCGTTTGCATGACATTTTCAATATTTCGGTAAATCCGGCGGTAGTATAGATAAAAAATCCCATCAGAATTTTGATGGGTTGCTGTTTTTAATGCCTATGTTCATCGCAGTAGCAATATACTCCGGCGCCGGGTGGGCGATACCTTCTGTGGCATTTCCTTCGCATAGCAAATTCATCTACTACAACCGCAATGGGTTCTCCTAAAGAAGGGTTTGCCCGGATTTTTTTCATCCAGTCCTTAAAGTCTTTGGCAACAGAATTTCTATAAACCATGTTTCGCTGCTGTTGTTCCCAGAGCGTATTTGCACAACGACACCGAAAAACTTTTGCCATTATTTCACATGTTATTTTATCGATTTCCAGCCAGTCTTCGAGCGAGGTGTATGTTCTCGGCAATAAGAGAAAAGAAAAGAATGATTTCGGATGCAGGACCAACTTTAGAAAGAGCCTGCCCCAACTATAATATCGCAAGGGTCGCCTCCTCTGGGGTTGGGAATATTAAAATATTAAAGAGCCTGTGTACTTTATAGCTATACTATAACAGTATCAAGATTTTGAAAAGCACTCAACAATTGAGTCGAGGTTGCCTTCCATGACGGATTGGATGTTATGCCATGATTTCTTGATGCGATGATCCGTAACCCGGTCTTGCGGGAAGTTGTAAGTACGAATTTTCTCAACTCGCTCTGCGGTGCCGATTTGCTGTTTTCGTTCTTTTGCGATTTTTGCCTCTTCGGCAAGGCGTTTAGCCTCGGCAAGTTTTGTTCGCAAAACCGTCATGGCATGTTCGCGGTTTTTTTGCTGGGAACGGGATTCCTGCGAGGATACGACAAGTCCGGTCGGGAGGTGTATGAGGCGGACACCCGTTTCAACTTTATTTACGTTTTGCCCGCCGGGTCCTGAAGAGCGGAAAAACTCAATTTTTATGTCCTGCGGTTTTATTTCAATATCTTCCTCTTTTGCTTCGGGAAGCACGGCAACCGATGCGGTTGAGGTATGTATGCGGCCGCTTTTTTCCGTCTCGGGAATTCGCTGGACTCGATGCACTCCCGATTCATTTTTGAGCTTGTCGTATGCCCCGTTTCCGCTTATTTCGAAAATAACCTCTTTAAATCCGCCAAGCGTGGTTGGCGAAGAGTCAATCAGCGCAACTTCCCATTGCTGTTTTTTAATAAACGAGTTGTACATGCGAAAAAGCTCTCCTGCGAAAAGCGATGCCTCGTTGCCACCGGCGCCGGCTCGGATTTCCATAATAACCTTTTGATGAGAGATGCCGTTTGTTTCGTTTCCCTTTTTGCCCGCAAGCTCTTTTTCTACTCGGCCGTATTCAATGCTCAACTCCTTTACTCTTTTGGGATCTTTTAAAATCTCCGGATCAGAGAGTTGTTTTTGAAGTTCTTCGCGTCTCAATTTTAGTTTCTCCGCCTCGTCCATAATGTTTTGAAACTCTATAAATAAAAAAGGGTTAACTGTCGGGTATGGCCAACAAGGCAGGACCTTTGTGGCTAAACAGCTAAACCTTTTATTCCTTTAACGTTTCTTCGCTTTTGCCGCCCTTTGTCTGAATTTCTCAACACGGCCTGCGGCATCAATGATCTTTCGGCCGCCGGTGTAGAATGGATGGCACTTCGAGCAGATTTCGGTCTCAAGCTTTTCTTTTGTTGAGCCAACGTTAAATGTGGCGCCGCAGGCGCATGTCATGCTCGCTTTTGGAAAATATGGAGGGTGGATGCTGTTTTTCATTACACGGTTGATTATATCGTACCCGGCGCTAAAAGGCAATGGCGGGCCTTGCGGCTGGAGACCGCGATATGGTACAATTTTCATTATGTCAACAACGGTAATCGAAGGGGAAAATAAAAGCATAATTGCGGCGGAGGACCACGAGCTTCAAGCTATGATTGATGCCGGGGTTCATCTTGGGCATTCTAAAAATAAGCGCCATCCTGCTATGGAGCCGTATATTTGGACGGTGCGCGGCAGCACTTCTATTATTGACCTTACCAAAACGAAGGAGTTGTTTCAGCAGGCGCTTGAATTTTTAAAATCCGTTGCGGCCAAAGGCGAATTAGTGCTTCTTATCGGTACAAGACCGGCTGCAAGAGACATCATCAGTGAAACGGCGCGCTCGCTCGGCATGCCGTATGCGAGTGAACGCTGGGTTGGGGGGACGCTGACCAACTTCAAAGTTATTTCTAAAAGGGTTGAAATGCTGATTGATCTTGAAAAAAAAAGAGTAGAGGGGGAATTTGAAAAGTATACGAAAAAAGAGCGCCTCGGTTTTGAAAAGGAAATCGAGCGCCTCAAAAGGGATTTTGACGGGTTGCGCGTTATGAACCGGCTGCCGGCCGCGGTTTTTATAACCAATGTTCCTCATGAACTCACTGCGGTCCGCGAGGCATTGCGGATGAAAATTCCGATTGTGGCTTTGACCGATACGAATGCAAATCCAGATTTAATTTCGTTTCCGGTCCCATCTAATGATGATGCAAAATCTGTTATTCGCTATTGGCTTGAACGGGTTCAACAAGCTATTCAGGACGGCAGGAACGAGGGGTTGAAAAGGCAAAACGAAAATAGCGACAGTAACCATGATCTCCACTGATGCGATAAAAACGCTGCGTGCTAAAACCGGCGCCTCAATCTCCGATGTCAAAGCTGCGCTTGAAAAGGCAGGCGGCGATATTGATCGTGCTTTTCAAATACTGGAACGTTCTTTGGGAGAGCGCGGGGGAAGCAAGGTTATGCGTTCGACGCGGGAAGGTATAGTCGATTGCTACATCCATTCGGACCGGAAGATTGGAGTTTTGGTTGAGCTTTTGTGTGAAACCGATTTCGTCGCGCGTACGGAAGAATTTCGCCTGCTTGCCCATGATATTGCGCTCCATATTGCGGCTGCAAATCCTTTGTACATTCGGCGCGAAGATGTTTCTGCCGAGGTTATTGAAGCCGAGCGGCGCCTCATAGAAGAAGAGGTAGTGCAGCTCGCAAAGCCGAAAGAAATTATTGAGCAAATCATAACCGGGAAAATGGAGAAGCATTTTGGAGATATTTCCCTTTACACCCAACCCTTCGTGAAGAATCCTGATAAGACCGTTGGCGATATCATTATTGAAGCTGCCGGAAAATTCGGAGAAAATATAAAAGTTAACAGGTTTGTCCGGTTTGCACTTTAAGGGCTTTGTCCAAAATTTGAAGCCGCAGGCGAACAAATTTTGGTTACAAAACCTTTACCCTGTTAAATCCTCCGCCCAGTAAAATCACCGATTTTATTGGGCGGAGGAATTTCGCCTCCGGCGAAATTATTTAACAGGGTGCTGAATTTTATAGTTACTCGCTAACTCTCGTAAATAAAATTCACATGATTGACCTCATTCTTCTTCTCATTTTCCTTGCAAGCGTTTCGTTTTTGTCCGTACTGGTATCCCAGAAAATGCCGGTGCTTACCGCACTTCCGGAAAAAGTTTTAGATGAGAGTTTTTTTCATCGTCCGTCGAGGATCAGCATTTTTTTGACCGCTATACGCCCGTGGCTTGAATGGGGGTGGTATGAAAACGCAGGGCTTTCCGGAGCCGAAAAATTTCTCCGAAGGGTTCGCATTTGGATTCTGAAGAGCGACGCGTTGGTATCACGGCTTCTTTCGCGAGTTCAGGAGCGGGGGAAAGTTTTGGCCGAAACTGATGAAAATAAATTGTACTTGTTGCGCGATTTGAAGGACTGGAAAAAAAGCAACGGGGCCGTTGACGTCCCCGTAGCGCCCGGACCGCTTTCTTCTCAAAAGAGCGCAGGGGGTATGCAAAGATTTTTTCAGAAAAAGATTTAGCGCCCGGACCGCTTTCTTCTCAAAAGAGCGCAGGGGGTATGCAAAGATTTTTTCAGAAAAAGATTTTTTTTGCGGAGCGTCCCGGGGATTCAAAATCGGGCTCCGATTCTTCCCCCGCGTAGCCATTAAGTCGTGATTTTTTCTGCCACCTTAGCTCAGCTGGTAGAGTCCCGATTCGTTCCGCAGAAAGCGCGTCTGACGAATCGAGGATCCTCGATGGCTTAACAAAAATTCTGAAAGCCGGGGTAGCTCAGCGGTAGAGTAACGCTTTTATAAAGAGAGGGGCGGAGGTTTAAATTCTCTCTCCGGCTTTCAGAATTTTTGAGCCATCGGGACAGCACTTTTGCTCCGATATTGTCCAAATCTTTGATTTGGTTACAATATCGAGAGTTCTCGATTTTGCGGTAAAATTTGCCTGGGTAGCTTAGTGGTAAAGCAACGGTTTTGTAAACCGTAGACCGGGAGTTCGAATCTCCCCCCAGGCTGTTAGGCAAATTTTGGCAAAATCGGGATAAAGCGAAGGCTGGAAGTTCAAATCCGAGAGGTGGCTAATGGGCAGGTGGCAGAGCGGTCAATTGCATCTGGCTGTAGACCAGACGCCCTTGTGGCTACGGGGGTTCGAATCCCTCCCTGCCCATAAAAATAATTTCAGCCATCCCTTAGGGGATGGCTGAAATTGTCTTTACGGTGGGCAGGAGCGAGCAAACCTCTTTGCTCGCGTGAGGATTCGAAGCCCGCAGCGATGTTCGGCGAGCAGTTGGCGAGCCGAACCGCGAGGGGCGGCCTGCGAGCGCATCGGTGGAAGCCGATGCGACTTGTAGGCGAATCCCTCCCTGCCCAATTTCAAAAACAACGCCGGCATTATGCCGGTGTTGTTTTTTAGCATATTGCGGAGAAGTGCAGTGATTTGATAATCTGTTAACATGGATATGGCTCAAATTTTCAAAAAACTAGAACAAATTTATGAACGCTTTGTATCAAAAAATTTACAGCGGCCTTATTAAGCACGAAAATAAAAAAGCGGCTGAACGAGATAAAAAATACCACAAGTACGATAGGCATCGTTCTTTAGGAATAAAAGCCGATATACTTGATAAGTTGCTAAAGCAATACAAGACGGAAGTTAAGAATTTATCTTGTAAAGAGGCCTTTATGCTCGCGCAAATGCTTTACAAGGATAGAATCGAGGAAACGATTTTGGTTGGAAATTTCGTGTTGCAAAATAAGTTTGATTGCATCGGAAAATCTGACCTGTCATTTTTGGATAAAATCCTCGATTATTTTTGTAGCTGGTCCACGATAGATGACTTTTGCATTGATGTTTTGCAACCAATTCTTTTGAAATATCCGAACGATACGCTCCGCTTTCTTAAAAGATGGAATCAATCGAAAAATATGTGGAAACGTCGCGCAAGTGTTGTGACTTTCGTTCGCAAAGTTGGCGAGAGCGGAAAGTTTACGAATGAGGCCCTGGCACTTTGTGAAAACTTGATTTGGGACAAACAGGATTTAGTGCAAAAAGGTGTCGGCTGGTGCCTAAAAGATATAATGCGCGGCGATAAGAAAAAAGTTTTTGAATATGTTAAGGAATTGAGGAAACGAGGCGTTTCTGTGACAATAACATTGTATGCAATTCGCGATCTGAAAGGAGCAGAACGCGTCGAGGCCTTAAAAAATTTTACACGCGCCACCAAAAAATTCTTCTAAAAAGGAAAGAACATTTTTCTACGAGGCTCCGCGCTCAACGCGCTGGGCGGCGGGATTCGCTCGGGCGGCTCGGCACCCCCACCTCCCTCCTGCCGAGCCGTCCTCGCTCTGCCTCTTGACTCAATCGCTTTAGTTTGCTAAAGTGGCAGTATGGATTGGAAAAGCAAGGAAAATAAAAGGCTAATTCAGGCAATCTTGGCTCTCAAGACAGACGACGAAGCCAGGCGTTTTTTGCGTGATTTGATGACCAAAAAAGAAATTGAAGAGTTTGCTAAACGACTAAAAGCCGCCGAAATGCTCACGGAAAAAATGCCTTATTCGGTAATTGAAAATGAAACTGGTTTAAGTTCAACCACTATTGCTCGTGTTGCGAAATGGTTAAACGGAAAAGAAGGCGGCTATCGAGCAATTATTAGCAAACTCCACCATCACAACTCTATCCAATCACGGAGAGGGTTGTCTTAATGTGATTTTTTCTCGTATAAAGCTAACCCCCTCCGTAATTGGAGGGGGTTTTCGTTTGCCTACCCGTGACAAAACGGCAAACACAGTTCCTTAAAAAAGGAGGGAGTAATGGAAAATATCTCGCTGGTCCGGTACTCATCTAATGGTGATGATCACGAACTCACGGCACAACTTGTGGAGTGCTATCGTGATGTGTTCGCAGATGGGCCGTGGCACGAATGGCTCAAGTGTCCGCAGTGTCAAAAATATTGGGGCACGAAAGATAGAAGTTTTCTTACCTCAAACAAGTTTCGCCACTGTAATACGCCACTCGCGGACTTCTGGCCACGCGAGCAAGTAGTTTGTGATCTTCATCACGAGATTACGCCAGAAGCTTCATGTTGGCTTGCCATGAGCAATCTCTCGGTCGTCG
>JACPMF010000019.1 GCA_016186145.1 Candidatus Sungiibacteriota bacterium | reverse complement strand
GCGATGCGAGGCGGCGTTTTGGCATAAAGCCCGCTGACCGCCGAAAACACATGTACATCATCGGGAAAACCGGCATGGGGAAAACCACGCTTCTTGAGAATATGGCTATTCAGGACATTCAAAACGGGAAAGGCCTTGGCATAATTGATCCCCACGGAGAGTTTGCGGAGCGGATGCTCGATTTTGTGCCTTCGGAACGAATTGAAGATGTTATTTATTTCAATCCGTCGGATCTGGAATACCCCGTTGCTTTCAACAGTATGGAAAGCGTTTTGCCGGAGCAACGGCACCTTATCGCATCGGGGCTCCTGGGTGTTTTTAAAAAGATTTGGCCGGATGTCTGGTCGGCGAGAATGGAGTACTTGCTTTCAAATTCAATTTTGGCGCTTCTTGAGGTCCCGGGTTCCACACTGCTTGGAATTAACCGGATGTTCGCGGATAAGGAATTCAGGAAAAGCATTGTTTTTCAACTTACCGATCCGGTGGTGCGCGCTTTTTGGGAAAAAGAATATGCCCAATATCAGGAGCGTTTTGCGACGGAGGCATCAGCAGCTATTCAAAATAAGATCGGCCAGTTCACTTCGAATCCGTTGATTCGCAATATTGTCGGCCAAGAACGGTCTTCGGTTGACATGCGGGAGGTAATGGATGGCGGAAAAATTTTCATTATGAATATTTCCAAAGGAAAAGTCGGGGAAGAGAATTCCCGGCTTCTTGGCGCAATGCTGGTGACAAAATTATATTTGACCGCAATGACTCGTGTTGATGTTCCGGAGGAAGAACGGCGTGATTTCTACCTTTATGTTGACGAGTTTCAAAACTTCGCGACAGAATCTTTCGCAAATATTCTTGCCGAAGCCCGGAAATACCGTTTGAGTCTTATTCTTGCGCACCAGTATGTGGCACAGATGGATGAAAAAGTAGCTGATGCGGTATTCGGCAACGTAGGGACTACTGTTACGTTTCGGGTTGGTGCGCCGGATGCGGAGCTTTTGGAAAAAGAGTTTAACCCGGAGTTTATGGCGGAGGACTTGGTAAACCTGGGTTTTGCTCAAATTTATTTGAAGCTCATGATTGACGGGATTGCTTCGCGGCCGTTCTCGGCGACAACCTTAGCGCCCCTGCCAAAACCCGCGAAAAGCAATCGTGAGGCGATAATTAAATTATCGCGCAAGCAGTACGGGACGTCCGCAGAAGAAGTAAGGCAGAAAATAGAGAAATTTCACGGTCTTTCTTTCGGCGCGGCAGCCTCGGTCCGAACCGGAAATGATATTTCGCCAGCTCCTATGTTCGGGCCGGCGGATGGGGGAGCGGCAAGGAAAGCCGACCGGAAGCTTTATGAAGCTCGTTGCGCTATAGATGGCGAATTGGTTATGGTTCCTTTTATGCCCGATAAAAGGCGGCCGGTGTACTGCGAAAAACATCTTGAGATGTTACGGCGCGGCGAAGCCATTCCTGCTCCACCAGAATCTCCACGGAATCCTGTTCCGCCGAGCGCTCCTTCGGTTAGCCGTTTTTCTTCACCCAGACCAGCTTTGCAGAAGTCGGTTCCTTCAAGGCCGGCAGTCCGTTTTCCTCCTGCTGTCAGCAGGCCTTTGTCACTCGATGTGTTAAAACCGAAAGAAACAGCAAAAGACGAATCGGGGGATTTTAACGGCCATGATGAGTCTGAAATTTCTTCGGATCACTCATCAAGGCCCGGGAGAAGGGAGTTCACAAGGCCGCAGCCGCAAAAAAAGGAAGTTGATCTTCAGGGTTTAAGAGAAATACTTTCACAGTCTGTCGTGAGGGAGGAAGAAAAGGCGAAACATCAGGAAGAAGATAAAAATGGAAAGATAATTCAACCGGGGGAGAGAATCACTTTTGAGTAAGTATAGAACGAGCAAACGCCGTCAGCTAGCTGGCGGCGTTTGTGTTTCCGTGAGCAGGTCTTTTTAAAACTGTTAGTCTTTCATTTTCTCAACCCTTTCCGCATACTCTCCTGTTTGGGTATTCACCCTGATTACGTCTCCCTCATTGATAAACAGCGGCACGGAAATTTTTGCTCCGGTTTCTATGGTCGCAATCTTCGTGCCTCCTTGGGCCGTATCTCCTTTAAGTCCCGGCGGCGATTCGGTAATCCGAAAGTCGATTTTGATAGGAACATTGATGGAAAGAAGCGCATCGTCTAAAAATACCGCTTCGATTTCGGTATTCGGCTTGAGCCATTTTCGGATATCGCCAACTTCGTTTTCCTTGAGAGAAAAGCGTTTGCCGGCCTCCGAAAAAACATATTCACCGCGGTGCGCATAGACGAATGTAACTTTTCTTTTTTCAATATCTGCCTCTTCAAAAGCGTCAGCCGGCTTAAAGTTTCTTTGCAAAACCTGTCCGGTTTTTAGGTTTCGGATGCGGGTTTGGATTGAAGACCCCCCTCTTCCCATATGGAGGTGCTTTACTTCGAGAATTTGATAGGGCTCATTATCGATCGTTATAACAAGTCCGCTTTTTAGGTCATTTATTGAAAGCATGCTGCGCAGACATTACTAACCGCCAATATTTACACGAAGTGTCATTAAAATTAGTGGCATTTCGCGTTTTTATTGGTGGCCCTTCATATGTCCTGTATAAAGCAGGATCATGTGGATAAGTTGGGATAAATATAGCAAAAAGTGCTAAAATAAAGAAGAGCAGGGTTATTGTATTCGAATCCCCACATTATCTTTGGTATTCAGGGTTGAGGTTTCCGAGGCGGAAAAGTTCGTTCACAGTGGTTTCGATAATCTTAAGGCTGCCTTAAGTCAGTTCATTGGCGAACTTCCGGAGTTTAAATCTGCCAAAGACTCGAAAAAATGCGAAGAATTGTTGAGTCGCGAACTCATGAAAGAAATTGAGGAAGTCGAAAAACGAATGGAAAAAGAGGTTGAAGATGTGAAGAGCCCACAAAGGACTCATAAGAACGAAAAGCGATAGTTGTGGATAAACGGTTTTGGAGCTGGCGATAGAGGAAGTATAATAAAACGGTACTAATTTACAGACTTCCGGGTCGGTCCGAAGCCGCTTGGGCGTTCGGGAAGGGAGTTTTAACAGTTTTAATAGTAAAAAACAAGCGCGTTTAACTGATGCATGGTTCAGCGCGCTTCGTTTCTTTTTATTTACGCTATGATATTTCAAACATGGGGTGATGTCGTAGTTGCGTCCTTGCAACAAGCATGGTCTGCAGTGGTGAGTTTCGTGCCATTTCTTCTTTCTGCCCTTATTGTTTTTGTTATCGGGTGGATTATTGCGGTTGCCCTAGGCAAGCTCGTCGAGCAGGTGATTAAGGCCCTTCGTGTGGACATGTTTCTTGCAAAGCTTGACTTCGAGAAAGCAATGGAGCGAGCCGGCATGCGGTTGAACACCGGCGCTTTTGTCGGCGGTTTGGTGAGATGGTTTTTGATCATAGTAGCGCTTCTTGCTGCCGCAAACATTCTTCAATTGACGCAGGTTACCGATTTCTTGACTTCCGTGTTGCTCTATCTTCCGAATGTCGTGGTTGCCGTTTTGATCTTGGTCATCGCAGCATTGGTGGCGGAAGTGGCAGAACGGGTAGTTCGCGGTTCTGTTGAGGCGGCCGGTCTTCGCCGCGGCTCATTGGTCGGTTTGGTAGCGCGATGGTCAGTCTGGGTATTCGCAATTGTGGCAGCGCTTTTGCAGTTGGGTGTTGCGACCGTTCTTCTTCAGACGGTTGTCACCGGCCTTGTTGCTATGCTTGCTTTGGCGTTCGGCTTGGCATTCGGTCTTGGCGGAAAAGATGCGGCAGGAGCAGTTGTTGATCGAGTTATCCGCGAGGTCCGCGGATCCTAGAAATGAATGTGTTGAGAAGATTTCAAAATCCCGCCGCTGGCGGGATTTTGGTTATCGGTGCAATGGTTATCCACACCGCCCTTGTTTCTCTTGACAGGGTTTTGTTGCCGCGTATAATTGGATAACGTAAGAAAATATGATTATTGTTTCAAAAAATTCAAAAAAAGCGGCTCAAAAAGACACTAGCCCGGGACCGTAATTGCCAGCAGTTTTTAAACTGTCTCATGCATTTGAGCCGCGTGGATACGCGGTTTTTCAATTCTTATCCGCGAGAGCAAGCCGTAAGGCGCAGCTCGAGCGGCTATAAGAATTGAACCCCGCACCAATTTTGCCGCTGCAAGAAATAACGCGTTGTTAAGATAAAATGCTATTTAAGTTTATAGCGAAGCGCGTGTGGTGAAAAGCGTTTAAATAGCTTTTCACGGGTTTTGCGAGGATGCGGCGGAGCCGCACCCGCAGCAGGAAACCCCGCAGAAATAGGCACATCCCGTTATGGGCGAAGCGCTTTGCGTTGGAGTTTATCGCAAAATTGGTGCTGGGGTAAATTCTTATCGGTCGTCGTCTGTTTTTGGGAGTAGACGATGGTTGGTAAGGTAAGCAGTTTGAAAATTTAATACAGGTAACCTAAAAATAAAACCGTTCAAAACAAAGTGTGTTTTGGGCGGGGAGTAATAATAAGGGCGTATGGTGGATGCCTAGGGTTCCGTAGGCGATGAAGGGCGTGGCGTGACTGCGATAAGCGTCGGGGAGGTGTCAAGCAACCTTTGATCCGGCGATTTCCGAATGGGGAAACCCATCGCTGAGAAATCAGCGATGAGCGCTGCTTTCTCAGCTAAGTTAAAAGTTTAAAATGAAAAATTAAAAATGGTGGGCGAAAAATTTTCACGATTCCTTAAATTTTAATTTTAAGTTTTTCATTTTTAGTTTAGCTGCGTAAGCAGCGCTCGCGATACCCGCTGAAGTGAAACATCTCAGTAAGCGGAGGAAAAGAAAGAAAGGCTTCGCCTTTTATCAACGAATAACGAATCTACTGCGAATATGCGAATTTACAAGTTTGTTTATTCGTAAATTCGTACAAAATTCGTAATTCGTTGATGAATGTGCGGAGCGCATTCCCTTAGTAGCGGCGAGCGAAAAGGGAATAGCCCAGAGCAATTTTATTTCTTGATTTATCAAGTGATTTAAATTGCAGTTGTAAGAGTAGTTCGTCCGAGCCCCCCTTCGCTCTTTGCTTCGCAAGAGCTTCGGAGGGCGAGTATTGCAATAGTATCTTTTGCAATGAGTCTCGCCCTCCACAGCTCCGAGCGCAGCGAGGAGCGGAGGAGGGAGCAATCGGGGAGAGTATAAAAATTAAGGCTTCGTTAGCAGAAGACGCCTGGAAAGGCGCACCAAAGAAGGTAATAGTCCTGTACGCGAAAACGGTCTTATGCTCTCTGAATTATTCTTGAGTACCGCGCCGTATGGAGACTGCGCGGGAAGCAGGGAGAACTAGTCTCCTAAGGCTAAATACTAACGGAACACCGATAGTGAACAAGTACCGTGAGGGAAAGGTGAAAAGCAGCCCGATGAGGGCGATGAAATAGTACCTGAAACCATACGCTTACAAGGACTGGGAGCCCGCAAGGGTGACCAGGTGCCTATTGAAGAATGAGCCAACGAGTTTTTGAATTCTACTCGTCTAGGTGCTTACGGCACCGAGGCAAAGGGAAACCAAGTGTGAATAGCGCGCTTAAGACCTTAGATTTTAGGTGTTAGATTTTAGAACATAAAAACAGGCCATAGGCCTGTTGGTAAAAGTTATCGTTCAATCAAGATTCCAACGATACCTTTGATAATAAGAAATAAAAATACTATGCAGGCTAAAAGAACGCCGCTGATAATGATTAGCATTGTAACTAGCATATATATTCCTCCGTTTGGGAAAAGAACCAGATTGGGTTTAGTCTGCAGGTAGTTAAAGATTTTGTAAAGTTTTTTGCTTCTTATTTTATGTTTTAAAATCTAGCACCTATTGTCTAATGTCTTTAGGTAGAATCCAAAAGACCCGAAACCAGGTGAGCTTGCCATGGGCAGGGTGAACCCCGGTTAAAACCGCGGGGGAGGCCCGAACCGGTTGGTCGTGCAACGCCTTCGGATGACCTGTGGTAAGGAGTGAAAAGCTAATCGAACCTGGAAATAGCTGGTTCTCTCCGAAATAGTTTTTGGACTAGCGTCGGATCATGCGCGCTGCGAGGTAGAGCTACTGGATGGTCAAGAGCGGGGAAACTCGCCTTGACCAATCAAACTCCGAATGCGCAAGCGAGTTATTCCGGCAGTCAGCAGGCGGGGGCTAAGCTCCGTCGTGCGCAACGGAAACAGCCGTTGATCGCAAACTAAGGTCCCTAAATCTTTGCTCAGTGTTAAAGGTGGTGGGGATTCTCAGACATCGAGGAGGTTGGCTTAGAAGCAGCCATCCTTTAAAGAGTGCGTAACAGCTCACTCGTCTAGAGTCCCTGCGCTAAAAATTTATCGGGGCTAAGCAAAGTACCGAAGTTGCGGGTATCGCTCCTCACTTTTGTTCGGAGCTTTCATAATGCGAATAATGCGAATTGGTATGCGAATACCGCGAATACAACATTCGTAGCATTCGCATATATTCGTAGATTCGCATTATATTAAGCGACCGAGCAGTAGCGAGGAGCGATGCGGTAGGAGAGCATTTCCTATGCAGTGAAGATTCACCCGCGAGGGGAATTGGAGCGTAGGGAAGAGAGAATGTTGGCACAAGTAACCACAATGCCGGTGAAAGTCCGGCACGCCGTAAACCCAAGGTTTCCTTGGCAATGACAATCATCCAAGGGTTAGTCGGGCCTAAGGCAATGGCGAAAGCCGAAGTCGATGGACAGCTGGTTAATATTCCAGCACCATCCAGCGGATCGATGGAGTGACGGGGTTTAGTATGCCGGGCGCATTATTGGATTTGCGTTCGGGCTGTAAGGGGCGCTGCCAGGCAAATCCGGCAGCGGGGGTTATGCCCGGCCTCAAGCAGAGCGAAAATCGTTCCGTTTTGCGGGACGAAATTCGGTAAAGCAGGCCTCCAAGAAAAGCTTCTAAGATTATCCGCTGGGTGACCGTACCGAAAACCGACACAGGTGGGTTGGTGTAAGTGCACCAAGGCGAACGGGTGAGTCCTCCTTAAGGAACTAGGCAAAAAAGCAGCCGTAAGTTCGCGATAAGGCTTGACGCGTGCTTCGCACGCTATCAACGAATAGCGAAGCTCTTGCGAATATTACGAATTCGTATATTCGTATCTGATTCGTAATTCGCTGATGAGCGTGCGGGGCGCGCGCCTGCAACAAAAGAACCCCTGGCGACTGTTTACCAAAAACACAGCCTCCTGCTAACTCGTAAGAGGATGTATAGGAGGTGACGCCTGACCGATGCGAGAAGGTCAAACATTTTTGTGATGGGAATGAGATTACATCAATTTTTTATTGCGTGAGATGTTAAGCCCTCGTCAATGTCAGCGATAACTATAATCGTTCTAAGGTGAATTGATTTGCCTTAGTAAAATTTGTCCCGATTTTGTCTCCGAGTTTATCGAGGAGTTACAAAATCAAGGATCCGTCCATAGCCGTAAGGCGACGGCGGAGCTATATCGGTGAACATCCAAAATTTCAGACAGGATTTTGGACAATACCGAGGGAAGTCCCGAGTTTATCGAGGGACCCCGTAGAGACTACACGCCGAACCGAGTTTAAGTGTACTCGGAAGATATAGTCCGAACTGCATAGTAATATGCAGAGGCGAGCAGAAATGTCTCGTCCAGATTCTAGATTCTACTTTTTAGTTTTTAGATTCTTGTAACAAAGTTGAGCGCAATTCCTTTTCGGGTAAGTTCCGAAGCGCACGAATGGCGTAACGATCGGGGGACTGTCTCAAGGAGGAGCCCGGTGAAAATACAGTACCTGTGAAGATGCAGGTTACCTGCAGTTAGACGAAAAGACCCCGGGAGCTTTACTGTAGCTTGATATTGGGTATAAGTTTTTACTGCGTAGCATAGATGGGAGGCGTTGAGGTCCTGTTTTCGGATGGGACGGAGCCGTCAGTGAAATACCATTCTGTGAAAACTTGTATTCTAACCAGTTGGGAACACCACAGTGTTCACAAAATGCGAATTGCGAATAAATTATTCGTAGCATTCTGATGCATTCGTAGATTTGCATTATTGCGGGCTTCGTGGTGAAACCCAACTGAGACAGTGTCTGGTGGGCAGTTTGAATGGGGCATTTTCCTCCTAAAGAGTAATGGAGGAGTTTAAAGGTCGGCTTAGCGCGAATGGAAACCGCGTCGGACCCGTAAAGGGAAAAGCCGGCTTGACTGCGAGGCGGACATGCCGAGCAGGTGCGAAAGCAGAACTTAGTGAACCGATGGTACTTGCTAGAACAAGGCCAAAGATTAACGGATAAAAGCTACCCCGGGGATAACAGGCTAGTTGCGCCCAAGCGTCCACAGCGACGGCGCAGTTCGGCACCTCAAACAACATCGGGGCGCCATGCCAGCAACGGCATTAGCCGTTCGAATCAATCCGTTAGGAGCGGAAATTCGAATAAAATATTGGCTTATAACGGTGGACTCCATATGGTAAAATACCTAATATGGACAATACCGTGGGAAGTCTAACTCAATTACAAAAATCTCTGATAATAGGAACACTCTTAGGAGACGGCTATTTGCGCAAACTAAAAGGGCGTAAAGATGCTTTTCTCGAGATAAACCATTCCATAAGAGCAAAAGAGTACGTTGATTGGAAATATTCTGTACTCAAAAATATTGCGGGCGGAATTCCAAAATC
Organism: Candidatus Sungiibacteriota bacterium; assembly: GCA_016186145.1. Classification (GTDB taxonomy): domain Bacteria; phylum Patescibacteriota; class Minisyncoccia; order Sungbacterales; family SURF-37; genus JACPMF01. Next base: position 28,526 of record JACPMF010000019.1, on the reverse strand, counting down.
ACGGTATGGAAATGGGCATCGGATAGCATATCGTTTCTATACACAGCAGCATCCAGAATTATCGCGAATGCATGAATTATTCTATGAGGGCGGAAAGAAACGAATACCAGATATTCAACTCGGTCCAATTTCACTTGCTGTGTGGTTTATGGATGACGGAAGCAGATGCCGCGATAGAGATGTTTATCTTAATACCCAACAGTTCAGCCATTCCGATCAAGAAAAATTGATGGGAATGTTAAAAGTTTTGGGTTTGGAAACGACCATAAATAAAGATAAATCCTATTATCGACTAAGATTTTTGAAGGAAAGTATTAAGAAATTTAATCAATTAATTTCTGAACATATTATTCCTTCGATGAAGTATAAATTGAGTTATGACCCCGTAGAGACTTGGTCAGAAGTTGACCGGAGTTCTCCAGAACATGGAGAGCTAAAACGCCAACTCCCATTAAAGGTGGGATGAAGATATAGTCCGATCCTTCCGGTAACGGAAGACAAATAACGACAGCGATGTCGGCTCATCTTAGCGCGGGGGTGAAGAAGCTCCCAAGCGTATGGCTGTTCGCCATTTAAAAAGATACGCGAGCTGGGTTAGTGAAAACTACTGAGCCCAGATTAAACCGACTCATAACGGTGGAATCCATGCAAATTTATGATACAATAAAATTGTATGGACCATACCGTGGGAAGATTACAATCGTTATTTCCGTCACATCAAGTTGATGTGATTATAGGATCATTGTTGGGCGATGCTCGTCTTGAGTGCCGTTCAGTTGGAAAACGATATCCCATAAGCGCACGATTGCGAATTCATCAAAGTGAGAAACAGAAAGAATACGTCTTCTGGAAATATGCTCAACTTGAGAATCTGGTGTTAAAGGAGCCGCGAAGAATCAAAGTTTGGCATGATGCCAAGCGAAACAAAGATCATTATTCGTGGTACTTCCACACCAAAACACTCAAAGAACTTGGAGCACTGTATCATTATTTCTATAAGGATGCGGTTAAAATATTTCCTCAAGATTTGTTTGATTATTTGATTCCGAGAGCAATCGCAATATGGTTTATGGACGATGGTTCAAATACGAAAGCTTCGTACACCATAAGTACTCATAATTTCTTGCTTCAAGACCAAGAACGAATTGTTGAATTTCTAGCGCGGAGATTCAAGATTTCCGCAACGATAATCAAAGACAGAGCAAGGTTCAAGATAAGAATCGGAAGGCATGAGTATCAAAAGTTCAACAATATTATTGAACCATTTATAATTCCATCAATGACCCATAAGATTTGTAATCCCCGTAACGACTTGATCCAATCAGTGTTGGGTCAGATACAAGAAGCAAGTCTTGTTGTATAAGACGTCGGTATTCAGTCTGCGGAGATTGAATAAAGGTATAGTCTACTTTACGAGTAATCGTAATATAAGTGTCAAACCGTCAAAAAAAGAGCCTGAAATTGACATCGAAATCTTTTAGCAAGTTTTAGATAGGAACTTGTTAAACACCCCGCACCAGAGTAAAGCTCGGTACGGGGCAAGCACGGCGGCTTTCCCGCGTAAGCGGGATCGAATAAACCGACTCATATCGGTGGAGTCCTATTGTTTTGACTGAAGTCAAAACACGCGGATATACGCGGATGGCAACGCGGATTGACGCGGAAATTGATTAACCAATCTGGGTTTAGTAGGATAATACCGAGGGAAGTTAGTTGGTATAATTATTAAGGAATAATTTTATGGAGAAAGAACCATTTAACTCTGGAGAAGATAAGGAAGCATCCAAAGAGTTTGTAGAGGTGGCAAATCTCTTAAGCCGACTCGGAGGAGTGGTAAAGAATTTGTCTGAAGATGAGCGAGAAAGAGCTAAAAGGATGATAAAGCACTTAATAAGTATTTTGGAAAGCTAACCCCGTAGAGACTTGTCGTGAAAGCGGCAGAGTAATTCATATAATGAATTGCTAACATGTCGGTTGTCCTAATCGCTAGTGGCTAAACCCTAGTGGCTAGGATAGTGGTATAGTCCAATCCCTCTGGTAACAGAGGATATGCTTAAGCATCGCGGACGGTCGCAGATCGGATGCGGGCAAACGCGGAATTTTTCTGCGTAGGTCTGCGTGAAGTCAGCGTAGTTCCGCGGTTTGCAAAGCAAACAAGCGTGAGACAGGTTGGTCTCCTATCTACTGCAGGCGTCGATACTTGAGGGGAGTTGTCCTTAGTACGAGAGGACCGGGATGAACGAACCTCTGGTCTACCAGCTGTTCCGCCAGGAGCATCGCTGGGTAGCTATGTTCGGAAGGGATAAGCGCTGAAAGCATCTAAGCGCGAAGCCCACCCCAAGATTAGGTATCATAGATCCGTGAGAGATTATCACGTCGATAGGCCTTAGGTGTAAGGCGCGCAAGCGTTTTAGCCGAGAGGTACTAACAGATCATTTTTACTCCCCGCTCAAAGTACACTTTCCAAATGCATTTTTAAGATGGGTTTTAGGTAAAACCATCAAAAATTTTATTTGCCGGTGTTTAATCCATAGGTGCCCCACCTCTTCCTCCCATACTCAGCAAGCTGAGTAAGGGATCGCGTTTTGTAACTGTTCGCTTACGGCTCGCAGACAAAACGGGAACATTCCGACTTGCCCCGTACCAAATTTTCTGTTTACTGGTGTTTTACTCAAATGTGCCCCACCTCTTCCCATTCCGAACAGAGAAGTGAAAGCATTTGAGCCCGATGATACTTGGAAGCATGGCTTCCTGGGAAAGTAGGGTACGCCAGTATACAAAAGATTTGGTACGGGGACAGAGAAGTGTCCGCCGAAGGCGGATCCCCGCCTGCTCGCCTCGCTGAAGCTCCGGCGAAGCGGGCCGGCCGGCATGGCGCTTCTGGCGGAAAAGTCCCGATAATCTCCAAAATTTTGGGATAGATTATCGAGGATCCTCGATTTTACAATCCCGCTTTCAGCGGGAACAAAATCGGGACTTATGGACTCGATGATACTTTTCCGCCTAGCGGAATAGGAAAGTAAGGTATGCCGGCATACCAAAATTTTGGAAAGGTAATCGAAGATTATAAATTAAGTTAATGACATAAGTTATGCCGAACAGGGAAATTCCACCTCGTAATGAAAAACCATCATTCTATAACGACACTATTGAAAATAGGCGGGCTTGGGAGGCGTGGATTGGGGGGGCGATTAATGATTTTAGGGAAACAGAGAGAAAATCTCTAGAATATTATCGTGCTCAACTGAAATTCTTTGAAGGTAGAGTTGCATCCTCTGGCTTATCCGAAGACGAAAAGATACGAACTCTCAAGATAGCAATGGCGGAGTTGGAAAAATCCTTGGGCATCAAGATTGAAAGAAAAATCGAAGTGGTTCGTGAATCTCCGATCGCTAAGAAAGAACAGGAAAGTGGCGGGAATAATGTAGAAGATTTAAGGCGGCAGCTTGCTGAAATTGTTGAACGCCGAGAACGGCTTGTGGACAAACCCGAACATGTTGACATTATAAATCATCTTTTTCGACAGGAGCAGATATTAAAAGAGGAAATTAGAAAAATTGAAGATAAAGACGGGAACGGGGGCGATGAAATAGATAGGATATATCAAGATGAAGGCGGGGAAGGATAACTATTTAGCAAGTTTAAATATGCAAAGATTTTATTCCATTGCGAATATGTGGAAATTAACCACACCTGATTGTGGTCATTTTGCGTTTTCGCCATGGAAATTGTTTTCTTAATGTTTTAAACCTTTTATTTAGTTAGGAACACACTTCCCCTGGCGAAACCCGCCAGGGGATTTTAATTATTTGTTCTTTGAAATGGAGGGGGGTAAAAACATGAATCAGCAAACTGACATACCGAAGTTTTCTCTTGATGAAAGAATGGAGGAATTGCTTTTGGAGTTTGTGCGACAATGGGTGGCAGACCATATTTCTTATACCGAGGACCAAGCGCATACATGGGAACTTCTTATTGGCCCCGACGCGAAACTTACGAAATGGTTTTTTGAAGAGGCCGTAAATGATTTTGTTCGAATGGTGTATTGGGTATACGTTGAGCGTGAAGAAAGGAGGCGCCCATGCTTAAAGGCAAAAAAGTTATTCTTCGTCCAATTGATATAGAGCGTGATTTGGAACGGTGTGCGGTCTGGATTAACGACTACGAAGTAATGCAATTTTTAGGGAAGCCGTTTAAACCGATTACTAAAGATCAAGAGAGGAGCTTACTTCAGAAGATTATTAGTAACGAATCAAATGTTGTGTTCGCCATTGACACTCTTGAAGGAGTGCATATAGGGATAACGAGTTTGGTGCATGTTTGTCATTTTGACGGAACAGCTATAACTGGCACCTTTATCGGCAACAAAGAGTATTGGGGCAAGGGGCTTGGAACTGATGCAAAAATGGTTCTTTTGTGGTATGCGTTTGAGGTTCTAAATTTGCGCCGAATAAATTCACACGTCCTCGCGTTTAATGAGCGCAGTGTAAAATGCCAATTGAGGTGCGGCTACAAGGTTGAAGGAGTAAAAAAGCAAGAGGTTTACAAAAATGGCCGTTATCATGATCTTGTAATGATGGCTGTTTTTAGAGACGATTGGCTTCCTTTGTGGCGCGAGTATCAAGGGTTAGAAGAAAAATCTGCCGAGAGCGGACGGAGGAAAGGCTCTTGGGTTTCTGCAATGGATTAATGTCGTTTCTGGAGGGTAAATTAGGAAGAATATGGCGACATAAAGCGGCGTACAAAACGCCGCTTTTCTTTTTTACCGGATATCGTTACACTAAAAGCGATATGAGCAATTACGAAACAGAACCAAGCGATTTTATGGAGATTCGGGAAATGCAAGAACGGACATGGTTGGATATTCAGAAACTCATTAAGGGATTAAGAGGTGGTGAGGTGGTTAACACCATCCGCGAGCATGATTTGCGAACACTCGGCATGAAGGTACGAGAAATATTACAGATTATTCGCGATGAGCCCGCGGATCGCCGTCATGGACTTTAGAATAAAACGACAGCTTGCAGTTATCGGAGTTTTTCTCGCCGTCATTTTGATTCCGGTGTTTTTTTCAATCTATTTGTGGTTTCCGACGGCAAGCTGTCAAGATAACCGTAGAAATCAGGGCGAGGAAGGTATTGATTGCGGAGGCCCGTGCGCTTCTTGTGCATTAAAAAACCCCCAAGCGGTTAACGTTTTTTGGGCGCGTTTTGTTTCGGTCCGAGAAGGAAGTTATGATGCGGTTGCAGAGGTTAAGAACCCCAACATTAAACTCGGCGCCGAAGAAATTGAATACGAATTTCAATTTTTTGACGATTCCGACATCTTGGTTGCGCGGAGGATCGGTCGTTCCTTTTTGTATCCGGGAGAGACAGCGCATTTTGTTGAATCGAATATCACTACCGGACGAACGATTTCTCGGGTTCTTTTTGCGGTTCGGGGAGTCAGTTGGGTTTTTACGGACCGTATTCCTCCCGACGTTGCGGTTGGGGATCGGAAACTCGTTGTTTCGGGCGAAAAACGGGAGACAACGGTTACGGCAACCCTTTTGAACCGTTCTTTGGGCGATTTTAAGGAAGTCACCGTATCCGCGCTTGTTTTTGATCAGGAGGAAAATATACTCGCGGTGTCAAAAACGGTTGAGAAAGATGTGCGCGCCGGGGGCGAGCGGCGCATATTTTTTTCTTGGCCGGGAGCCGTCGAGCAGGATAATGTTTTTGTAGCTCTTGAACCAAGAGTGAACATTTTAAGATAGATAGCTTCATTAGCTTATAGCTTCATTAGCTTTTAAACTCGCATACAATTTCCGCTAATGCAGCTATAAGCTATAAGTTATAAGCTAAGTTTGATTTTCAAAAACTTCGATTGGCCTCTTTTTGTTGTTACATGCCTTTTAATTGCAATTGGTCTTGTCTCTTTATGGAGTTTGTCTCCGGCTGTTTTTTTTATACGGCAGGTGACCTGGGTTGTTATTGGTTTCGGACTTTTTTTCGCTGCGGCTTTTCTTGATTATCGCATCTTTCGAAATCACGGCGGCTTTATTTTGAGCATGCTGTTTGGCGCCCTGGTGCTTCTTATTTTACTCCTTGTCATCGGATCGGAAACAAGGGGGGTGGCGAGCTGGTTTCGATTCGGCAGTGTAGCTTTTGAACCGGTTGAGCTTGTGAAGCTTATTCTTGTTTTGGTTCTCGCCAAATATTGGTCGGGGCGGCATATCGAGGTTTTTCAGTTTCGTCATCTTTTGGTATCCGGTATCTACGTTTTTTTACCGGCATCCCTGGTGCTCCTTCAGCCGGATTTGGGGTCGGCGGTTATTTTATCCGTGCTATGGGTGGTTATGGTTATGTTTGCCGGTATCCGGTTGAAGCATCTTGTTTTGTTTATTTTCTTCTTTGCGGTCATTGCCGGGCTTTCATGGGTTTTTTTGTTGAAGCCTTATCAAAAGGATCGAGTTGTTGCGTTTCTTGATCCTTATCGGGATCCGCAGGGCGCGGGGTATAATTCGATCCAGGCTTTTATTGCGGTCGGCTCCGGCGGTTTGTGGGGGAAAGGGATTGGATTTGGCACCCAGTCGCACCTTAATTTTCTTCCTGAGGCGGAAACTGATTTTATTTTTGCCGCTTTTGCGGAGGAAAATGGCTTTTTCGGCGTTCTCATTCTTATCGGTCTTTTTGCTTTTTTTATTGTGCGCGTTCTTCTTGTCGGTTTTTCTGCAAAAGATAATTTTTCTAAGCTTTTCGCGCTCGGATTCTCTTCAATCGTCTTCTTTCAGTTTTTGGTTCACACGGGAACAAATCTTGGTCTTATGCCTGTTACGGGAGTAACTTTGCCTTTTGTAAGTTACGGAGGGTCTAGTTTGGTAACCTTAATGATCGGCACGGGAATTTTGCAGAGTATTAAGATTCACTCGAGGAGTGATATAATGTAAGAGCTTCATTGGGTAATTAGCTTCATTAGCTTGTTAGGACATGTGCGAAAAGCTAAAGAAGCTATAAGCTATAAGCTAATGACTATCTATTTAGCTGCTGATCACCGCGGCCTTCAATTAAAAGAAGGGCTGAAAGAATACTTGATTGATAAAGGATACGCCATGGAAGACGTTGGCGCTTTTAGTTATGATAAAGACGATGATTATGTTGATTTTGCGCGAATCGCTTCTGAAAAAATTGTGAATGAACCCGACGAACACCGCGGCATTTTTGTATGCGGTTCCGGATACGGTATGGATATTGTCGCAAATAAACATCGGGGTCTTTTTGCGGCGCGATGCGGGGATATTGAATGCGCAGTACAATCACGCGAGCACGGAAATTCTAATGTGCTGACTTTGGGGGCCGATACTGTTGATGTTGATGCGGCAAAAAAAATTGTTGAGATTTGGCTTAAGACACCGTTTTCAGGAGAAGAGAGGCATATGAGGAGACTGGAGAAGATCAGAGAGATAGAAGAGAAAAACTTCAAGTGAGCTTCATTAGTTTATAGCTTCATTAGCTTGTTAGGGAATACACGGAAAGCTAATGAAGCTATAAGCTATAAGCTAAAAGCTAATGATTGAGATCATTCCTGCAATCAATGCAAAAACGTGGGAAGAAGCCCGTGAAAAAATCCGCCGGGTCGAGCATTTTACCGACTGGATTCATCTCGATATTGCCGACGGGACTTTTACGAAGAATACGCTTTGGCATAATCCCTTGGACCTTGTCGGTTTTGAAACCGTAGCAAAATTGGAAATCCATTTAATGGAAGACCATCCTGAGGATAGATTTGAGGCATGGTTTCTGCCGCAAGTTCAGCGAATCATAGTTCATGAAGAGGTTGTCCAAGATTTTGATTTCATTAAAGACACTTGTCGTCGGGAAAAGGTTGATGCGGGTATTGCTATTGCTGCCGATACTTCGTGGACCCGTCTTAAAGCTTTCGTGGGCAAGGCGGACCTTTTTCAGATTTTAGCCGTTCACCCGGGGCTTGCCGGTCAGGAATTTCAACCTCATAACTATTCAAAAATTCGTCATTTGCGGGCGTTGTGCGGGGGCTGTAAAATAGAAGTTGACGGCGGAGTGAAAATTGGCGTTGCCAGACACGCGGTTGAGGCCGGTGCCGATGTGCTTGTTGCCGCTTCAAGCGTCTTTGGGGCGGAAGATATCGAGAAAGCAATACGTGTTTTGCGAAATGATGTCACGGCAGCACGGAGAAATAAATAAGCTATTAATTTTGTAATACCATGCCACATTTGCATGACGACAAGATCAAATTTCTTGAAGAAACGGTCCCGATAACCGCTTGCGGTTATCGAGGATCCTCGATTTTGTAGCTCCGGCGGAGCCGGAGACAAAATCGGGACGAATCAAATTTTATGAGTCATTTACACGAGGACAAGATTAAATTTTTGGAGGAGACGGCCAATACCATTCGCCAGGATGTCATTGAAATGGTGGTAAATGCCGGTTCCGGACATGTAGCTGGCCCTCTTGATATGGCCGATATTTTCACTGCTCTCTACTTTCATGTTCTAAAACATGATTCTAAAAACCCCGATTGGCCGGAACGCGACCGTCTTGTGCTTTCGAACGGACACATTTGTCCCGTACGCTATGCGGCCATGGCAAGGGCCGGCTATTTTCCGGTTGAGGAATTAAAAACACTTCGCAAGTTCGGAACCAGATTGCAAGGCCACCCGCATCGGACTGCGTTACCAGGAGTTGAAACTACTTCCGGGCCTCTTGGTTCCGGGCTTTCTCAAGCTGTTGGTATGGCAATTGCCGCAAAAATGGATAAAAAATCTTTTAACATCTATTGCTTGATGTCTGACGGAGAGCAGGAAGCCGGCCAGACGTGGGAGGCGGCTATGCTTGCCGGAAAATTGAAATTGGACAATCTCACGGCGCTTATAGACCGTAACAACATTCAGATTGACGGCATGACCGAAGACATAATGCCGCTTGAACCGCTTCGCCAAAAATATGAAGCATTTAACTGGCATGTTTTGGAAATCAACGGGCATAATTTTGAAGAAATCGTGAATGCATATGAAACCGCCCACGCCATTTATGAAAAACCGGTTCTTATTATTGCTCATACCGTTGCCGGCAAAGGGGTTGATTTTATGGAATTTCAATACCCGTGGCATTCAAAAACGTTTAAGCCAGAAGAGGTAACGGAGTCGCTTCGTCAACTTCGTACGCTTGGGGGGAAAATTAAAGGTGAGCATCAATAAAAAGGTCGTTTTAAAAAGTTTTACATTTTTAAATTTATGATAGATAACAATATGCAGCATTATAAAATGCATTGGAGATGTTGTTGGAGGTCCATACTCGGAAAAATTATTTGGATTGCTTCACTTCTTTCTTTTATGGGAGGGCTTCTTGCATTATGGAGAGGGGGCGAATTTTATGCTGTTTCTTATATGACGTGGTACTGGACAGCGCTTGTCGGTGGGGTTCTTGCTATGGGGGTTCGCAGTAAACACGGTTGGTGCGGATGCGGAACATGCAGCGGAATGGACGGGACGCAAAAATAATTTGAATATTTTCACGACCGGGTTTTTGCCCCGGTCGGAATAAGTATTTAAGTATGCCCGCCTAAATTTTTGCATATGTTTTCATATGTCTACATTTTGAGAAGCCAAAAAGATGCTAAGATGTATATTGGTTGTACAAACGATTTGAAAAAGCGCATTTCCATGCACAACAAAGGACTTTCATTTGCTACAAAGACAAGAATTCCACTTAAGCTTATTTACTATGAAGCTTTTCCAAATCGAGAAGGTGCAGAGAATAGAGAACGGTTTTTCAAAACAGGGTGGGGCCGTCAGTACATCCAAAGGACGCTTTATAACTACTTTAATGCAAAAACTTAGGCGGGTATGCCAGTCAATCCAAAAGCAAAACTTGTAGAAAAAATTCTAGATTTGAAGTCATTGGAACAAAAACCCACTAGAGACGGCTACGGTTTAGGTTTGGTTCAGGCAGGGGATGAAAACCCAGATGTGGCAGCGCTTTGCGCAGACTTAACAGAATCAACACGGACAGAGGCGTTTGCTAAAAAATACCCCGAGCGGTTTGTGGAAATGGGGGTGGCCGAGCAGAATATGGCATCGGTCGCGGCAGGGATGTCATTGGTGGGCAAAATCCCTTACATTACTTCTTATGCCATGTTTAGCCCCGGCCGAAATTGGGAGCAGATGAGAACAACTATTTGCTATAACGACGCGAACGTGAAAATTATAGGTTCTCACGCGGGCGTTTCAGTAGGGCCGGACGGAGCGACTCACCAGGCCATAGAGGATATCGCAATTACGCGTCCTATTCCTAACATGAGAGTTTTTGCCCCTTGTGACGCGCATGAAGCAAAAAAAATAACTTATGCGATTTCAAAAGTTTACGGGCCATGTTATGCGCGTTTTGCTCGCGAGAAAACACCAGTTTTTACAACAGAGGAGACGCCGTTTGAAATCGGCAAGGCGCAAGTTTTTTGGATGGAGCCGGGGCGCCCCTCGATAGGCGGCTCGGGGCAAGCAAAACCAGACGTGGCGATTATTGCCTGCGGACCGCTTTTGCACAACGCAATTCTTGCCGCGGCAGAGTTGGAAAAAGAGGGGGTCACCGTTCGGGTTCTCAATGCGGTTTCGATAAAACCGATGGATGAGGAAACAATTATTCAATCGGCCAAAGACGCGGGTTCTGTTGTAACTGTTGAGGAACATCAAGTATCCGGAGGAATGGGTTCAGCCGTTGCCGAGGTGCTTGTGAAAAATTATCCGGTCCCTATGGAATTCATCGGTGTGCAGAATCGGTTTGGCGAGTCGGGTTTACCCAATGAGCTTGTTGATCACTTCGGGATGGGAGTGAAGCACATCGTGGCGGCGGCAAAAAGAGTTGTAACACGGAAGTAGTTTATTCCGGTCCTTAAATAAAAGCGGCATGTTTGATTATGAGTATCTTTTCAAGAAAAGAATATGATTTTATTGCGATCGGCGATACGGTAACAGATGCCTTCATCCGTTTGAATATTGCATCTGCGCATGTAGAGCTTGACCATGGCAGCGGCAGAGAAATCTGTATGCGGTTTGGCGATAAAATTCCTTATGATGAAGTCCATGTGGTGGCCGGTGTCGGGAATGCGGCAAATGCGGCAGTGAGCGCTTCACGCCTCGGCTTGAAAGCTGCTTTTGTTTCTCATGTCGGCGATGACGAACAGGGAAAAGAAATCCTCGATGTGTTTAAAAAGGAGGGCGTTGCGGGGGATTTCATAAAAATTCATAAAGGGATTCCGACCAATTATCACTACGTTCTCTGGTATAAAGATGAACGGACCATTCTTATCAAGCATCAGCAGTATCCCTATAAACTGCCGGATATCGGCGAGCCGAAATGGATTTATTTTTCATCGCTTGGTGAAAATTCCTTAGAGTTCCACGAAGAGATTGCTGACTATTTAGAAGCGCATCCCGATGTCAAACTTGCTTTTCAGCCCGGCACTTTTCAAATGAAGTTTGGAAAAGAAAAGTTAAAAAGAATATACGCTCGGACGGACGTTTTCTTTTGCAATAAGGAGGAGGCGCAAAGAATTTTAGGCGCTGATGATGGAGATATTAAAAATTTGCTTGAAGGGTTGAGCGCGCTCGGTCCCAAAATCGTTGCAATCACTGACGGAGTAAAAGGAGCTTATGTGTTTGATACCTCGACCGCGCTCGGGGAGGGCGGCAAGATGTATTTTATGCCTTTATATCCGGACCCAAAACCTCCGCTTCAGAGAACCGGGGCCGGGGACGCTTTCTCGTCTACGGTTACGGCAGCGCTTGGTCTCGGCAAAAATATTCAGGAGGCGTTACGCTGGGGTCCGGTTAATTCCATGTCGGTGGTGCAAGGGATAGGTGCTAGGGCAGGACTTTTGTCAAGAGAGAGATTAGAGGAGTATCTTGTGAAAGCTCCCGTGGATTATTCTCCCAAAGAAATTTAGGTTTAATGGAATACGACGCCGCAAAACACGTCTCTTCAAAATTTTGTGCTGTTTGCCATGGCGTAACTGACGGTTTTAAATGCCCGAAATGCGGGTTCGCGTCCGGGTATTACGATCCGTTGCATTGGCAAAGTTGTAAAACAGAGGGGAAGATGCGCGCTCAATGCAAAAGATGCGGAGAGGCGGAAGACAATTGCGTATGCGCTTGATGTTGTTGAGAGAAATTTTAAAAAGGGCTACGGAAGAAGGCTGGGCAACGGGCCATTTTAATGTTTCAGAAATGGATCAGATGCGGGCGATTGTTGAGGCGTGTTATGAGGTTGGCGCTCCAGCGATTATAGGAACTTCGGAGGGAGAGGCCAAACATTTTGGATACGCGGAGGCGATAGCTCTTCGCGATGTCTTTCGGGAAGAGTATGGAATCCCGATTTTTTTGAATGCCGATCATCATAAAAGTGTGGAGGCGGCAAAAAAGGCGGTTGATGCCGGATATGATTCTGTGCACATTGATTTATCAGCGCTTCCGTTTGAAGAAAACCTTGTAGGAACCAAGGAGATTGTCGACTACGCTCGGCAATTCAGCATTCAGCATTCAGCATTCAGCATTTCTGTTGAAGGAGAATTAGGGTATCTGCGCGGCGAATCAAAAATTCAAAAAGAAAAGATTGAAATACAAGAGAGAGATTATACCGATCCGGGACAAGCAAGGGAATTTGTAGAAAAGACCGGCGTTGATCGTCTCGCAATCGCGGTTGGAAATATCCACGGCATTTCTCTTGACGAGCCGGCGTTGGATATTGAAAGGATCCGCGCGATAAGGCAAGCGATTCCCGAAAATGTAGCGCTTGTTTTACACGCCGGGTCCGGAATTCCGGATGATCAAATTAGAGCCGCGATTGACGCGGGGATTTCAAATATACATATAAATACCGATATTCGCGTTGCGTATCTCAAAGAACTTAAAAAAACTTTTGTTGAAAAACCCGATGAGGCGGCAATGTATAAATTAGACACGCCGGCCTCACTGGCAATGAAAGAAGTGTTAAAAGAAAAACTAAAATTGTTCGGGGTGGTAAACAAAATTTAAAATTCAAAAAATGAAAATACTCGTAACTCGTCAAATTCCGAATAAAGGCCCCGATTTATTAAAAAGCAACGGGTACGATGTTTTTGTAAATTTGGAAGATAGGGTGATTAAAAAGGCGGAGCTGATTGGATATTTGGAAAGAGATCGTTATGACGCAGTTCTTTGTTTGCTTACGGATAAGATAGATAGCGATATTTTTGATGCCGCAAAAGAAAGCGGGGTAAAAATTTTTGCAAATTTCGCGGTTGGCACGGACAACATCGATATAAAAGCCGCTGAGAGGGTGGGAATTATTGTGACTAACACCCCCGGTGTTCTGGCTGACACGGTAGCAGAGCATGCTTTTGCCCTGATGCTTTCTTTGGCGCACCGCATTCCTGAATCCGACCGTTTTACAAGGGCGGGAAAATTTAAGGGGTGGGAGCCGATGCTTTTATTGGGGAGCGATGTTTCTAAAAAGGCGCTTGGTATCGTCGGTCTTGGAAGAATTGGTTCACGGGTGGCGTATCACGCACGGAGAGGGTTTGATATGCCGGTGATCTATCACGATATAAGGCGATCGGAGGAATTCGAGAAGGAATACGGCGCTGAATATCGGCAAAACGTTGATGACATTTTCAGAGGGGCGGATTTCGTTTCCATTCATGTTCCGCTTCTGGTTTCAACCCGCCATTTGGTTGATGCTCGTCGTTTGCGGCTGATGAAAAAAACCGCATATTTGGTAAATACATCGCGCGGGCCTGTTGTAGACGAGCAGGCGCTTGTTGAGGTTTTAAGGGAAAGAGTTATTCGGGGAGCAGCACTCGATGTTTTTGAAAACGAGCCGGCGCTGGCTCCCGGGCTTGCCGAACTTGAAAATGTTATTTTGACGCCGCATGTTGCTTCAGCAACCGAAGACACAAGGCAAGCCATGTCGGAACTGGCAGCCCGCAATATCATTGAGGCGCTTGAAGGCAGAATTCCGCCGAATCTTGTCAAACACTGATAGTCATGATATAATTGCAGTACTGTTGTAAAGATTTAATTTCCCATATTATAGGAGGCATTTATGGTCGATGATGCTGTTCGAGATACAGCGGATAGACTTCACCGTTCTTTTTGCATGGAGGATCATGGGGCTATGCATTGCCTTTATGGTCATATGTCGCCAGGCGGCATACAGGATACAAAAAAATGGTACGCAAATGCTGAAATTGTAGTGGACTTTGCCTGGAAGCATCATGTTCGTTTTTCGGACCTTACTGATATGATAGTTAAACTAGGGATCGGAAGAAAAATTCGTGAACAGGGGCCATAGACGGCCTCTTTTCTTTTTTCTCGGCGCATGGTAACATTTAAAAATGTTTGAATTGAACGCCAAATCGAGGATTGAATTAGGGAAGAAAACAAAAGCCCTTCGCAGGGCCGGTTTTTTGCCTGCGGTGGTATACGGAGAAGAGGTTGATTCGCAATCGGTCACCGTTTCCGCGCGTGACTTTGAAAAGGTGTATCAGTCAGCGGGGGAGACCGGGTTAGTGACTCTGGTTGTTGACGGCGCCAAACCGTTAAATGTTATGATCCAGGATATCGCATACGAGCCGCTGACCGGGAAGCCGGTGCACGCAGATTTCCATTCGGTTCGCATGGACAAAGAGATCGACGCAAAGATTCCTCTTGTTTTTTCGGGCGAACCGCCTGCGGTTAAAAATGAGGGAGGAATCCTGGTGAAGGTTATGCAAGAAATTGAAGTGCGGGCATTGCCGAAAAATCTGCCCCGAGAAATTGCCGTATCTGTCGGTGCGCTTGAAAAAGTAGGCAACAGGATTCAGGTAAAAGATATTGTCATACCGACTGGAGTTATGGTGCGTGAGGATCTTGATGACGTAGTTGTTATTATTGAGGCGCCGCGCGCGGAAGAGGATCTTGCGGTAGTGCCGGCAGCGGAAGTTGTGGAGGTTAAGACCGAACAGGAAACAAAGACGGAAGAGCGCGCTGCGAAGGCTGCGGCAAAAGCCGAGTCTGAAAAAGCAGTATAAGCATCCTCTTTGCGGCGGTTCTTTTGTGTTTTATCCCCGCACCTTCTCGAATACCCCGCGGTCTCTTGTCCCAACACCAAAATCGGGAAGGTGTGGGGATTTATAAGGCCTTTCGCTCTTTATGAAGAACAGCCGGCCCTTGAGAAAATTATTTTTTTTGGCGGAGACCCTATCCGCTGTTTTGTTTTTTGTCTTGTTGGCAATGCTTCCGGCGGCAAATGCGGCAAGTCCCGATGAAGAAAAAAAGCAGTCTCTTCAGGCGCAAATTGAAGCACTGGAACGGGAGGCGGCTGAAATTGATACGCGTCTCCAAGAGACAAAGAAGGAGTCAACAACGTTGAGTCGGGAAGTCAGCATTTTTAATAGTGAAATCAAAAAGCGAGAGCTTGAGCAGAGGCGGCTGGGTCTGGCGATTCGCCAAGCTGGCGTTGATATTGCGACAAAGGCGGTCAAGGTTGAAGAAACGATTCGTGGCGTAGAGCGGAATCGGCAAATTCTTGCAAATAATATCCGCCGTCTTTATGCGTATGACCAAGAGAATCTTGTTGTTGTTCTTGCTAAGAATGCGAGTATCTCCTCGTTTTTCAGGGTTGTCGACACAATACGCGCTTTGCAAGCAAATGCTCGGGATCTTGTTGAAGACCTCCGCGCTTCTCGAGTTCAGCTTGAACAGGAAAAAGAAGAACTGGAAGAGTTTCGGAGCGAGCAAGAATCGCTGAAGGCGCTTTTAGAGATTGAGAAAAGAAACATGGAGCTTCAACGCGTAGAAAAGGATCGTCTTCTTCAAATTACCAAAGGGAAAGAAAGTATTTTCCAGAACCTTCTTTCCGCAAAAAAACTTGATATTAGCGGTCTGAAAACCCAACTTTTCTATCTTGAGCGTACGGGCGTGACTGCCGAAGATGCGGTGCGGTTTGCATCACTTGCGGCAGAGCGCACGGGAATCCGTCCCGCATTTCTTTTAGCGCTTCTTGAGGTGGAAACCGGGAGGAGGTTTGAGGGTGAAGAGGTGACTGTAGGAACGAACCTTGGCACCGGTAGTTGGAGAGCCGATATGAAGCCAAACCAGCACGCGGCCTTTTTAGCAATAACGAATAAGTTAAATTTAGATCCCGATAAAATGCCGGTTTCCGCCCGCCCCTGCGCCAAGTCGGTGCGAGAGCGGATCGGTCCGGGAAAGCCGTGCGGTTACGGTTGGGGAGGGGCAATGGGGCCCGCGCAATTTATTCCGACGACATGGCTTCTTTTCGAAGAAAAGGTGGCCCGCATCACAGGGCATAATCCGGCGAACCCGTGGAATATTGAAGATGCGTTTACGGCATCTGCTCTTTTTCTTGCGGAGTCCGGTGCGGCCGCAAGGACCGAGGCGGGGGAAATTCGCGCCGCAAAAACGTATCTTTCCGGCCGACCGAGCTGCAGTTCTTACAGCTGCCGGGCATATGCGAGCGCAATAATCTCTATTGCAAGCCGCATAGAGCGCATTATTTAAAGTCATGTTTTTGGATGATTTAAAAAAGGTTTTCAGAAATAAAAAAGTTCTCATCTTAGGACTCGGACTACATGGAGGAGGCGTTGGTGCTGCCTCTTTTTTTGCAAAGGCCGGCGCCAAGGTTTTGGTGGCTGATTTAAAGAGCCGGAAAGAGCTCGCGTCTTCTCTTGCGGCTCTCCGGCGTTATGAAAGCATCTCTTATGTTTTAGGCCGTCATCGGAGAA
Source organism: Candidatus Sungiibacteriota bacterium (assembly GCA_016186145.1). Lineage (GTDB taxonomy): Bacteria > Patescibacteriota > Minisyncoccia > Sungbacterales > SURF-37 > JACPMF01. The sequence continues at coordinate 11,753 of JACPMF010000019.1, read as the reverse complement.
AAGACATTGTTGCCGCTGATTTGATTATTAAAAATCCGGGAGTTCCTGATAATTCGCCGTGGCTTGTCCTTGCCAGAGTTAATAAAATTCCGGTTGCAAGCGATATTGAGTTTTTTTTCAGCTATTGTCCGGCGAAAATCATCGGTGTTACCGGGACAAAAGGGAAATCAACGACCGCTTCTTTGCTCGCCGAGTTTTTACGGGCGGGGACAAAGAAAAGAGTATGGCTTGCCGGCAATATCCGGAAATCGGTTTTCGAGATCCTTCCCCAAATTCGTTCCGACGACCATGTTGTTTTAGAGCTTTCGAGTTTTCAACTTGATTCGCTTGCGAATTCTCGCATGAGCCCACACATAGCTGTGATAACCAACATATTTCCTGATCACCTGAATCGGTATAAAAGTTTTAAACACTACGCCGGTTCCAAGATGAATATTTTTCGCTATCAAAAAAAGAAGGACCTCATTTTTATCCCACGGGGCGATGTGTTTTTGGAAAAAATAACGCGGGGCGCCGTTTCCCGCCGCGTTCCGGTTGATGTTGAAAAAGCGTTGAGGCCGTACTCGTCCATCATTGGGAAGCGATTCTTTAGTCATCAAATTCCTTCCGTCGCGCTTGCGGTTGCGGTCAGCCGCCGCTTTGGGGTTTCGGAATTGATTATTCGTAAAGTGCTTGGAAGATTCCGTCAACTTCCCGGTCGGTTAGAAAGGGTGAGAGTTTTGAGCGGCGTAACTTTTGTGAACGATACAACCGCAACCAATCCCGGTTCGGCTACCGCAGCTCTGCGAGTCCTTCGCGAAAGAAATGGAGGCGGTATCGTTCTTATTGCCGGTGGGTCTGATAAAAAGTTGCCGGTTAAAGATTTTGCTATAGCAATTTGTAAATTTGCGAAAGCGGTTGTTTTTTTGCCGGGGGAAGCAACACAGAAAATGAATTTAGAAATTAGAAACCCCGTCTACGCTAAAGCTACGGCGGGCAAGCAAAAATCAAAAATTATTGTGCGTGAGGCGAAAACCATGAAAGAGGCGGTCGCTAAAGCTTATGCCTTGGCAGAAAAAAGGGATACGGTGCTCCTGTCTCCTGGAGCGGCAAGTTTTGGTCTTTTCCGAAACGAATTTGATAGGGGGGATCAATTTGTAAAAGCGGTAATGCGGTTGGCGCCAAAAAAGTAATTTATTGTAGTAATACTCAAACACGATAGAACTTAAATAAAAACACGACCGAGTCGTGTTAGTAATCGCCGTCGATGGCTTTAATTATCGTCGGTGTGGCGGTTCAGGAATTTTTCCGGTTAGCTCAGCTCCATAGTATCTACTCCACAACATCAGATAAAACCCTGATGTTATGCTTGTTATCCAAAGGACAGGCACGATAATCTTAAGGAATAATGGAAAAGCTAGGTCAAATCTCGGAGATAAGGTTAATAGCCACGCGATAGATAGTAAAAGAGCTAAAACTACAGAGACCGTCGTAATAATCTCTGGAAACGTTGATCTTTTGAGCCTGCACGGCTTATGGGCTGTTATTGGCATAAATGTCGGATTTTGGGTGCCGACCATATCTTCATAGTTTTTTAGTGCACCAAGATCCGTGTTTGGTCCGTTGCCGCAATAGTCACATCTGTTAGCCAATGCTTGCCCCCTTTTTAGTTTTGGGTTCTAGTGAGTTGTTAACAAGAAACCAAGAACCACTGTTAACAGACGATAGTATAGTTCTTATGAAATGTAAAGGGAGGCGTTTGTTTCTTAAATCTTACATATTATACTTAAACCATGTCTCGTCCCGTTGATCGTCCGCTTTTTACGGTAATTCTTCTTCTGGTTTTTTCCGGCGTACTTATTATTTCCTCCGCGTCGGTGGTAATTTCAGATCGTAATTTTGGGACGACGTATTATTATACGCTCCGGCACCTGCTTTCTCTCGGTATCGGTCTTTGCGCGCTTTTTATCACGTCGCGTTTGCCGTATAAAGCATGGAGAAAGCTTGCGTTGCTTTTGATGGTCATCTCGCTCGTTCTTACGGCACTCGTTTTTTTTCCTGGAGTCGGTTTTCGTCATGGAGGCGCTTCGCGGTGGCTGGATGTTGGTTTTTTTTCTTTTCAGCCGTCCGAATTTTTGAAAATTGCGTTGGTCATATATCTTGCAAGCTGGCTTTCGAGCCGTCGCGACTCGCCTAAAGATACGTATCGGGCGTTTTTGCCGTTCGTGGTGATTCTTGGGATTGTAAGCGTGTTGCTCGTGCTTCAGCCGGATATCGGAACTCTCTTGGTGGTGGCATTTACCGCAACGGCCCTTTATTTTTTGGGGGGCGGGAAAGTTTCCCAAATTGTTTCTCTCTTTGTTCTCGGAATGTTGTCTTTGGCCGCCTTGGTACAGCTTGCGCCTTATCGGTTAGCCAGGTTTGCCGTCTTTTTAAATCCCGATGTCGATCCTTCCGGCATCGGCTATCATATACGCCAGGCCCTGATCGCGATCGGCAGCGGAGGATTTTGGGGAAGAGGGTATGGTCAGGGTCTGCAGAAATATAATTATCTCCCCGAACCCATCGGTGATTCGATTTTCGCGATTGCGGCGGAGGAGTTTGGGTTTTTCGGGGTAATGGTTCTCATCGGGTTTTTTGTTTTCTTTGTCTGGCGGAGCATTTTGATTGCGCGATCAGCCCCCGATACGTTTTCAAAGCTTATTGTCGCGGGCTTCGCCGCCAGTATCGGCTTTCAGGCGTTTATTAACATGGGTGCCATATCCGGACTTTTGCCGCTTACGGGAATTCCGCTTCCGTTTATCAGTTATGGAGGAACGGCTCTTATTACGACTCTTTTTGCTACCGGCATCGTCCTTAATGTGTCGCGGTATACGTGATATAATGTATTGGCCCGCGGTTTAGAGACGTAGTCGAATAAACCGCGGCTGCCAAAACTTTACCCTGTTAAATCTTTTGCCGAAGGCAAAAGAAAACCAAAGGTTTTATTTAACAGGGTGTTGAATTTTCTAACATCTCGGCTACGCAAGTAAACTTGCTTGCCTCGCTGAGAAAATTCGCATGCGAATACTATTCACCGGTGGCGGTAGCGGAGGGCATCTTTTTCCCATCGTCGCTGTTATTAGAGAAATAAAAGATCTCGCCGAAGAAAAGCGCATGCTTGATATGCAGTTTTTTTATATCGGGCCGGAAACGGAAGGCGATGACATATTAGAAAAAGAAGGGGTGGTTATTTCCCATATCTTTGCCGGAAAAATACGCCGGTATTTTTCGTTGAAAAACGTTCTTGATGCGGTAAAAATCGTTGTCGGAATCATGCAGGCGTTATGGAGGGTTTTCGTTCTTATGCCGGATATCGTGTTTTCAAAGAGCGGATACGGGAGTTTTCCTGTGCTTTTTGCTTGTCGATTGTTTCGGCTACCGGTGATTGTCCATGAATCGGATGTGGTTCCCGGGAGAGTGAATCGGTGGGCAGCGAGTTTCGCGAAGCGTATCGCAGTATCTTTCGAAAAAACTGCGGCTGAATTCCCAAAAGGAAAAGTCGCTGTTACGGGGAATCCGGTCAGAAAACGGCTGCTGGGGGGCAGTCCTGGTGAGGCAAGAGAGGAATTTGGAGTTTTCTCCGGAAGGCCGGTGGTATTGATTCTTGGCGGCAGCCAAGGTTCGCAAACCTTGAATAACACCGTTCTTGGCATTCTTAAGGAACTTATTTCCCGGTATGAGGTTATCCATCAGGCCGGAACAAATAATTATGAAGATGTTTTAAGTCAGGCCAAGGTTATTCTCGGCGGTAGGGCCGAAGAGTACCATATTCACCCTCTTCTCGATGAAGGGCGTTTAAGGGACGCGTACCTTTTGGCAGATGTGATTATTTCGCGCGCGGGCGCCGGTGCGATTTTTGAGATTGCCGCATGGGGCAGGCCGGCGATTCTTGTTCCTCTTAAAAATTCAGCCCAGGGTCACCAGCGGGAAAATGCGTACGAATACGCACGTACAGGGGCCGCTTTGGTGATTGAGGAGGCGAATTTGACGCCGCGTTTGCTTCTTCATGAAATTGATATAATGGTCGCGGATAAGGAGCGAATGAAGCGCATGGGCGAAGCTGCCCAGCGTTTTGCCAGGATTGACGGGACGAAAGTAATCGCCGAGGAGATTTTGCGGTTGGGATTACATTAGTGAGCAACGAACATGCAATAAATACAAATAACCCATGTTGTCAGATTTGCAAATTCACCAATAAAAAAGAGCCGCAGAAACGGCTCCGGGGATGGATTAGGAAGACTGATTTGGACGACGAGCAAACCTGCTTTGATAAATAACGGCCATACTGAATATTGCCATTCCGCCGAGCGTAAAAATTGGACGCAACCAACCACGAATAAGCGGCTCCCCATTAACTCCGATAATAACAGCCAGTATGGCCAATAATCCAACAATCTTCAAAGCTTTCATTATCTTTTGCATCAAACCCTCCTATTTTGTTGTTAAACACCCGATGCTAAAGTAGCAAATCCAGAAAAGAATCGCAAGGGTTTCCGCGGCACGCCACTGAAGTAACAAAAGTGCCGCAGGCGATGGGAATTGCGATTTTTTTATCCTCGTGCTACAAATTGAACCATGGCGTTCGGCGAGATATTGCGCGAGGCGCGGGAAGAAATCGGACGGTCGGCAAAAGAAGTTGCCGACAAGCTCCAAATACCATTAAAAATAGTTGATGCGTTAGAGCGCGAAGATTTTTCGAAGCTTCCGCCCCGGGTTTATACGCGAGGTTTTCTGAAGAAGTACGCTTTGCATCTTGGTCTTCCGGAGCATGAGGTATTAAGCGAGTTTGATCTTCAGGGTTCGGACGGAAGGCCCGGTGAAGCAAAAAGGCCTTCTCGTGCGGAAAGGGGATTGGGCATACAGGCATTTTTTGATCGGATAAGAGGCGTTTCTCTTTTCTCTCTTGCGATTCTTCTTGCCGTCGGCGCTTATTTTTTCTTCGGATTTCGGCACATCTGGGGAGGACCGGATCTTGTCGTAAAATTACCTGAAAAAGATATCAGTATAGATCAGGAAAAAGTTCGGATTTCCGGGTCTGCGGGAGCAGGGGCGAATGTATTTTTAAATGGCAGGGCGCTTGCGGTTAATGAAGAGGGAAAGTTTGATGAAACGGCGCTTCTTCGTAAGGGGTTAAATGCCCTTGAATTCGAAGCGGTGGATCGGCTTGGGAAGGCGGAAAAAAGGGTGAGGTATGTGTTTGTTAAATAAGATAAATTCATCATCGAATTACGAATCAGCCGCGAATATACGAATTTTGTAAATTTGATTATTCGTAGATTCGTAAAAGATTCGTAATTCGTTGATAGAGCAATGGCAAATGGCTAAAGAAGAAAAACAATCGAAGTTAAAAATTCTTGAGGATACCGTTAAGGATATTCAGGAAAAGTTTGGTGAGGGCGCGATTATGAAGCTGGGGGATGCGCGAAAAGTTGACGTTGATGTTATTCCGACCGGTTCGCTTTCTCTTGATTTGGCGCTTGGCGTCGGAGGGGTCCCGCGGGGGAGAGTTGTTGAGATTTTTGGGCCGGAGTCCTCTGGTAAAACCACGCTTGCTTTGAATATTGTCGCGCAGGCCCAAAAGAAGGGGGGACTTGCAGCCTTTGTTGATGCTGAACACGCCTTGGATCCGGAATATGCAAAGCGGCTTGGAGTTAAGGTGAACGACCTTTTGATTTCACAGCCGGATACCGGAGAGCAAGCGCTTGAAATTGTTGATTCGCTTGTTCGCTCCGGTTCGGTTGATGTTGTTGTCGTTGACTCTGTTGCCGCGCTTACGCCGCGTGCCGAAATTGAGGGTGAAATGGGTCAGCAGCATATCGGCTTGCAGGCGCGCTTAATGAGCCATGCGTTGCGGAAACTTACGGCAAGCGTTGCCCGCACCAAGACCACGGTCATTTTTATTAATCAGATAAGAATGCAGATCGGGATTATGTTCGGCAACCCGGAAACAACGCCCGGTGGGAAAGCCCTGAAATTCTATTCTTCGGTGAGGATTGAGGTGCGGAGGGCCGCGCAGATTAAAAAGGGCGAGGATATTATTGGCAATCGGGTGAATGCGAAAGTTGTTAAAAATAAAGTTGCAGCACCTTTCAAAAGGGCGGAGTTCGATATTTTTTTCAACGAAGGCATCTCGCCCGAGGCGGAACTTTTGACGCTTGGAGAAAAATACGCCATTATCAAAAAAGCCGGCGCTTCCTTTTCATACGGCAACGTTCGTCTTGGTTCCGGTTTTGACAATGCGCGGAACTTTTTAAAAGAGAATTCGAAAGTAGCGGAAGAGGTCATGAAGAAAATAAAGGGCTTGGCCTCCGGTTCTGAGCCGAAAGCGTAGGAAGCGGAGTTGCCAAACCTTTACCCTGTTAAATGCCGCTTTGCGGCAATTTCGCCAAAGGCGAAATTATTTAACAGGGTGCTCAATGTTGTAGCTCCGACGTAACGTCGGAGATAACATTGGCAAATAAAGGAGGCGGCAAGAGTTACCGTTTGATTACAGAATCAGAAAATCCTCCGTCGTTAGACGGAGGATTTTTGTTTATTGACGCGGAATGGCGCAACCACAGATGGGTATTGAAGGTATAATTTATAATTGATACGCACTTTAACAAAAGGAGGACGCAATGAAAGCGGCAATTGTTGGCGCCGGTCGAGTAAGCGGTGAGCATGTAAAAGCATATTTGGCATGCGGTGTTGAGGTTGTGGCTATGTGCGGAAGGACAAAGGAATCCGCAAATGTGAAAATTCAGGAGTTAGGAATATCCGCAGTCGCTTACGACGATTTTGAACTCATGCTTGATACCGAGGGGCCCGATGTTGTTTCGGTTTGCAGTCCCCCAGAGTTGCATTGTGAACATACTGTAAAAATAGCTCGCCGTGGCATTCATGTCGCTATAGAAAAACCTGTTGCTTTGAACAAAAGAGAATTGTTTGAAATGCATCATGCCGTTGCGCAGTATGGCGTCAGGACCATTATTGGTTTTGTGCTTCGATGGAATGATTTAATGCTTAATATCAAACAACATTATCTTAGAAAGATTGATACATTATTTTATCTAGAAACTGACTATTGGCACGGCCCTTCTCATGAAAAGGAACATATTCCACATGAATATGGTACAAGACTGCAGCAGATCGGTGCATTTCTTGGCGGCGGATGTCATGCCGTCGATATGGCCAGATTTTTTACAGATTCTGATATTATCGAAGTAACAGCAATAACCCCAACCAAACAAGAACAGTCAATTCAGCGAACCACTGCTGCTGTTGTTAGGTTTGAGAACGGTGTTATTGGTAAGATTTCAGCAACAGATGAAGTATTTATGCCGTATGTGTTTAATGTCGCGCTTTTCGGTGGCGACGGTTCAATACGTCTAAACCAGTTCTATTCAAGGCACTCGCACTCAAAAACTATAGAAACTATCGCAGGAATTGTTCCCGATAGCGGTGCGGTTTGGCACCATCCCTTTCGCGGAATGGTACAAGAGCTTATTGATTGCATAATTCAAAACAAGGAAACTTCCTGCAGCTTACGTAGTGCAGTCAACACCCATTTGGTTTGTTTCGCGGCCGAAGAGTCTGCTCGGCGCGGAGGAGTAAAAATATGTCTAATCTAAATACTGCGCTTTTTCTTGATTTTGATCATACACTTTTTGATACCGACGAATTTTTTCATGTTGATGTAAGAGGCGCTTTTGGTCACCTTGGAATAGATGACGCTTTGTGGGAGCAAACCTATGAGAGAGTATGGAAAGCCGGTTACACGCTCGAAAGACACGCAGAGGAGATTCATCGCCAATCTGGCAATCAGCTGCCGCTGGGTGAAATGCGAAGTATTATTGACGGAACTTTTTCGGACTTGCGGCGTTACTTGTTTTCGGATGTTTTGCCTTTTCTTCGGCGCGCAAAAGAGAAAGATGTTTATCTTTTCCTGTTGTCTTTTGGCAACCCAGATTGGCAGCGTTACAAGGTTTTAGCTTCTCGTGTCGGCAGTCATTTTGATGATATGTTCTTTGTTCCCAAAGAGGGCGGGAAAGCGGGTATTATTTTAGAGGTGGCAGACAGATTTGATCGCATTATTGTTGTTGATAATAATCCGGCAGAACTTGATTTGATTAAAGATATGGTATCGACCGTGGAAACATACTGCATAAATCGTGTTCCCGATGAAATGTTTGATTCCCGTGACGGGTCGGCACGGTTAAGGTTTCTAGAAGCTAAAAAATATTTGGGAAAGACATGGCGCTATCAGCATGTTGTTTGTCGGGATTTGAATGGTATACTATTTTTATGAGAGTTATAAGGTCGGAAGCACCAACACGCGTAGACCTTAAGGGCTTGTCAATTATGCGAAATCAATTGAGACCCAAACAATTAAAGTTCCAACCGGATATCAAGATTATTGGGGAGCGGTATACGGCAAAATTCATGCCTACGAGATGGGACTTAACGGAAAATTAATCAAAATACCTCTTGGCTCTGAAGTATTTCACAAAGAGTTTGAACGCCATTTGCTTCTTGTTTATGTAGGCAAGCCGCACTTTTCCGGGGCTAATAATTGGGAATTATTCAAGAGACACATAGATGGTGATCAGGAGATAGTTGAGTTTTTTGAAAAATTAAAAGAAAATGCCATCGCTATGAAAGCCGCCTTACAACAAGAAGATATTTATAGAATTTCAGAGGTATTAAATGATGATTGGCAAACACGAAAGGCAATGCTTCCGGGTATGACTACTCCAGAAATTGAAAGGCTAACGTTCGAATCTTTCAAGATAGGAGCGTTTGCTTTGCGCGTATGCGGTGCTGGCGGTGGCGGGTGTGTAGCCCTTCTGATTGACCCGGCAAAAAGGGATGAATTAGAGGATTTTGTTAAAAGGGCCAATATGCAAATACTCCCGTCAAATATTGCAGATGATGGTATAAGGGTTAGTGAGGAATTTCAATAAAAGCATCATTAAGATTTTTATAAAACCCTCCGCAATAGCGGAGGGTTTTATTTTGGCAATGTGTAGGGGAGAAGCCCCAAAAAGCGAGCTCGTTTGATGGCCGTTGAGAGTTTTCGTTGGTGTTTCGCGCAAACACCCGAGCGTTTCCGCGGCATGATTTTCATCTGTCCGGATATGAATTCGCGAAGCACGGTTTCGCTTTTGTAATCAATCACTTTTTGGTTTTTGGTGCAAAAGGGGCACTGTTTTTTCATAGAAATAGAGGCGGATAAGCGCGGACCCGCTTCGCCGTAGCTTCAGCGAGGCGAGTAGCTACGCGGATTCACGCGGATCCGCATTGATCTGCGTTGTCATCGGTATAAATCCGCTTCTAGAAAGGAATTTCTTCGGGCTTAATTTCTTCTTCGTCTTCGGCGCCGGGAAGTTCGACGGTGGCAAGTTCGTCCGTCACCGGTTTCTCTTTTTCATCTTGGCCGGATCCTGCAAAACCTGTTCCTCTTGGTCCCATTTGCATGGTTTCCGCCACAATTTCGGTTCTGAAGCGTTTCTGTCCTTGCTGGTCTTGCCATGATCTTGTTTGTATTCGTCCCTCGATAAAAACAAGCGAACCCTTTTTTAAGTATTGGCTGCAGATTTCTCCGAGGCGTCCCCATGCGACGATATTGTGAAATTCTGCCTGCTTTTGTTGCTGGCCGGAACTATCTTTCCAGACACGGTTTGTCGCAAGTCCAAAAGTTGCTACCGCATGTCCGGATGTCGTATGCCGCAGCTCCGGATCGCGAGTGACATTTCCTAAAACGAAAGCTTTGTTGAAATTCATAATTTGTCTTCGAGCGCAAGCGAGAAGCTACAAATTATGAACCCCGTACCAATTTCGCCATAAACGGAGCGAAAACGACTGTGGTTCAATAACGTACTGTATACTTCTCGCAAGGCGCGTGGCTCGAATAGAGCCAACCCGTTATGGGCGAAGCGCCTTGCCTCGTTTTATACCCGCGAAATTTGGTGCGGGGTCATGATTTTTTATATTATTTACCCAATATCTCCTCCAGCTTCTTATCAAGCTCTACAATATCCATTTTTTCTTTTTCTTCTCCTGTTTGGTTTTTTTGGGCTTTCTGCTGGACAAACGGGGTTCTGGTCATCCTCGGTAGTCTTGTATCGACGGGAATTTCTTCGGCTTCAACGAGAAGATATCGTATAATTTGGGGTTCAAGTTTGAGCTTTTTTTCAAAGTCGGGGATATTTTCCGGGTGGCACGAAAAGCGTGTCCAGCCGAAGTAGCATTCGCGAGATTTTTTGATCGGGTATGCAAGGCGTCTCCGCCGCGGTTCTTCAACGTGGCCTATAACGCTTTTTGCATCCTGAAGGAGGCCGCTAATTTTTCCGGCTTCCCCCAAAGCGTCTTCTTCCGGCACGTTCGGAGAGATGAGATATGCGATTTCGTATTTTTTTGGCTCAGTTTCCATCTTTTTGTGAGGATAGCATGTTCAGGGGCCTGCTGCAAGAGGGCTTATTTTTGGCAACAACTCTTCTGCGACTCCGCAGATTCTTAAGGATAATCGATGAGATTTAGAACCCATCTCAAAAATACATTTGGGCTGTAATCGGCGAATTTTGGCTGCGACCGCCTTCTCGAAACTCATCGTATTTCCAATACGAATCGTTTCTGCGGCGGCGGCCTCGCCTGAAAATTCGCTCGATTTCGCCTACAAAGCCATTTTTAAGATGGGTTCTAGATTTTAAATTCAATTACATCCCCATCTTTGACGACGTAATTTTTACCTTCGGTGCGGACCCAGCCGAGTTCCCGGGCTTTGATAAATGATTTGGCTTCAATCAATTTTTCATAGCCGATGACTTCGGCTCGGATGAATTTTTCTTCAAAATCGGAGTGGATTGCGCGGCCTGCCCGCGGCGCGGTTGAGCCGTCCGGAATGGTCCATGCTCTTGTTTCGTCCTCTCCGGTCGTAAGGAATGTTATCAGGTGCAAGGTTTTATAGCCAAGAATTATCAATTGATCCAGTCCCGACGCTTCAAGCCCCAACCCGCTCAAGTACTCCGTCTTTTCTTCGTTTGAAAGAGCCGTAAGCTCGTCTTCCATTTTTGCAGAAAGCAACACCCACGGGTTGTTGCCGATTTTTTCTTTCAGCTCCGCAGGCGGCGTCCATCCATTTTGGACCTGTTCCTCCGATCCGTTGAAGACAAAAATGCGCGGTTTTGCGGTTAAGAGCGCAAGTTCGTTGAGCAGTATTTTAATTTCTTTTCGTTCAGCGTCAGCGGCGTTTTCCCGAACAATTTTTTCCGTCCGTTTTTCCTTCCGAAGGCCCGTGCATAATTTTTCGAGGAATTCTTTTTGTATCGAAGCTGTCTTATCGCCGGCACGTACGTTTTTTTCAAGCGTTTCCATTCTTGCTTCGGCTATCTCCAGGTCTTTAAGAATGAGTTCAAGCTCGATAATTTCAATGTCGCGTACGGGGTCGATGGTGCCGTATATATGGGTTATATTTTCTTTACCGGCAGCGCCTTCTTCGGTGGGAAAAACACGTATAACTTCGGCAATAGCATCAACATCTTTTATGTGTGAAAGAAACTTGTTGCCAAGCCCCTGCCCCTCAGCCGCTCCTTTTACGAGGCCGGCAATATCAACAAATTCCACTACCGCATGGATTTTTTTTGCTGAATGGGAAAGTTCCGCAAGGCGGCGAACGCGCTCGTCCGGTACCTGAACAATGCCGATATTCGGCTCTATGGTAACAAAGGGATAATTTGCGATGTCAACCTGTTTTT
>JACPMF010000017.1 GCA_016186145.1 Candidatus Sungiibacteriota bacterium | reverse complement strand
GGTATTTCGACAAAAGCCCTTGACGACCTTGGTGAACGTCTTATTCGCGAGACGGGAGGCGATCCTGTGTTTAAGGGTTATCGCGCGCTCGGTTCGAAATCGGCATACCCCTGTTCACTTTGCACTTCAATAAATGACGAGGTGGTTCACGCGATTCCTTCAGAAAATCGCATTTTGAAGGATGGCGACATAATCGGGCTTGATATCGGCATGCGTTGGCCGGCCGATAAAAAATCTTTTTTAGGCCCCAATGACAAGAGGAGAATTTTAAGTAATGAGCCGCGGGGTTTAATTACTGACATGGCAGTTACGGTAGGTGTTGGCAAGATTTCAATAACTGCCGAGGCATTGACTTTGACAACGCGCGAGGCGCTTGAAAAAGGGCTTGAGATTCTTAGGGCCGGGATTCGTTTGGGAGACGTTGGTTCGGTTATTCAGTCGCATATTGAGCATTCGGGTTACGGCGTAATACGCGATCTTGCGGGACACGGCGTTGGCAGGGAGCTTCACGAATCACCCTTTGTCCCTAATTATGGCAGGCGCGGCAGCGGGCCGTTTGTGCACGAAGGAGAGGTTTTGGCTGTTGAACCCATGGCGACGGTAGGGGATTTCAGAATACGGCTTGATAAAGACGGCTGGACTTTTAGAACTATTGACGGCGGCCTTGCCGCCCATTTTGAGCATACCGTTTTAGTGACCAAAGACGGCGTTGAAGTATTGACGGAACTTCCTTAAGGTTTGGCATAACAATACAAAAAAAGTATTTTAAATGAATCGGCGTCTTTTGGGCCGCTTTTTTATTTTGTGAAATTGTGATAAATTGGAAACCATGGAATACGAAGCAGTTATCGGTTTAGAAATACATGCGGAGTTAAAAACGCGGACGAAAATGTTTTGCGATTCTTTGAATGATCCTGACGAGAAGCATCCAAATATCAACATCTGTCCTGTCTGTATGGGGCACCCCGGAACACTTCCGGTGGCCAATCGCGAGGCAATTGAAAAAGTGATTCAGGTTGGGCTCGCGGTACACGGTTCCATTCCGCAATTTTCACAGTTTGACCGTAAAAATTATTTTTACCCAGACCTTCCAAAAGGATACCAAATCTCTCAATATGAACATCCGTTGGTAAAAGGCGGCTGGTTGGAAGTCATAAAAAAAGACGGAGGGCTGAAGAAAATTCGTATAACGCGGGTGCACCTTGAGGAAGATACCGGCCGGCTTATTCATGATGCTAAAAAAGATGTGACCCTTGTGGATTTCAACCGTGCGGGCGTTCCTCTTATGGAACTTGTTACCGAGCCGGATCTTCGGGACGGCGAAGAAGCCCGTCTTTTTGCCGAAGAACTGCGGGCGGTCTTACGTTTTCTTGAAGCTTCAGAAGCAGATATGGAAAAGGGCGAGATGCGTATTGAGGCAAACATTTCTTTGCGGCCCGCGGGTTACGAAGGTTTCGGCACAAAAGTAGAGGTGAAAAATATAAACTCTTTTCGTTTCGTTGAAGATGCAATCGCTTACGAGATCAAGCGCCAGAGCGATGTGCTTGCCGGCGGCGGAAAGGTGGTTCAGGAAACGCGCGGGTGGGATGAAAAAAAAGGAGTTTCCGTTTCCCAGCGCATCAAGGAAGAAGCCCATGACTACCGTTATTTTCCGGAGCCCGATCTCCCGCCGCTTACTATCACTCAAGAGTTGGTTGACTCTCTTGCCGCAAAACTCCCGGAGCTTCCGCAAAAAAAACAGGAGCGTTTTCAGAAAGAATTCTGGCTTGAGCGGGATGCGGCGCGTTTTCTCGCTTACGATAAGCAAATCGCGGCCTTTTTTGAGGGAGCCGCATCTGAAATTTCCGAATGGTGCCAAAGTTCTGTTGACGCCAAAATGTGCAAGCCTGCGGATCTCTATCGGGTTCTGGCAAATTTTATCGCGACAAACTTACAAGGTATGCTTGCCGGAGTTGGTGCTTCAGTGAACGAAACTCTTATTACGGCAGAAAACCTCGCGGAGCTCGTGATTTATGTGGTGTTGGGTAAATTATCCCAGCCGGCGGCCAAAGAAGTATTGAAAACGATGTTTGAAACGGGGGCTGATCCGTCGGTTATCGCCGATGAAAAAGGGCTTTGGCAGGTGTCAGATACCGAAGAGCTTGAAAAAATTGTTTCAAAAGTCATTGATGCAAACGAGAAGACGGTGGCTGAAATAAAGGCTGGCAAGACCCAAGCACTGCAGTTCCTTGTTGGTCAGGTTATGAAAGAATCTAAAGGCAAGGCAAATCCTGGTGTAGTTCAGGAACTCGTCAAAAAGCGACTTGGAATATAATTCGCGGTCATAGTTTAGTGGCAGAATGATTGCTTCCCAAGCAATAGATGGGAGTTCGATTCTCCCTGACCGCATAAAATACAAAATCCCGGCAAAGCCGGGATTTTGGTGCTCTCTATTTCTATAAGCCGAATTCTGTTCCCGCTGTAAGCGGGAGGTGATCATCTGTCTAGGCCGTTGATTACTCTTAGGCTCAAGCGGGTATTCCCTCGATAATACTAGGGACTCCCTTGCACCGGGTAGGTGTTTTTCTCACATTATCCGTCACCGGATAACGCTGTGGGCTCTTACCGTTCCCCGCGTGCCGCCGGCATAGCCTATGGCGACGCACGGCCGAAGCGGGGCTCCCGCGTAGACGGGCCTTCGCCCGCCGAAGCGGGCTACGGGCCCCGCGAAGGCGGGCCACTCTTTTCACCTTTGACCTCCTTCACGTTGAAAACCTTTAGGGTTTTCGTAGTGACGATCGGTAGTATTGTCTCTGTGACACTGTCCCGTTCTCCCTCCCCAGTTTTGCATCCGATTTATCAGCAGAATCAATCGCTATAAGCAAGATCATTCAAAACTATATAAAATTTCTGATGCAAAACTGGAGAGGGATATGGTGGCTGTTAGCCACTACCTCTTGTCCCGCCAGAGGCGGGACCGCTGACTTACGCCGACATAACGCGGACTTACGCAGAAATTTTTCCGCGCATGTCTGCGTGCAGTCTGCGACTGTCCGCGGTCCTGTCTCTGACAGGACAGGTGTTCGGACTTTCCTCCCCATCCCCAGTTTTGCATCCGATTTATCAGCAGAATCAATCGCTATAAGCAAGATCATTCAAAACTATATAAAATTTCTGATGCAAAACTGGAGATAGGGCGATCACCCAAAATAGAGAACTTGTATACAGTATACCAGATATCGCAGATTAAAGCAAGCTCATTTATGAAACCCAAGATCGGCAGGGTTATCCTCGCCCGGAATATGCTTAATAGACCCTCCTTTGCTTTCAAAGTTTTTTCTTAGTTTTGCCACTGTTCGTACAAGCTCGATAGTTTCTTTTGGAAGGGATTTTTTTGCTGACGGCAAAGAAGGAATGGTTGGGGTTGCCATGCCTTTGGCGATTCCCTTTGACCAGTAATCAATAACGAGCTTGCTATCGCCGAACACCTTTTTGGCATCATGTTTTAAGGCGATTTCAAGGGCGTATTTGCATGCCAGCAGTTCGCCGAAATTGTTAGTGACGTTTCCGCGCACCAAATGTTTCCCGTGGCGATTTATTTCGGGTCCCGGAAGAATTTTATTTAAGAGGCCGTTGCCCTTCTCGTCAGTGACGCTAACTTCAACCCCTTCCCCCCGGCCGGTTCCTGCGTCAAAATAAATCCCAGCGGCAAGCCACGGTTTTTGGATTTTTGCGCCATAGTCGGCGCCTTGTTCCAGCCATTTTTCGGCCTCGGCCTTTGTTTTGAAGCTCTTAAATTTTGCCCCGCGCTCTCCCTTGATGATTTTTTCGCACTCTTTCCAATCGGCGGTCACGCCATTTTTATTGGTGCGTGGCACGAAATACGCATAATATTTTTTGGTTGTCATGGCAGTTATTGAGGTTATTGAGAGTGGCGGGCGTCAGTTACACGGAGTTCGATTTTTCTTGTCCCGTTCCATATATTTTCCTGCAGTTCGCAGATAATATCAATATGCTCGCCCGTTTTGAAATCGTTTTCTCCCGACCGGAAATATATTGCACCGATATACCGCGGCCCGAGTTTCATTTTCAGATGGCTGCCGTCAGCCCCGACCTTCCGAATATCTGCAATTCTCGCATTTTTTACTAAAAATGTCGGACGCGGGTTTTCCTGGCCGAATGGTTCGAGCGCCTTGACGCATTCAAAGGTGGTTTCGCCCACTTCTTCAAGTTCAAGTTCTGCGTCAACTGCTGTCCCCGGACCGGTTTCTATTGGGGTCAGGCCTTCTGCCGCGATTTCGAGTTTTTGTTTCAGCCGCGGCAGGTTTTCAGGAAGGGCGGCAAACCCTCCCGAAAGGGTATGGCCGCCGAAGTCCGCAAAAACATCGCCTGCTTTTCGCATAAGTTCCACGACATTGATTCCTCGCGGCGCCCGGCAGGATCCTTTGATCATTTCTTCGTTTGCGGCGTACAAGAATGCCGGCCGTTGGTACGTTTCGACGAGGCGGCTTGCCACCAGTCCCAAAACTCCCGCCGGCCATTCGCTTGATCCTTCAAAAATTATTGACGCCGGTTTTGATGCGGAAAATTTCGTATTGAGTGTTCCCATTATTTCTTCCACCAGATGTTTTCGTTCCTCGTTCTTATCCTCAAGCCGTGCTGCGAGCCAACGGGCTTCTTCGTCGTTTTCTGTCGTGAGAAGGAGGAACGCAGCGTTCGCATGATCCATGCGGGATGCGGCATTTATCCGCGGAGCAATAAAATGAGAAATTGTTTCGGCGTTGGAATCTCTCGGATTTTTTTCTTTCAGTGAAAATAAGTATTTAATACCAAGGCGCCGCGTTTTGGCGAGTACTTTGAGGCCGTAGGTTACCAGCGTCCGGTTTTCACCGGTTAGCGGCACCATATCCGCAATCGCTGCGATAGCTACGAGGTCAAGAAGCCACTTTTCCCAGCCGGCAGATACCGGAAACCGTTCCGTTTTGATAAGTCCTTGTACAAGCTTGAAAGCAAGCCCTGCGCCGGAAAGGACCTTTTCCGGGTAAGGTTCTTCCGGATGTTTGTGATCAATGATGGCAAGGGCGTTCGGCCATCGCGGCGGCACAAGGTGATGGTCAAGGATAATCGTGTCCATCCCAAGCGAGTTTGCAAGCTCAATTTCGTCGAAGTCCGTAACGCCGCAGTCAACGGTTATTAAAATCCGCGTTCCGTCCGTGTAGAAATCTTTAACTTTTTGCAAAGAAAGGCCGAAGTGCTCGCGGGAACGATCGGGGATATAGACATCAAAGTTTAATCCCGCTTTTTTAAAGAACCCCGCAAGGATTGCAGTACCGCATACTCCGTCCGCGTCATAATCTCCAAAAATGGTTATTTTTTCTTTTTGCGTAAAAGCTTTTTCAATGCGCGAGGCCGCGATTTCCATGTGCCGAAAAAGGTACGGATCGTAAATGCCGTCCTCGTAACTCGGGTTGAGAACCGTCTCAATCGCTTTTTTCTCGTTTATGCCCCGGTTCCACAATAGGCGCAGGGTTAGCGGCGCGATGGCGGGAAATTTCCGGCAAAACTCTTCCGGCGGAGAAGGTTTTATGTTCCAGTTGTTGATAGAGGTGTATGTAGTCATTTGTTGAATTAGGAACCATGAATAGGGAAGTTATAAATATTCCTAATTCATTATTCATAACTCATGATTCAGCGCTTCGCTTTTTTCAACGCCTCGAGGCCGGGCAGTTTCTTTCCTGCAAGGAGCGTTAGGGTTGAGCCGCCTCCGGTGGCAAAGTGAGAAATTCTCGAAGCAAGATTGCGTTTATGAAAGAAAGCGATAAGGTCGCCGCCGCCGATGACTTTATAACAGCGCAGTTTGTGAATTGCCCTTGCGACTTTCAGGGTGCCTGCTCTGAACGCGTTATTCTCGACGAAACCAAGCGGACCATTCCAGAAAATCGTTTTTGCGCGGTTGAGTTCTCTGATAAATGCTGTTGCCGTTTCCGGCCCGATGTCAAGAATTATTTCGGTTTTGGCGATATCGGCGATTAGCTTTTTCGTTCCTCTCCTGGCATTTTGAGTACTTGCGACTACGGCGTCTTTCGGAAAGACGAGTTTAGTGCCGTTTGCAAGCATTCTTTTTACTGCCGGTATTGTTTTTTTCTCGATAACCGATTTTCCCACCGGGGAAGCGAGCGCGGCAAGGATAGTGTTTGCAAGCGCGCCGCCAAGAAGAACGCGGTCTGCTTTTTGGGAGAAGGCCCTAATTAAAGCGAGTTTTGTTGAAATTTTTACGCCGCCCATTATTACCACAAAAGGGCGCTTTGGGTTGGTGGCGAGTGGTTTCAGCGCGGTGAGTTCTTTTTTCAAAAGCAGTCCTCCATATGAGGGAAGGAGGAAGGGAAGTCGAGTGATGCTGGCATGCGCCCGGTGAATGACCCCGAAAGCGTCTTGAACGAATACATCGCCGAGGCGTGAAAGGTTGTTTGCAAAAGTTTCATCTTTTTTTTCTTCCCCATTCCAAAATCGGAGGTTCTCGATTACGAAAATACTTCCCGCCGGCGCGTTTTTTATTGTTCTCGCGGCGGGCAAGGTAAACGGGTTCGAGATGAGAGTCACGCGTCTTTTGAGAAGTTTCGAAAGGCGTCGAGCTATCGGCCGCGCCGAGAAAGCAGGAATCTTTTTTCCTGCCGGTTTTCCGATGTGAGTGAGTATGATGACGGTGTTTTGCCCCTTTAGAAGCGCATGGAGCGTCGGTAGGTGGGCTTTGATGCGGAAGTCGTCTTCTATCTTCCCGTTTTTAATGGGCACATTAAAGTCAACGCGTACGAGTACGCGTTTCCCTGCGGGGTTTTTTGGCTTAATCCAGCGGATTCCGTTAAAAGTCAGCATCCTGTTTTTTGACGATCACTTTTGAACAAGGATAAAATTATAAGTATGTATCGGAATATTAAAAGCTTTCGGGGCTGCTTGATTTTATTATACCGGTGAATTCTGTTGCGTTTAAACTTGCGCTGCCCACCAGCAGGCCCTGCATTCCGCCCATGGTCGGCGATATGAAATCCGCTGCGTTCTTAGAGTTTACCGAGCCGCCGTAAAGGATCGGCATTGTTACTTTTTTTGTTTTCCAAAGGCCAGCCAGAATTTTTTGAATCATCCGAAGGGCTATCCCTGCATGTTTTGGCGTTGCGGCGCGTCCGGTGCCGATAGCCCAGACCGGTTCATAAGCGATTGCGCCTTTTTTGAAGTCGTGGGCGGTTATTCCCGCAAGCCCTCGCGAAAGTTGGCGCGATAAAACGAGCCGCATTGCGTTTTCGGATAGCTTTTTTTGTTCTCCGACAGCGAGAATGGGAATCAGGTTAGCTTTTAAAGCTGCCTTTATTTTTTTATTGATCATTTCGTCAGTTTCCCCCATATGAATTCTGCGCTCGGAGTGGCCGATAATTACATGCGTTACGCGGAAGTGCTTTAATTGGCGCCACGACACCTCGCCGGTATACGGACCCGCTTCTTCCCAATGCATATTTTGCGCGCCAAGTTTTGTTTTTTTGAGCACCCGGCCGATATCTTTCAAAAATGGATACGGCGGCGCAATTACTACTTCAGCATTTTTAATGCCGGTTGTCCTTTTTTCGATTTCTCCGGCAAGATGCAGCGCTTGATCAAGCGAAACAGGATTCATTTTCCAGTTGGCAATAATAGTTTTTTTCATAAAAGGATTTATTTTCTCCCGATTTTGCCTGCGGCTATGCCGCAGATGCAAAATCGAGGATCCTCGATTCGCCACCTGCGCGAAGCGCAGGATGAATCGGGACAAGTGGCAATTACGAGTAGCTTTTTTGTCATATCTTTAAGAGAATATCAGAAAACCGGTTAACGTGGCGAATGTGACAATTATGCCCGCGGCAACGATTCCTAGGGTTATGGATATCACGGCTCGCCAGAATGGAATACCGAAGATGAAAGCCGCGACGGCTCCGGACCAGGCGCCCGTAAGGGGCATGGGAATCGCGACAAACATAAAAAGCGCTAATGGTCCCCAGAGTTCAAAATGACGGGTGTGCCTTTCGCGCGTATGCCGAAAAAGCCGGTTAAAGAAACGGTCGAAGAAAGATACGCGCCTGCCCAAAAAATTCGCGACAGCTTCAAGCCCCAAGATAATCGGTAGGACCGGTAAAAAGTTTCCAATTACAGACAGCGCGAATGCCTTTAATGGCGTGAATCCGAATACGGCGGTAGCAAGCGGTATCGCGCCGCGAAGCTCGGAAAGCGGCGCGGCGGCAACCAGCACGGTGCCCAACTCTTTTGTAAAAATATCAGGCATGCTCTATATGAATACCGTTATTGAGAAACGCGGGTTTTGCGAAGAAACCCCGCCGCTTTTTCCGGCGCGATGGTCGATATATCAATGCCCGTCGATATTTCAAATCCTGCCCAGACCGCTGTTTTGGGCAGGATTTCAAGGTGCCAATGGTAGTGATCGAATTCTTTGCTGTGGGCGGTTGGGGCGGTATGGATAAAGAAGTTATGCGGCGGGTTCCCGAGCGCGCGATGAAGTTTTCCAAGGGCAGTTCGCAGCGCATCGGCGATATGCGGCAGGTCGTCGTCATGGCTTATCTCGAAGCGCGGGCTGTGCTTTTTGGGAAATATGCGGATTTCAAATGCAATTCTTGAAACAAAAGGGCAGATAACAAGAAATTCTTCGTTTTCGTAGACAATCCGTCTGCCGTCTTTTCTTTCAAAGTCGAGCATGACGCAATGCACGCATGCGTTTTTATGCCGATGTGCATAATCTGCCGAACCTTTTAAGCTCCGTTCTATATCCGGCGGTATTACCGGTGTTGCGATGAGCTGGGAGTGCGGATGGAAAATACTTGCTCCGACTTCTTTGCCGTGATTGTGGAAAATTGAAATATATTCTACGCAGTCTTCATCTTTCAATGCGATATAGCGGTCACGGTAACTTTTGACAACATTTTCCGTTTCGCGCTGGCTCATAAGAGCGATGGGCCCGGTATGGTCGCGGGTAATAATAACTTCGTGGGATCCGACGCCGTCCATCCAGTGGTGAGGGCCGATCTTCCGTTCTACTTGGCAAACTCCTTTGCCGAAGGCGGGATATTTGTTCGGTACCACCTGGAGAAACCAGTTTTTTTTCAGATGCGGCAGGTCTTTTTTTGTCAGACGGTACTCTTCGCCTTTGCGGTCAATAACCAAGAGAGCGTTTTTCATAAGCGCTTCAAACGGACAGCCGTTCCGGGAAGGGACGATTTCTTTTTTCTTCCGCACGAACTGATGGGGACGTTTCGCCCGGCCGGTTGCGACCACCACCCAGGCGCCGGTAACAAGGTCTTGGCGAAGTTCGGAAATATTCTTCATTTCTTTTAATTATCTGCGTTAATTCGCGTTGCTATCCGCGTTCATTCCGCTTCTACTCAACTGCACAGGAACATAGAAGCGGATATATGCGGATGACTACGCGGATATATGCGGATCTTTATACTTTCCCGTAATTAGATTCCACCTTATCTTAAATGTGTCAACAAGCACTTCTACATATGTTTTCCAGTTTACTTTGCTTTCCGTTTCATACCGCCATATTACGGGGATGATGCCGATTTTATACTTCAGTTTTCTGGTAAGAACAAGGATTTCTATATCAAAAGCCCACCCCGTTATTTTTAGTTTTGGGAAAATTGCTTCTGCCGCCTGTTCAGTGAATGCTTTAAAGCCGTTCTGGGTG
>JACPMF010000016.1 GCA_016186145.1 Candidatus Sungiibacteriota bacterium | reverse complement strand
CGCTTTTTGTGGCGCTTTTAGGGCGATGAATCATGAATAATGAATTATGAATTAGGAATAGCGGTGCGTCTCGTGTTCACAATTCCTAATTCCTGATTCTTGATTCTTTAATGGTTTTTACTTTAGCATTCTTGTCTTTCCTGCTTTCTTTACTTCTTGAACGCACCTTTTTGCCGTTCTTTTTCGGTATTACGCTGCCGTTGTCTTTTTGGACGGCGGCCGCCGGCATGCTTTTTCTTGAACGGGTAAAAATTCTTTGGTTTTCGCTTTTTGCGGGACTTGCGGCCTACGTCGTCAACGGAGCGTTTTCTACGGAAGCCTTTTTGGTTTTTGTATCTTCCGGATTTATTTTTTTCACTGCCGCGAGGTTTCTTGAACGAGAAGGTTCTATTCGTGAAATACTTATTCTTGCCGTCGGTGTTTTTTCTTTTCAGCTGCTTCAGCTTATAGTGGGGTTTTTCCTGGATTTAAAGACAATGGCCGCTTTCTACCGGGCATCGTGGCCGGATGTTTTTCTTTGGAATGCTGTTTTTGTCATCGGCGTCTGGCTTTGTATCCTGGCGTTCAGAAGCTGGAAACAAAATAGACTGGTGAACTATGTTTAAAAGATTTTTTGGAAAGTTGCGGCCGGGAGGCGGCCTGTCCGCGCGGAGTCTTATTGAGCCCGAAGAAATCTTCATGGACGCGGTGAATCTGCCTGGCCACGATCGAGTGCGGGGCGAAGGGCGGATAGAGCACCCTCTTCCTTTGCGCGTTTTTATCGTTTGGGCCATAGCTGTTTTTTTGGGTTTTTCTCTTGTGGTTGGCCGTCTTGTTGAATTACAAATTGTGCGCGGAAAAGAGCTGAATGCCGCATCCCAGAAGAACATATCTTACACGCTTTTCTCGGCTCCCCCGCGCGGACTTATATATGACAGAAATGGCCGGATTATTGCTTCAAACGCTACTTCCTTTTTCTTAATTTTAAGGAGGAGAGAAGTTGCAGATGAAGAAGTTTTTCGAAAAACCATTGAAAACGTATCTGCACTTCTCGGCCGTTCGGCTGAAGAGCTTTGGTTCGAGAGTGTTTTAAAAGAGGGTTCAACAGAAGACTTGCCGCATGATTTTTTTGCGCCGGAAGCGTGGCCGGATGAGGTTGTGCTCGTTCAAGACGTTTCTCGTTCGGTTCTGCTTCGAATAGCTACTAATCAAATGGATTTTCGCGGGCTCTCGATCGAAGAAACGGTGCTACGAGAGTATCCGCTGGGATACGCGGCGAGTCATGTTATCGGTTTTACCTCTTTCGCCGACTCTCCCGGTGTTCGGCTTGCGGGAAAGAGCGGCACGGAGCTTGTTTATGAAGATATGCTCCGAGGGGAACCGGGTAAAAAAATTATTGAGATCAATGCGGAGGGTGATGCACTGCGGGAACGTTTTATTACCGCTGCCAGTCCCGGCTCCTCGGTCGTTTTGAATATTGATGTGGAACTTCAGCGGGCGGTCTACGAAATTATGGCTCGGGCGATTCCTTCCGCCGGAAAACGGGCAGGAGCAGCGGTTGTTTCCGATCCGCGGGACGGAAGAATTATAGCGCTCGCCAGCTTTCCCGCGTTTGACCCGGAAGTGATATCTCGCGGAAAAAATCGCGAAGCAATTAAGGGTTTTTTAACCAATAAAGATAAGCCGTTTTTTGACCGGACGATTTCCGGTACGTATCCGCCCGGATCAACGGTAAAGCCACTTCTTGCCGCAGGCGCGCTTGATGAAAAGATTATTGATGCCGGCCTGGCGATCTACGATGAAGGATTTATCGCGGTTCCGAATCCATATGATTCGGAAAAAGAAAGCATTTTTAAGGACTGGTCGAAGTTGGGATGGGTGGATCTGCGGAGAGCCATCGCTTTCTCCGCTAATGTTTATTTTTATACCATTGGCGGCGGCTATGGCGATATCACGGGGCTTGGCATTGAGCGGATTCGGAAAATTCTTTTTGCTTTCGGTTTCGGGTCCCGTCTCGGCATAGACCTGCCCGGGGAAAAAGCGGGGCTGGTTCCGGGACCGGAAGAGAAAAAAGGAATACGGCCCGATGATCCTTTTTGGCGGTTGGGAGATACCTATATCACCTCCATTGGCCAAGGGGACATGGGCGCAACTCCGCTCCAGGTAAATTTTGCCACGGCGGCAATCGCAAATGGGGGTACGCTTTTCCGTCCTTTTGTGACAAAGTCTTTGCTTGATGAAAACGGCTCGGTTGTCAAGGAAATAAGTCCGCATATTATTCGCGGGCAGATTGCAAGCTCCGACTCGCTCGGGATTGTTCGCGAGGGCATGCGGCTTGCCGTTACGGAAGGGTCGGCGGCAGCCCTTGCTGATTTTCCACTCGCCGTTGCGGGCAAGACAGGGACTGCACAAACCGGGGTTTCCGGGAAGAACCACGGATGGTTTACGGCTTTCGCTCCATACCAAGATCCAGAGGTGGTTGTAACGATATTGGTTGAAGAAGGTACCGGAGGGTCTACTGATGCCCTTCCGATTGCAAAAGAAATTTTATGGGCGTGGCTGGCAGTGAGAAATAATCAGACCGCGAGTAATGCACAGTGACATTTGACATAATAAAGCCAGTGGATATAATGGGGAGCATTATATGTAATGTCGCCCCGTACAAATTTTGCGAAAAGGGAGAGATCTTTTATTATATAAAGTAATTTTTGATTAACGTGGCGGCGCGCTTCGCCCATTGTGGGTTGACCTATTCGGTCACGCGCGCCGCAAGGTATAAGGTGGCAAAATTTATACGGGGTGCTCATGTTTGTAGCGAAAATTATTTCGCTACAAGCTCATAATTTTCGACAAACATGGCAGAGTACATAAGCCCCGAGGGGCTTGAAAAATTAAAAAGGGAATTAGGGGATCTGAAAACGACCAAGAGGCGGGAGATTGCCGAGCGCCTGGAGACCGCAAAAGCTCTTGGCGATCTTTCGGAGAACGCCGAATATCAGGAAGCCAAAGAAGCGCAGTCCTTGAACGAGGCGCAGATTTCAGAACGCGAAGAGATTCTTCGAAACATAGTAGTTATACGCAAACCCACGAATTTAAGTACGGTTCAGGTCGGAGCTACTGTTGATGTTGAATCTGATCACGGAAAGGAGGCTTTCACTATTGTAGGTTCCGAGGAGGCCGATCCGGCTAAGGGAATGATTTCTAATGAGTCGCCTCTTGGACGATCTTTTTTGGGCAAGAAGGTTGGCGATGTAGCCGAAGTTAAAACGCCGGCCGGATTAGTAAATTATAAAATACAGAAGATCAGTTGATTTTTGACAGAATTGTATCTTGTGTGCTATATTATTTTGTTAGGTCGTTGACATATAACAAAACAAAGGGGGATATAGAATGCGTGGAAAATTTTCAAACAGAATGCCCCTCTGGATGCTCACAAAGCCAAAAGGGCCGAAGTTTATTTATGTTAGAACTCCAACGCGCGGTATGAAGATTGTACACACATAACAACGGCATTAAGCCGTTTTTGTTTTTGCAGAGACCGTATTGATTTTTATCAACATTTTTGCTATTTTTAACAAGGCGTGAAGGTTAAATAAAAAGAGGGAAAAGCGAAATGTTTAGAATTGCAGCTTTTGCGGTTATGCTCATTGGTCTCGCGATGGTTATTGTTGCCGATTATGTCATTCACGAGCCAACATTTTTAGCAAAAATACTGGTTGTTGTTGGTACAATTTTTACTCTTTCGGGTTTCTCTGTTTGGCAGCTTTCTGCAAAATTACAAAGTTATGTAGAGCGTTACCACGGCGCTAAAAAGATAAACAAAACATCCCCCGCTTGATAGTGGGGCTTTTTATTTGAGTGATTTTAATAATTTACGCGGTGTGTTATAATTATAGTAATATGCCTCTTGAAGATATTAGAAATGAAAGAATAAAAAAACTTAACCGGCTACACGAGGCTGGTTTTGATTCATATCCCGCCCAGACAGCTCGGAAGCAAACAATTGCCGAGCTTCTTAAAAATTTTCTAAAACTCGCCCGCGCAAAAAAAAACCTTGTCGCGGCGGGGAGGATTATTGCGAAGCGTGAGCATGGAGGTTCGGTCTTTCTTGACCTCCGCGATGAGAGCGGCAAAATTCAGGCGTTTTTCAAGAAAGACACCCTGGGGAAATCGTATCAGCTTTTTCTTGATGCGGTTGACATAGGCGATTTTCTTGAAGTCTCCGGTAAACTTTTCAAGACAAAACGCGGAGAACCGACCATCGAGGCCTCAAAGTGGCGCATGCTTGCAAAATCCCTCCGTCCTCTTCCAGAGAAATGGCATGGTTTGCAGGATGTAGAAGAGCGGTTCCGCAGACGCTATTTAGATATTTTAATGAACGAAGAGGTGCGCGGGCGTTTTATTTTTCGTTCAAGAATAATAAAAACCGTTCGTGAGTTTTTTGACCGTGAAGGGTTTTTAGAGGCTGAGACCCCGATTCTCCATCCGATTCCCGGAGGGGCGCTTGCGCGGCCGTTCAAAACTCGTCACAACGCCCTTGATATTGATTTATATTTACGTATCGCTCCGGAGCTTTATTTGAAGGAACTCTTAGTTGGCGGTTTTGAGAAAATATATGAGCTCGGGCGGAGTTTTAGAAACGAAGGGATTGATGTTACTCACAATCCGGAATTTACGATGGTTGAATGGTACGCGGCTTACTGGGATGAGAACAAAATGATGAGCTGCGTTGAGCGCGCCGTCTCTTTTTTCTTAAAAAAATTGGGGTTGAAAAACCAAATTATTTTTGACGGAAAGACAATAAATTTCTCCAAAAAGTTTCCGCGAATCAAATTTACTGATTTATTGAAACAATACGCCTTGATAGCCGATTATGAAAAAGAAACTCGTGATACGCTTGTTACAAAAGCTCATAAACTGGGTGTGGAGGTTGGCCCGCATGAACCTAAAGGAAAAATTGCTGACGAGATTTATAAAAAAATATGCAGACCGCGCCTGATTGATCCGGTTTTTGTTATACATCACCCTGTTGACATTTCCCCGCTTGCCAAAAAGACCGCCGTAGATTCTTCAACGGTTAGGCGTTTTCAGCTGATTGCCGGCGGGCTTGAAATTGTTAATGCTTTTTCTGAACTCAATGATCCTCTGGATCAAGCGAAGCGCTTTGAGGAACAGGAAAAAATTAGACAAAAAGGCGGTTTTGAATCCCACCCACCGGATAAGGATTTTGTTGAAGCGCTTGAATACGGTATGCCTCCGGCCGCGGGGGCTGCCATCGGCATTGACCGTCTGGTTATGCTTTTGACGGATACCCATAATATAAAAGAGGTGGTCTTATTTCCGACAATGCGTCCCAAGTGAGAAAATTTAGGTTTTAGCTTCATTAGTTTTTGGTCACTTTTAATGAAGCTAAAAGCTACAAGCTATGCGTAAATTACTCATTGCCACAACCAACGCCGGCAAGATCAATGAATACAAGTCGTTGCTAAAAGACGAACCGTTTGAGTTGGTTACGCTCAATGACGTTAAAATTACGGTCCCGGTTGAAGAAGACGGTGAAACCTTTGAAGAGAACGCGGTAAAAAAGGCGGTGCACTATTCGTATTTTTCCGGCCTTCCGGTGATCGCCGATGACGGGGGAATAGAGGTTGAAGCGCTGGGAGGGGAGCCGGGTGTCAAATCGCGAAGATGGCCCGGGTATGAGGCTGGGGACGAGGAACTTGTAGAAATGATGGTTGAAAAAATGAAAGGAGTGCCGTGGGAAAAGAGAAGTGCCCGATTTAAAGTTTTTCTTGCTTTTGCGCTTCCTGGAGAAGATGAGGTGTGGGTTCGGGAGGGATCGCACGAGGGTTATATTGCCGAGGAACCGACGAGTTTCAGCGAGGGGTATCCTTTTCGATCGGTTTTTTGGCTGCCGGAGTTTAAAAAAACTCTTGGCGAGTTGTCTCCAGAGGAAGAAGCTGGAGTAGTGCTGCATCGTAAAAAAGCGATAGGACAATTGTTGCCAATCATAAAAGAGAAATTAAGGGCTTGACCTAAATTTTCGATCACGCTGAAGGCGTGAGAAGAAAATTTAGATGTCAAACCTTAACCCTGTTAAATAATTTCGCCTTTGGCGAAATTGCCGCAAAGCGGCATTTAACAGGGTGCTGAATTTTATAATTACTCGCTAACGCTCGTAAATAAAATTCGCATGTTAGATATCAAATTCATCCGACAAAATAAAAAAGAGGTTGAGCAAAGCCTTAAAAATAAAGGCGCCAAAATCGATTTGGATCGGCTTTTAGAAATCGACGAGAAACGTAGATTGAAAATTAAGGAAGTTGATGAATTGCGGGCCGGACATAATCGCGCCTCTGAAGAAATTGCCTCTCTTGGTGACGAGGAAAAGGAAAATCGCATTGCCGAAGTTAAAGGAACTAAACAGAAACTCGTCGATATGGAATTTGAACTATCGGTGCTGGAGGAAGAATTTAACAGTTTAATGTATCAAGTTCCAAATGTACCCTTAGCCGGCGTTCCAATCGGAAAAGACGAGCATGATAATATCGTACTTCGGGAGGTGGGGGAGAAGCAGCGGTTCGATTTTGAGCCGCGGGATTACATTGAACTTGGGGAAAAGCTTGACCTTATTGATACGGCGCGCGCCGCAAAAATTTCCGGTTCGCGATTCGGATATCTAAAACGGGAGGCGCCGCTTCTGGAATTCGCGCTTATTCAATTCGCGTTTAATACGCTGACATCGGAAGCAAACCTAAGGAGTATTGCCGATTCTATTTCCGCGGGATATCCGGCAAAACCCTTTATTCCTGTGGTTCCTCCGGTGATGATCCGGCCCGATGTATTCAGAAAAATGGCCCGCCTTTCTGACGCCGACAAGAACGAGCGGTATTATCTTCCCCAGGATGATTTGTATTTGGTGGGGAGTGCGGAGCATACCATGGGGTCTTTGCATATGGAGGAAACGCTTGATGAGAAAGAGCTGCCTCTCCGGTATGTTGGGTTTTCTACGTGTTTCCGGAGAGAAGCGGGGTCGTATGGAAAGGATACGCGCGGAATTTTACGGGTTCATCAATTCGACAAAATCGAGATGGAATCGTTTACTGTGGGCGATGTGTCGGTTGAAGAACAGAACTTTTTTGTCGGCATCCAGGAGCATTTGATGACAGAGCTCGGAATTCCCTATCGCGTTGTTGCGATTAGCACCGGCGACATGGGCGGGCCAGACGCGCGGCAAATCGATATCGAGGCATGGCTTCCGGGGCAAAATATGTATCGGGAGACCCACACCGCCGATCTTATGACTGATTATCAGGCGCGGCGACTGAACACCAAAGTAAAAAGAAAGAGCGGTACGGTTGAGTTCGCGCACATGAATGACGCCACTGTCTTTGCTATCGGGCGGACAATTATCGCCATTTTGGAAAATTATCAGCAAGTGGATGGCTCTGTTCGCGTTCCCGAAGTTTTACAACCCTATATGTTCGGGATTAAGGAAATCAAAAGATAGCTATTGCTTTAATTTTATAAAAATGCTAAGTTATAAGCATGAACCAAAAAGAATCTCCGTCTGAAAACAGAGAGGCGAGAATAACCAATCAAGAATTGGCGCGTTCTTTGGCTGAAAGCACTAAAATTTTGAGAGATGCCGCGGCGGATCTCCGTGTAAAAGCAAAAGCGCGCGGATATAAGGGTATGGATGTTGGGGATGTGAGGGTCGGTTATGGATATGTTCAAGAAGCTTATGGAGTAAAAGCGAAAATACTGGACGATCTTGCTGAAAAGCTTGAACTTGATGCCATGGAAACAATTAAGGTTCTTGAGACCGAAGGAGACAGTGTTAAGAAAAATATGCTGTTGCAGTATGAACTTTTAAAGATTAAGTTTATAGCCCATGTATATGCGTTTTTTAATCATATAGACGATTTAACGCCCGAAGATTTAGATTACGATAAGTTGCAGAAAGAAGCCGCCGAAGCATTAAGGGAGCAGGAAGAGCGCAGAAAAAAGAAAGTTGGTCCGCTGCCACAGCCGAGGCCGCCGAAATTTCTGTTGCGTATGATGGGCCTTTCCGAAAAGGAGATTGAGGAGTGGCTATAGGGCGCTTACTCCATTCTCTGTTTCAAGGTATAATGAAGTGAGAGGGGTTTCCCCTCTGAAAAAAGGCCATTTTCCGAAGCAGTTTAGTCCCGGGAAAGCCGGCTTCTCGGCTTGTTGGTATCAGAATACGCTTTTTGAAGACCCCTCTCTCTTGAAAGAGGGGTTTTTCTGTAGATAAGTCCTGAATATCCTGTAGAGAACGTGTGAGTTTAACAATTGAATAGACCCACGGAAGGCCGTACTTTGCGCCGCAACCGGTCTAGGTAGCTGGTTACTAGTTGTTAGATTGTGTTGTGGCACAGAGTATGGCTTGGTGGACTGACATCATGTTCCTCAAAAGACGTTTTGAGGAAATTAAGAGTCAGGAAAACGGGAGTAACCTCTTCGTGAGGTTCATGCGTGCCCTGCGCGGAATCTTCTACGATAATTTTGTTGACACGCTGCATCACGCCCTTGTCGTCGCAACCTATACTTATTTTGCGGGTAATATAACAATCTTTTTCTTTCAAGACTCGCTTTCTCGCAATTTTATATTTATCGTCGAAGCTTTTTCCGAGCCGTATCTCGGAGCGCTCGGCATATATATAGTCGTCAATGAAATTCGCCGCAGGCGCGGAAAAAACGTACATCCTCATTTTAGTACTGCATTTGCGGCCTCGTGGATGATTTTGCTTGTTGTTTCAACGGTTCTTGTTTATTTCGGCGACACCTATCACTTCAATACCGTGTATCGCACCATCATAACAAACTCTTTTGCCGCATTCATCATACGCCTCGGGGTGCTTTTGGGGCGGGCTCCGTTGTAACGTGCTATAATGTTCTTTATGGATGCGAAATTTCCTTCTGGTTTCTTTTTCTCCGCTTCGGGAAGAAAACTATATATCCGGCAAGGCTTGTGACCATTATAACCGTTTCCGGGAAGATTTTGATATCGCGCGGTCGCTCGGCCATAATGCTCACCGATTTTCAATAGAGTGGTCTCGGATTGAACCGGAGGAGGGGAAATTCGACGAACGGGAAATAGGGCATTATCGGGACGTGGTTCGCGCCTTGCGCGGGCGAGGGATTGAGCCGTTTGTGACGCTTTGGCATTGGACGCTGCCTCGATGGCTTCGTGATCAAGGAGGCGTCTTGTCTCCCAAGTTTTCTTTGTATTTCGGGCGCTATGTAGAAAAAGTTGTTAGAGCATTCAATCAAGATGTTACTTTTTGGATTGTTTTGAATGAACCATTGGTTTACACAAAAATTTCTTACCTTGAGGGCAGGTGGCCGCCGCAGAAGAAAAGTTTTTTCTCCTTTTTCCGTGTTTCTAAAAATTTAATTAAAGCCCATAAAACTGCATACGGTGTTATTAAAAACATTAATTCAAAATCTCAAATTGGCATTGCTCACAATATGAGCTTCTTTGAAGTCGAGCGCGATAATTTTGTAAATCGTATTTTAAAACTGCTTGGCGAGTGGAGAAAAAATTTTGCATTTCTCAATGCGATTCGGCACCATCAAGATTTTATTGGGTTCAACTATTATTCACACTACCGCGTTAATTTCAGATTTTCTAAGGTTGTTACGGAAAAAACTTCCGATATGGGTTGGTCTTTATATCCGCCAGGGATTTATTCCATGCTTTGCGCCTTGAAGAAATATAACGTGCCGATTTTTATTACTGAAAACGGATTAGCCGATGCTCGAGACAAGGAGCGGTCGTGGTTTATTTCCGAACACCTTAAATGGGTCGTTAAAGCGATTCAAGACGGTGTTAATGTTCGGGGATATTTCCACTGGTCGCTTTTGGATAACTTTGAATGGAGTGACGGTTTTTGGCCGCGGTTTGGACTTGTGGAAGTTGACTATAAAACCATGAAGCGTAAGATAAGATCCAGCGCCTTGGTTTATAAACAAATTATTGAGAGTGCGCGCTTGCCTTCCGACTTGTCCGCCAAAGCCATAGCGACGGCGGAAGCGAAGGAGGGGGAGTACAAAAAGATTATTGACTCTTCGATTCCGACCCAGAGTCAATCCTGAATAGCGTTGAAGGATTGAAAACGTAAGGAAATAATGTGTTTTTTTGGGCTTGACTGTATTTTTAAGGCAGTTATAATGTTCATATTATGTAGCCAGGAATCATTGTTCAATTTAACAATCCAATCGTGAACATCCGGAGAAGTTTCTTGAATAAGGAGATTTCTCCGGGTGTTTTGTTTGAGAAGCGGGAGAGAAGGAACGGACGTTGAAAAGTGAATAGGCAACTGGATGGCATACTCAATTTTAGGGTTAAGTCGGCATTGCCGATTGCCCGAATTATCCGGCCCTTTTTGGATTGTTGGGGGTGCTTATTAGTCTTATAAATTAAAACACCGCCTGACGGCCGACGGTGTGGATTACTTTTTTTCGCTGGGAAAGCGCCAAGCTCTTGTTAAATTGTTCCGAAACCTCATTTCTTCTTCGAACCGCCTTTGAAGACGATAGGGGGTAAAGACGAGTTCGTACACCAGGTTAGCGCGACAGTCTGCGGGTGCGATTTTCCAAAGAGCGAAAAAGATTTTGAGCGTTTTCACGGTTTCCTCCCGGCAAAACAGTTTTATGAAAGAACATAGAAGTTATTATGGTCTTAACTTGTGATTTTGTCAAGAATCCGAAAAGGACCGGATAAGGCAAATTGAAACTTTCCAGTTGTTCCGATCTAATTAAAACCTTAAATTTCGGCGCACTTTATAGTGCCTGGGATTTTAGGCATCTATTGAGGATTTGATCCTGGTCCAGGATGAACGCTGGCGGCGTGGATAGGGCATGCAAGTCGAACGCACCTTGTGTGCGGCACAAGGTCGCGGACAATCGCGGACTGGACGCAGACCTACGCAGAAAATTTTCCGCGTAAGTCCGCGTTTATATAGTCAGCGTGAGTCAGCGACCTCGCGCCGTGCGCGAGGTGAGTGGCGAACGAGTTCAGTAATACCTTGGAATCTACCCCGAAGACGGGAATAACTAGCCGAAAGGTTAGCTAATACCCGATAGTCTCGTAAGAGTAAAGTCGCAAGACACTTCGAGAGGAGCCTAGGTCCTATCAGCTAGTTGGTGAGGTAATGGCTCACCAAGGCTATGACGGGTAGGGGGCGTGAGAGCGTGACCCCCAACGATGGAACTGCGACACGGTCCATACACCTACGGGTGGCTGCAGTCGAGAATATTCGACAATGGGCGAAAGCCTGATCGAGCGACGCCGCGTGCAGGAAGAAGGCCTTCGGGTTGTAAACTGCTTTTGTAGTGGAGGAACTTACGTGACTGTACACTACGAATAAGACGCTGCAAACTTCGTGCCAGCAGCCGCGGTAATACGAAGGCGTCAAGCGTTATCCGGATTTATTGGGCGTAAAGGGTCTTCAGGTGGTTTTGTTAGTCTGGCGTAAAATACCGACGCCTAACGTCGGTGCCGCGCCGGAAACGGCAAAACTAGAGGTACGGAGAGGTACACGGAACTCACGGTGTAGCGGTGAAATGCGTTGATATCGTGGGGAACACCAAATGCGAAGGCAGTGTACTGGTCGTATCCTGACACTCATAAGACGAAAGCGTGGGGAGCGAATGGGATTAGATACCCCAGTAGTCCACGCCCTAAACGATGCAGACTCGCTATGGGAAGTATCGACCCTTTCCGTGGCTTAGCTTACGCGTTAAGTCTGCCGCCTGGGAAGTACGGCCGCAAGGCTAAAACTCAAAGGAATAGACGGGAGTTCGCACAAGCGGTGGAGCATGTGGTTCAATTCGATGACAACCGAAGAACCTCACCAGGGCTTGAAATTCTGCTGACGATTCAGGGAAACCAGAATCTTCTACAAGGACAGCAGAACAGGTGCTGCACGGTCCTCGTCAGTTCGTGGCATGAGCTGTTCCCTTCAGTGGGGCAACGAACGCAACCCTTACCCCGTGTTACAAGTGTCACGGGGAACTGCCTCCGTTTAGGAGGAGGAAGGTGGGGACGACGCGAGATCAGCGTGGCCCTTTGATGCCCTGGGCTACACACGTGCTACAATGGAGCCGACAATGCGTTGCAAAGCCGTAAGGCGGAGCCAATCGCACCAAACGGCTCCCCAGTTCAGATTGAGGTCTGCAACTCGACCTCATGAAGTAGGAATCGCTAGTAATCGCGGATCAGCTATGCCGCGGTGAATACGTTCTCGAACTTTGTACTCACCGCC